>NZ_JBICKE010000084.1:0-308819 GCF_043103865.1 Pseudomonas sp. yb_5
GCAGCCATGGTAGGGGCGGGTTTACCCGCGAAGAGGCCGATACAGGTTTACATCATCGCGAGGCGAGCGCCGCGTAGCTGTTCATCAGGTTGCGGTAGTTGGGAATACGCTGCGACAGCAGGTTGCCCAGCCCTTCGATGTCGTTGCGCCAGTCGCGGTGCAGTTCGCAGGCCACCGAGAACCAGTTCATCATCTGCGCACCCGCCTGGGTCATGCGCACCCAAGCCGCTTGTTGCACGGTTTCGTTGAAGGTACCCGAGGCATCGGTCACCACGAACACTTCAAAACCTTCCGCCAGCGCCGACAGGGTCGGGAAAGCCACGCACACATCGGTCACCACACCGGCGATGATCAGTTGCTTGCGGCCCGTGGCCTTGATTGCCTTGACGAAGTCTTCGTTGTCCCAGGCGTTGATCTGGCCCGGACGGGCAATGTACGGCGCATCCGGGAACATTTCTTTCAGCTCGGGCACTAGCGGGCCATTCGGGCCTTGCTCGAAGCTGGTGGTGAGGATGGTCGGCAGGCCAAAGAACTTGGCCAGGTCGCCCAAGGCCAGCACGTTGTTCTTGAATTCGTTGGGCGAAAAATCCTGCACCAGCGAGATCAGACCGGTCTGGTGGTCGACCAGCAGCACCACGGCGTCGTCTTTGTTCAGGCGCTTGTAATCGGGTTGGCTCATGGGGTGACTCCTTGGGTTGGGATAACGGGCCGGCACTGCCCGCAGGGGTTATACCGGTGGATAGCATTGGCTTAAGAAAGTGTCTGCGCCTGCCGCCAGGCCTTGGGTGGCTGGCCGACCAGGCGGCTGAAAGCACGGGTGAAATGGGCCTGGTCACAAAAGCCGCATTCCAGGCTCACGTGGGTGATAGGCGCCTCGGTTGCAAGCAAGCGCTTGGCCTTTTCCATGCGCGCCAGCAGGCGCCAGGCCTGCGGCGAAAGGCCGGTGTTGACTTTGAACGCGCGGGAAAAATGGCTGCGGGTAAGGTTGCATACCGCGGCGATCTCGATGATCGACAACGGGCTATGCAACATCAGCTCCTTGGCCCGGCGCAGCCGCGCGGGCGTGAGTGCGCCGGGGGTTTGCAGCGGCGCTTCGGGCGTCCCAGGGTACATGGCGACTCTCCTGTTCAATGCAGAAAGTCTCGCCCCCGGCACATGACGAAGTCCTGAGCCAAACCTGAATTATTGTTAATTGTGCGCTGCTGGCCCTGAGCGTTTTGCCGATACCTTAAGATGCGTTTCGTATTCAGCTTCTGGCCGCTACCCGCGGCCGGCATTCAAGGCGAAAGAGGTATGCAGGAAAAACCCGCACACCGCACCGTGGCCATGGTGCTGTTCAACGATGTGCTACTGCTGGATGTCACCGGCCCCATGGATGCATTCGCCATCGCCAACCGGTTCTTGCCAGCAGAACGGCAATATCGGCTGCTGACCTTGGCCGAGGGACAAGCGGTGGTACGCGGCTCATGCGGCCTGAAGGTAGTGGCAGACCGGCGCCTGGAAGACTTGCCGGAGGCCGTCGACCTGTTGCTGGTCCCGGGCGGCCCAGGGGCTTATGCCGTCGCCTTGCCAGGGATCGAGCGCTGGCTACCCAAGGCCGTGCGCCAGGCCAAACGCTTCGGTGCCATCTGCACCGGGGTGTTCCTGCTGGGTCGGGCCGGGTTACTCAATGGCTATCGCTGCACCACCCACTGGAATTACGTGGAGCGCCTGGCACAGGCGTTTCCCGAGGCCAAGGTGGAGACCGAGCAGATTTATGTGATGGACCGCTGCCTGATCACCTCGGGCGGTATCACTGCAGGGATCGACCTGGCACTGGCGGTGGTTGCCGAGGACCATGGCAAGGCGCTGGCCCTGGAAGTGGCCAAGGTGCTGCTGGTTGCCCGTCATCGTCAGGGCGGGCAGACACCTTACGGACCGTTGCTGGCTGCGGTTCCACGCGATGACTCGCCGATTGCCCGGGTACAGGCCTATATAGTCGACCACATCGAGCAGGCATTCACCGTGCAGAAAATGGCCGAACTGGTGGCCATGAGCGGGCGCAACTTTGCCCGAACGTTTCTGCGCGAGGTGGGAATGACGCCGCTGCAGTACCTGCAGAATGCGCGCATCGACAGCGCGCGCAAGCTGCTCGAAGGCAGCGACCTGCCGTTAAAGGTTGTGGCAGCGCAGTGCGGGTTTGGCAGCGACCGGCATTTGCGCAAGGTATTCTGTGAGCGGATTGGCATGACGCCGGCGCAGTATCGGGCACAGTTTGGTGGGGGATGAGCGCGGGCCACTCCCACAACTGACCGCAGCCACCGTCTCTTTTTTCAGGACAATGTTTCTTCCCGACATCAGATTGTCTAATGCCAGCCCAGCCTCCAGAATCGTCGGCCAACCTGTAATAACGCTGCCCCGGCAGCTCATGGAGTAAGAGCCAATGCCACACGAAGGCAGCCTTCTGCAAACTGCAGTGATCTTCCTGCTTGCCGCCGTCCTCGCCGTCCCCCTGGCCAAGCGCTTGCAACTGGGTGCCATGCTCGGCTACCTGCTCGCCGGTGTGGTCATCGGCCCGCAAGCACTTGGCCTGGTCCACGACACAGAAAGGGTGGCGCACATTTCCGAACTGGGCGTGGTCTTGCTGCTGTTCATCATCGGCCTGGAGCTGTCGCCCAAACGCTTGTGGCTGATGCGCAAGTCGGTGTTCGGTGTTGGCACTGCCCAAGTGCTGCTGACCGGCGCGGTTATCGGCGCCATCGCCCTGTTCGGCTTCAGCCAGACGCTGCCCGCGGCCATCGTGCTCGGTCTGGGCCTGGCGCTTTCGTCAACCGCCCTTGGCCTGCAGAGCCTGGCAGAGAACAAACAGCTCAATGCCCCGCACGGCCGTCTGGCGTTCGCCATCCTGTTGTTCCAGGACATCGCCGCGATCCCGCTGATCGCCTTGGTACCACTGCTGGCCGCCACTGGCCCGGACACCAGCAGTGGCGACAGCCTGGAGAATGGGCTGAAGGTATTCGCCAGCATCGCCGTGGTCATCATCGGCGGCCGCTACCTGTTGCGCCCGCTGTTCCGCACCGTGGCTCGCACCGGCCTGCCGGAAGTGTCCACTGCCACCGCACTGCTGGTGGTGATCGGCACCGCCTGGCTCATGGAACAAGCCGGTATTTCCATGGCCCTGGGCGCCTTCCTCGCCGGCCTGCTGCTGGCAGACTCGGAATACCGCCACGAGCTGGAATCACAGATCGAACCCTTCAAGGGCCTGCTGCTGGGGCTGTTCTTCATCAGTGTCGGGATGGGTGCAAACCTGCACCTGCTGCTGGAGATGCCGCTGGTGGTGCTGGGCCTGACCCTGTTGCTGGTGGCCGTGAAGCTGGTGCTGCTGGTCGGCACCGGTCGCCTGGCCGGCGGCCTGAGCGGCGCCAGCGCGCTGCAACTGGGCATGGTGCTGGCCGCCGGCGGCGAGTTCGCCTTCGTGGTGTTCAAGCTGGGCAAGGACCAGGGCCTGTTCGATACCCAGACCTACGACCTGCTGCTGATGACCATTACCCTGTCGATGGCCATCACCCCACTGCTCATGATTGGCTGCGCCCACGCCCTCAAACGTGCGCAGCCAGTGCGTGAAGTGCCCGAACATTACAAGGCCATCGACGCCGGCACACCGCGGGTGGTAATCGCCGGCATGGGCCGCATGGGCCAGATCGTCGCGCGTATCCTGCGGGCACAGAAGATCCCGTTCGTTGCCCTGGAAACCTCGGTGGATGCCATCGAGATGACCCGTATGTTCGAGCAGGTGCCGGTGTTCTACGGTAACCCGCTGCGCCCCGAGGTACTGCATGCGGCCAAGGTGGGTGAGGCGGAGTACTTCATCATCACCATCGATGACCCGGAAGCCGCCATTCGTAGCGCTGAACGGGTAAAACGCCTGTACCCGCACCTGAAAGTGCTGGCCCGGGCGCGTAACCGCCAGCACGTGCACAAACTGGCGGATGTGGGCGCCGAACCGATTCGCGAGACATACCACTCCAGCCTGGAAATGGCCCGCCGGGCACTGGTGGGGTTGGGCCTGAGCGATGAACAGGCGGCGGACCGCATTGCACGGTTCACCCAGCATGACGAAGAGGTGCTGGAGGCCCAGGGGCAGGTACGTGATGACCGGGCCAAGGTGATGCAGACGGGCAAGGAGGCGCGGGTGGAGCTGGAACGGTTGTTTGAATCGGATGCGGATTGAGGCCTTTTGGCGCATGCCTTGAGGGTTGTAGTGCCTGTGAGATCGAGCGCCGCCCGCGCGGCGCTTCGCGGGTAAACCCGCTCCTACGTCTGTTTCGGGCCAGTTATTCCTGTGGGACGCGCACGCGAGCCCCCTGGCGCACGCCTCGATATCGCGTCGTACAAACAAGGCGGTCGCGCGCGCCTGGCACAGGAGGGACTGGCCAGAAACAAACGTAGGAGCGGGTTTACCCGCGAAGCGCCGCGCGGGCGGCGCTCGATCTCATGGGCGCCCAAAAACTATCGCCAGGCACCTGGAAGCCATCCTGCAATTTCCTGACGATCACCTCGCCGCCATGACGCGAACACACAAAAGCCATCACAAAATCGTCTAATTCTCAGCTGGGTCCTACTTCCCCGCGAACCATTTCCTACGTTCACGCCAATCCCAAGGAATTATCCTACGCATCGTGTCGACGCCCATCTGATTGTCCGGGGAAGGCCTGCTCTCTAGGCTGACCGGGTCGCTGTCGGTTCAGCGATCGGGTGTGGAAACCCGGATGTGATGAAGGGCTGCCGTTATGGCAGTTGTGCGCGTGAGGCCGTTTGGCCTACCGGCTTGCCTTCTCACCGGTTTTCCACCCCGCGCACAACTGCCGCCTTCTGCGTGGAAACGGGTGGTTGCAGTTCAATCCTGGAGAAGGAATTGCCATGAAAAGAATCGTCCCCGATCCACCCCTCCCCAACACCACACAACGCTCTTTCAGCCGCTGCGATGCCGGCCATCCCCCATTGTTCACCGTAAACCCCGGCGTTTCCGCCCACGATGCCCTGGTGCATGTCGCCCAATACCTGCGCGGTGCCTACGACTGTGGCTACAAAGCCTTGGAGCATCTGGATGACACAGGCAAGAGCCTGTTCTGGAGCAACCTGAACGCACTCGAAATGGCAGAAGGTTTGGTTGAGGCATTGCTGGATGGGATTGAGTCACAGCCAATAAGTTGAAGTGATTTACATCAGCCCTGAGCAGGCTGCAATGACTAGCCTGCTCTGCCCAAATGCCGGAAATACCCTACACGACGCGTCACCCTCCATCTGATTGTTAGGGGCCCCCCTTCGCCATAGGCTCACCTGGCCGCCGCCACATCAGCGACTGTTCCCAGTCAGGTATTTCATTGAGCCCCAACAGCCCAGCCGCAAAAAATGCCGAAAAGAAAGGCCAGAACTCCTGGCTGGACGAACAATTACCCGACCTCAGAACACTTGCGCGTGAACTACGCGCCCAGGCTATCGAAGAACTAGCGCCTGCTGATTCGCATGACGCTGCAGTCGAGGTTGCTGCACTGCATCTGGGCTTGGACAGCAAAAACGTTGAGGTAGTCAGCATCAGCAGCCCACTGGGCGACATCCGGATTCAGCGCAGCTGTATCTACCACATCGTCGAGAAGAGACAGGACGCCCGGGAACGCTATGTAAAGGTAGCGCTGGATACGTTAATCGGACCATTTGAGGTATGGCAGGTCGCTTACACCAATGACACTTTCAGGCTGGCCTTCATCGGCGTCTACGAAACCAGGCGCCAGATGCTGGTAATCGTGCCCCTCGACAACGGCAAAACGCTGTGGAATTTCATGCAGTGCGATGCAAAAGCACTGAACAAACATCGCCACGGGCTGCTGCTCTACAAGCGGTACAATTTTCTGCCAAGAAAAGAAAAGGGCCACTGTCACCAGTGGCCCTGTATTTGCGCTTGATATTCATATACACACCCTCAAGCAGGGGTGTGGAGGTCTCACCCGACGCTGATGATTCAGCCATCGACGGGGTTCCTACGCCAGCTTTTACCGCTGAATGGCAGCTGGTTTCGCGCTCAGTTCAAACGCTAACAACACTCTACGATCAAGTCAACGGTAGCCCCAAGGGGAGGCTACCCATCAGGTTACTTAGTGTTACTTACCCGCAGTCAGCGCGTTATAGCTGGTCATCAGGTTGCGATAATCCGGAATGTGGTTGGAGCATAGTGCAGCCAACCCTTCGACATCGTTGCGCCAATCGCGGTGCAGCTCGCAGGCCACGCCGAACCAGGTCATCAGTTGGGCGCCCGCCTGGCTCATGCGGTCATGGGCAGCATCGCGGGTCATTTCGTTGAAAGTGCCGGAAGCATCAGTCACCACGAACACGTCAAACTCTTCTTCCAGGGCAGACAGGGCCGGGAAAGCTACGCACACTTCAGTCACAACGCCGGCGATGATCAGTTGCTTCTTGCCAGTGGCTTTCACGGCCTTGACGAAGTCTTCGTTGTCCCAGGCGTTGATCTGGCCAGGGCGGGCAATGTACGGCGCATCCGGGAACAGGGCTTTCAGTTCCGGCACCAGCGGGCCGTTGGGGCCTTGCTCGAAGCTGGTGGTGAGGATGGTCGGCAGGTTGAAGAACTTGGCCAGGTCAGCCAGCGCCAGCACGTTGTTCTTGAACTTGTCCGGCTCGATATCGCGCACCAGGGACAGCAGGCCAGCCTGGTGGTCGACCAGCAGTACGGCAGCGTCGTCTTTGTTCAGGCGGTTGTAGGTGAATTTGCTCATGGTCTGTGCTCCTAAGGGTTATGAATTTTTCAGCAATCCGGGGTGTTTCGCGTTGATGGGCACAGATTAAAATCATCACCTTTGCGGCGGTAGTTAGCAGAATCTGGCTTTAGCGTTCTGATTTATGAACGATGGATTTGTCGGGGGCTGTGCCGGCCTCTTCGCGGCTAAAGCCGCTCCTACACGGACCGCATAACCCTGTAGGAGCGGCTTCAGCCGCGAAGAGGCCGGCAAAGGCAACCAAATACCCGGAGACCGATCATTGGAAGACCTCAACTCCCTCTACTACTTCACCCAGGTCGTCGAACATGGCGGCTTCGCCCCGGCCGGCCGGGCGCTGGACATGCCCAAGTCAAAACTCAGCCGGCGAATCGCCGACCTTGAAGACCGTCTGGGCGTGCGGCTGCTGAACCGCACCAGCCGCCACTGCTCGCTGACCGAGATCGGCCAGGCCTACTACAACCGTTGTCTGGCCATGCGTGTGGAGGCAGAGGGCGCGGCGGAAATCATCGAGCGCAACCGCAGCGAACCGCGCGGGCTGGTGCGCATCAGTTGCCCGACCACCCTGCTCAACTCCTGGGTCGGGCCGATGCTGACCCGCTACATGCTCAAGTACCCGCAGGTGGAGCTGTTCATCGAAAGTACCAACCGCCGTGTCGACCTGTTGCACGAGGGCTTCGATATTGCTCTGCGGGTGCGCTTTCCGCCGCTGGAGAACACTGACATGGTGATGAAGGTGCTGAGCAACAGCACCCAGTGCCTGGTCGGCCAGCCTCAATACCTGGCGCAACTGCCCAAAGGGTTTGACCCACAGCTGCTGGGCACACTACCCAGCGTGCATTGGGGCAGCGCACAGCGCGAGTACCAGTGGGAACTGTTCCAGGGTGAGGACAACAGCCGCAGCATCGTCATCCCGCATACGCCACGTATGGTGACTGATGACCTGTTTGCCTTGCGCCACTTCGTGGTAGCTGGAGTGGGGATTGCGCACTTGCCGCGGGTGGCGGTGCGTGAGGACCTGGCGGCGGGACGTCTGGTTGAGCTGATTCCGGACTGGCACCCGCGCTGCGGTATCGTGCATGCAATCTTCCCATCGCGGCGTGGGTTGCTGCCGTCGGTGCGGGCGCTGATCGACCATCTGGCTGAGGAATTTGCCATCAGCGACATGGCTTGAGGTCCCGACTGGCTGAGCCGGCCTCTTCGCGGGCATGCCCGCTCCCACTGGTATTTGCACAAGGCTCGGGGCCGGTGGTGGCCCTGTAGGAGCGGCTTTAGCCGCGAAAGGGCCGGTACAGGCAATGCAAATCCCCACCCAGCACACCCTTACAAGACCTTGGGTCTACTCTTCTTCCACACTCCCGGATCATCCCCCGGAGCCCCTCATGATCCGCGCCACTCACGGACCAGGCCGCGCCCTGCTCGCCACCCTCGCCCTCTGGCCGGCGCTCAGCCAGGCCGATGAACCCGGCTGGTCGCTGCTCAGCCGCAACTATTTCCTGCACAGTGACTTCCGCTCGCCCTCCGGCAGTGGCCAGAACTACCGCCAGGAATGGGCCCAAGGCTTCATCGGCGAGGTGCGTTCCGGTTTCACCGAAGGCACTGTCGGCGTCGGCATCGATGCCCATGGCTTTCTTGGCCTCAAGCTCGACGGCGGCCGCGGCCATGCCGGCACCGGCCTGCTGCCACGCAACAGCGATGGCCGCGCCGAATCCGAGTACTCCAGCGCCGGGGCCGCGCTCAAACTGCAGCTAGGCAACACCCGGTTGCGCTATGGCGAGATGATGGTGGAAACCCCGGTGTTCGACACCGGTGACAAACGCCTGCATCCGGAATACGCCACCGGCTGGCTGGTGGAAAACACCGACCTGCCCGACTGGCGCCTGCAGGCCGGGCGTTTCACTGCCTTCAACAACCAGGACAACAGTTCCACCCACGACGACTTCAGCGGCTACGGCGCCAGCACCCACAACCGGGCCATCAGCCTGGCCGGTGCCACCTTCGCGCCCAACGGGCCGTTCGGCGCCGCACTGTATGCCGGGCAGCTGGAAAACACCTGGCGCCAGGCCTACCTCAACCTGATCCTGGCCGAGGGCAACTGGCGCCTGGACGGCAACCTGTACAAAACCCGCGACACCGGCAACGCCAGCGCAGGGGCGATCGACACCCTCGCCTACAGCCTGCTGGCCAAGTACAGCTTCGGCGCCCAGGCGCTGAGCCTGGCCTACCAGAAGGTCGAGGGCAACACGCCTTTCGACTTTGTCGGCGGCGACTCGATCTACCTGGCCAACGCGATCAAGTACGCCGACTTCAACGGCCCTGGCGAGAACTCGTGGCAACTGCGCTACGACCTGAACTTCGCCACCCTCGGTGTACCTGGCCTGAGCCTGATGGGCCGCTATGTCATCGGCCGCGGCATCAACGGCAGCCATGCGCCTGCGGGCGGCATCTATGTGAACCAGTACGGCGACGGCGGCAAGCACTGGGAGCGCGACATCGACCTGAAATACGTGGTGCAGTCAGGGGCTGCCAAGGACCTGAGCCTGTCGTTCTCCCACGTCAGCCACCGCGCCAACCAGGCCCAGGCGGGCGGTGATATCGACCGCATCTACCTGATCATCGAATACCCACTCAAAGGCAGCTTCTGACATGAGTACATCCCCTTCAGGTGCCTGGAGCCCGTTGCGTAACACCACCTTCCGCATGCTGTGGGTCGCCACCATCGCCTCCAACATCGGCACCTGGATGCACGAGGTGGGCGCAGGCTGGCTGATGACCACGCTGTCGGCCAGCCCGCTGCACGTGGCGTTGATCCAGGTAGCCGGCTCGCTGCCGATGTTCTTCCTGGCCCTGCCGGCCGGCGCAGCGGCGGACATCGTCGACAAACGCCGCTACCTGTTGCTGGTGCAGCTGTGGATGTCTTGCGTAGCGGTGGTGCTGGCGGCCCTGACCTTGCTCGGGATGATGAACGTCACCTTGCTGCTGGTGCTGACCCTGGCACTGGGCATTGGAACAGCGCTGATGATGCCGGCGTGGAGCGCACTGACACCGGAACTGGTGGGCAAGGAGGACCTGGCCAACGCGGTGGCGCTCTCCAGTGTCGGCATCAACGTGTCACGGGCCATCGGCCCGGCACTGGCAGGGGTGGTGGTGAGCATGGTCGGCCCGTGGCTGACCTTTGCCCTGAATGCCATCTCGTTCGCTGGCGTGATCCTGGTGCTGTTCCTGTGGAAGCGCGAAGTGAAGGAACCACTGCTGCCGGCTGAGCGCTTCGTTGGCGCCATGCGCACCGGGTTGCGCTTTGCCCGCAGTGCCAAGCCTTTGCAGGCCGTGTTGCTACGCGCGTTGGCGTTCTTTTTCTGCGCCAGCGCCGGCACTTCGCTGCTGCCACTGATCGTGCGTGGCGAGATGCACGGCACTGCAGCGGACTTCGGCCTGCTGCTGGCGGCCATCGGTATTGGCGCAGTGGCGGGCGCCACCTTGCTGCCGCGCCTGCGTGAGCGCATCAGCCGTGACCGCCTGGTGTTACTGGCCAGCCTGCTGTATGCCCTGTTCCTGCTGGCCCTGGCGTTGGTGCGCAATTTCTATGCGCTGCTGCCCGCGATGCTGCTCAGCGGCGCGGCGTGGATCGCGGTGCTGTCCAACCTGCAAGTGGCTGCGCAGACTTCGGTGCCAGCCTGGGTAAGGGCGCGGGCTTTGTCGGTATACATTCTGATCTTCTTCGGCGCCATGGCCTGTGGCGGCCTGCTGTGGGGCACGCTGGCCAGCCATGCAACGATCACCTTCAGCCTGCTGCTGGCCGCAGGCGGCCTGGCGCTGGGTACCTTGCTGACCTGCAAGGTGACGCTGCCGGAAACCGAGGCAGAGGAGCTGACGCCGTCGCTGCATTGGCCGGTGCCGGTGCTGAGCGATGACATGGACAAGGAAGTCGGACCGGTGATGGTCACCGTCGAGTACCACATCGCCCCCACCAAAGCCGAGGCCTTCCAGCAGGCGGCGCGAGAGCTGGAAGCGATGCGCAAGCGCAATGGCGCATTGTCGTGGGGGTTGATGCGGGACAGTGCTGATCCGGCGCTGTGGCTGGAGTTCTTCTTCGAGGAATCATGGCTGGAGCATCTGCGGCATCACCATCGGGTGACCCGTGGCGAACTGAAGATCGAGGCGCGGGTCAGGATGCTGCAGACCGATGGGGTTGAGGTGCGGATTCGGCATCTATTGGCTGGTGGGGAGCATAAGGCACACCATTGATGCCGGCCCTTACGGCCCATTCGCGGGTGAACCCGCTCCTACACATGATCTGCGGTAAACACACACCGGACGTTGGAAACAGGCCGTTGTAGGAGCGGGTTTACCCGCGAAAGGGCCGGCACTGAAGACACAAGAAAGGGGCCAGTTATTGGCCCCCGTTCGTCACATCAGCTCAGCTTAGAAAGCGAAGCACGAACAGCCCAGCGCCCCCCAGAAGCCCTGGAAGTCATTTACCGGCACGCTCGAATGCCGCGCCTTTTCGTGGCTGTGCGCATGCACACCACAAGGCCCGCTGCACTGGTGCACGGTGGCTGCCAACGATGGCGTACCGACGCGCCAGTGCCCCGGCACCTTGGTCACCGGCGACCACTCGGGCAGCACCGGCACCTGCGGCGGGCCAAGCTTGTCGAACTCACCAGCACCGTACACCACCTTGCCATCAACGATGGTCAACACTGATTCGATACCCTTGATCGCTTCCTCATCGACACTGAAGAAGTCCAGCGACAACGCGGCCAGGTCAGCCAGCTGGCCCACCTTGATCTGGCCTTTCTTGCCTTGCTCGCTGGAAAACCAGGCGCTGCCCTGGGTGAACAGTTGCAGCGCGGTGTCACGGCTCAGACCTTCCGGGTACAGCTCCATGCCACCGACCGTCTTGCCACTGACCAGCCAGTACAGTGAAGTCCATGGGTTGTAGCTGGACACCCGAGTGGCGTCGGTACCCGCGCCCACCGGCACGCCCATCTCGAGCATGCGCTTGATCGGCGGGGTCTGCTCGGCGGCCTTGGCGCCGTAGCGGTCGACGAAGTATTCACCTTGGAAGGCCATGCGGTCCTGGATGGCAATACCACCGCCCAGCGCACGCACGCGTTCGATGTTATGCGGGGTGATGGTTTCGGCGTGGTCGAAGAACCAGGGCAGGCCGTTGAATGGAATGTCACGGTTGACCTTCTCGAACACGTCGAGCATGCGCGTGATCGATTCGTTGTAGGTGGCGTGCAGGCGAAATGGCCAGCGCTGCTCGACCAAGTGGCGCACCACCGGCTCCAGCTCTTCTTCCATGGTTTGCGGCAGGTCTGGGCGCGGCTCGAGGAAGTCTTCGAAGTCGGCGGCAGAGAACACCAGCATTTCGCCAGCGCCATTGTGGCGCAAGAAGTCGGTACCGCTGTGCAGCTTGACGCTGGAGGTCCACTTCTTGAAATCGTCGAGTTCTTCCTTGGGCTTCTGGGTGAACAGGTTGTAGGCGATGCGTACGGTCAATTGATCGTTGTCGGCCAGCTCCTGGATCACGGAGTAGTCGTCGGGGAAGTTCTGGTAGCCGCCGCCGGCGTCGATGGCGCTGGTCAGGCCCAGCCGGTTGAGCTCACGCATGAACTGGCGAGTGGAGTTGACCTGATACTCCAGCGGCAGCTTAGGCCCCTTGGCCAGCGTAGCGTAGAGAATCATCGCGTTCGGGCGGGCGATCAGCATGCCGGTCGGGTTGCCGAACTTGTCGCGCTGGATCTCGCCACCCGGCGGGTTCGGTGTGTCCTTGGTGTAGCCAACGGCCTTGAGTGCGGCGCGGTTGAGCAACGCGCGGTCGTACAGGTGCAGCAGGAACACCGGGGTGTCGGGTGCGGCCTGGTTGATTTCTTCAAGGGTGGGCATGCGCTTTTCGGCGAACTGGAATTCGTTCCAGCCACCGACCACGCGCACCCACTGCGGGGTGGGCGTGCGCGCCGCCTGGTCCTTGAGCATGCGCAGGGCATCGGCCACCGACGGTACCCCTTCCCAACGCAGCTCGAGGTTGTAGTTCAGACCGCCACGGATCAGGTGCAGGTGCGAGTCATTGAGACCCGGGATCACCGTGCGTTGCTTGAGGTCGATGATCTGCGTGGCGGCACCCTTGTGGGCCATGGCCTCGGCGTCGCTGCCCACGGCGATGAAACGGCCGTCCTTGATGGCGACAGCAGTCGCGGTGGGCTTTTCGCGGTCAACGGTGTGCAGTTTGCCGTTGAACAGAATCAGGTCGGCGGTCATGGAACCTCCTTGCGTGGATGCGTGAGCGGAACCGGCTTGGCCGGTAAAAGGCAATGCGGACCAGAGTGCGCCGGCGGCACCGAGCACAGTGCTGGTGGCGAGGAACTGGCGACGGGTCTTGTCGTTGCGATCCTGGGACATGGGCTTCTCCGACTAGGGGCCGGCAGGGGGACTGCGAAGCATGCCGGTTGATGCAAGGCCTGGGCTTGAATGGATGTGCGGTGGGTTGAAGAAGGTTAGCCCTGGTCAAGCTTTTTGCTGCCTGGGCCGGCCTCTTCGCGGGTAAACCCGCTCCTATGTCTGTAGGAGCGGGTTTACCCGCGAATGTTTCCCACAATTACCGCTGAAGGAACGCCAGCAAGTCCTCATTCAGCTGCTGCGCATGAGTGACTGCAAAACCGTGCGGCGCCCCGGCATACACCTTCAGCTCGGCGCCGCGAATCAGCTCCGCCGCCTGCTTGCCGGTGGTCTCGAACGGCACGATCTGGTCGTCATCGCCATGGATCACCAACGTCGGCACATCGACCTTGGCCATGTCCGGACGGAAATCGGTCTCCGAGAAGGCCGTCACACAGTCCAGGGTGCCTTTGATTGACGCCATCAGCGCAATGTTCAGGGTCTGCGTCTGCACACCCTGGGACACCTGCTGCCCATGGTTCAGGCCGTAGAACGGCGTGGCGAAATCGGCGATGAACTGCGCGCGGTCTGCACGCAGGCCGGCCTGGATGCCCTCGAACACCGACAGGTCGACACCGTCAGGATTATCGTCACGCTTGCCGAACACTGGCGTCACCGCGCCCAGCAACACCAGCCCGGCCACCCGCTCGCTGCCGTGGCGGGCGATGTAGCGGCTGACATCACCGCCCCCCATCGAGAAGCCCACCAGGGTGACGTCGCGCAGGTCGAGGTGTTCGATCAGCTGGGCAATGTCATCGGCGAAGGTGTCGTAGTCGTAACCGCTCCACGGCTGGCTCGAGCGCCCGAAACCCCGGCGGTCGAAGGCGATGGCGCGGTAACCGCGGCTGGCCAGGAACTCCATCTGCGAATCCCACATGTCGGCGTCCAGCGGCCAGCCGTGGCTGAACAGCACAGGCTTGCCGCTGCCCCAGTCCTTGAAGTAGATCGAAGTGCCATCGCGGGCAACGAACGTGCTCATAGCGGTATCTCCTTGAAAGTTTCCAGGTGAAGGCGTCGGCTCAGCCGCGCAGCCAGTTGGCGCAGCGGCGGGTTACCCAAGGCATGATGTAGAACACCACGGGCAGGATGACGAACAGGTTGACGATCAGGTTGCCGGTGATCACGCCGCCCAACTGCGGGAAGCGTGCAAACAGCGGCGCCAGCAGTTGCGGGATGACCATGGTCATCGGGCAGATCACCAGGTAGGTCAGCAGTGCCTGCTTCCAACGCGGCGGTTGCAACGCCGGGGTGCCCGGCGAGCTATCAAGCACCTTGTGTTGCAGGCATACGGTCACCACTTCGCGGTTGTCATGGAGTGCGGTGTTCATCGGCGTTCCTTGGGATGAGCTTGCCCGCATTCACTCTGCAACGGCGAACGGGCGGTGGATTGGATGGGTGTGCTGCCCTGCGCGGGCACCGACTCACGGCGCCCGGGGCGGGTCGGCTTACTTGCCGGCGTTGAACGCGTTGTAGCTGGTCATCAGGTTGCGGTAGTCCGGGATGTGGTTGGAGCACAGCGCGGCCAGGCCTTCGATGTCGTTGCGCCAGTCGCGGTGCAGCTCACAGGCCACGCCGAACCATGTCATCAGTTGCGCACCGGCACGACTCATGCGGTCATGGGCAGCGTCGCGGGTCATGGCGTTGAAGGTGCCGGAGGCATCGGTCACCACGAACACGTCGAACGCTTCTTCCAAGGCGGCCAGCGCCGGGAAGGCTACGCACACTTCGGTTACCACGCCGGCAATGATCAGCTGCTTCTTGCCGGTAGCCTTCACCGCCTTGACGAAGTCTTCGTTGTCCCAGGCGTTGATCTGGCCAGGGCGGGCAATGTACGGAGCGTCCGGGAACAGGGCTTTCAGCTCCGGTACCAGTGGGCCGTTGGGGCCTTGCTCGAAGCTGGTGGTGAGAATGGTCGGCAGGTTGAAGAACTTGGCCAGGTCGGCCAGGGCCAGCACGTTGTTCTTGAACGCGTCCGGCTCGATGTCGCGCACCAGCGACAACAGACCAGCCTGGTGATCGACCAGCAGCACAGCGGCGTCGTCTTTGTTCAGGCGGTTGTATTTGAAGTTGGTCATGGTCGTTGCTCCTAAGGTTTTGATGTTCAGTCAGCTGGGTGTTTCGCGTTGATGGGAGAAGATTAAAACCATCACCTTTGGAGCGGTAGATAGCGGTTTTTGGCTTTAGCGTTCTGTTTTAGGAACGATGAAGAACGTAATGGGTTGACTGGCCGAATTCCACACGCTGACCCACTGCGTGCTGTAACGGATCGACAAGGAGCAGATGAAGAGTTGTTTGCAGCAGCGTGAAGAGCTGCCGACGGCGTGAGCAAGTTGCAGCGGTTCGGCGACAGAGCCGGGAGTCGTTGTCGCTGCAGAAGCCGGCTTCAATCAAGATGGGCGGCTTCCATGATTGGTCGCACACGTGAGCCTGTGCTGGCTTCTTCGCGGGTAACCCCGCTCACATGTTCACCACAGACCTCTCAGGCGGTAAACAGGCGCAACTGTCTTGCTCAAAATTTGAACAACCTGCGCAGTCGCCTGTAGGAGCGGGTTTACCCGCGAAGACGGTAGCGGCGGCAACGGTGATCGGCCTTTGGAAATTGGCCAGCAGGTCCGGCCCTTTCGCGGGTGAACCCGCTTCTACACAATGGCCTGCGCCGGGCCACCGATGTGTGCCCCCCGCTCCGCGCGTAGGAGCGGGTTCACCCACGAAGAGGCCAGCAGCTACAACACAACCCTCAGGCACTGACCCGCGTGGTACAGCGAGAACCCGGACTCATAGAACGCCGTACGCAGCGAAGGCGCGCTCACGCCGCTCATCGGCGAGAACGGAATGGGCAGGCTGTCCGCCTCGCCCTTGAGCAGGAACTCAGCAAACGCACGCCCGATCACGGTGCCGGTTGTGTTACCCCGCCCGTTGTACCCGGTTACCGCCACCAGCCCCGGCGCCGGCTCGAACAGGCGCATCAGGTGGTCGGGGGTGAAGTCGATGCAGCCGGTCCAGTGCATTTCCCACTCGACCTTGCCCAGCTCCGGGTAATAGTGGCTCTGGATGCGGTCAGCCCAGCTACGCACGAACCAGGCTGGCTTGTTGTCTACCCGGCCCAGGCTGCCGAGCAGCAGGCGGCCCTGGTCGTCGCGGCGGATGCTGCTGAGTACGGTGCGGGTGTCCCACGAACCTTGGCCATGTGGCAGCACCTTGTAGGCTGCAGCGCCCTGCAGCGGTTTGGAGGCTACCTGATAGTAGTAACCACGGAAAAACTGCTTCTGCAGGTTGCTCCAGTCGCCTTCGGTGTAGGCGCCGGTGGAAATCACCACCTTTTCGGCGCGCACAGCGCCACGCGCAGTCTTCACCCGCCAGCCATCCCCCTCACGCTCCAGGCCTTCGACCGAAGACTGCTGGAAAATCCTGCCGCCCAGGCGCGCCACGGCGGCCGCCAGGCCCTGGGTGTAGCCCATGGGGTTGATAGTGCCGGCGCGGCGATCAAGCAGCGCAGCGGAAATCTTGTCGGTACCGCAGTATTCCTGGCACTGGGCGCCAGTCAGCAGCTCGACGTCGGCACCTCGGCGGCGCCATTGTTCGTGACGCGCTTCGAGGTCGGCGATGCCGGTGGCGTTGTGCGCCATGTGCAGCGTGCCTTTGTGCTGGGCCTGGCAATCGATGCCGAGGCGCTCGATCATGGCGAACACTTCAGCCGGGGCTTCGCCAAGCACCTTGTTCAGGCGGCTGCCCTGCTTCTGGCCAAGGGTGGCCTCGACGTCGTCGGGGCGGATCCAGGTGCCGGCGTTGACCAGGCCGACGTTGCGCCCGGAGCCACCGTGGCCGATCTGCCAGGCCTCCAGCACGATCACCGACTTGCCCTGTTCGAGCAGGTGGATGGCCGCCGACAGGCCGGTAATACCGCCGCCGATCACGCAGACATCGGCCTTGTGCTCACCGGCCAGGGCCTGGGCGGCGACGGTCGGTTTGCTGACGTGTTCCCACAAGCATTGTTGACGCAGTTCGGACATGGCCGGCTCCAGCAATTTGTTCTTGTTGGGGCCGCAAGGCGGCCCATTCGCGGGTAAACCCGCTCCTACAGGGGTCGGTGTCGCTTGGACGAACCCTGTAGGAGCGGGTCTACCCGCGAACCGGGGGCCAGGCCCCCGGCCATGCAGCATCAATACATCAGTCGAACACGATACCCTGCGCCAGCGGCAGCTCACGCGAGTAGTTCACGGTGTTGGTCTGGCGACGCATGTAGCCTTTCCAGGCATCCGAGCCCGACTCACGGCCACCGCCCGTTTCCTTCTCGCCACCAAACGCACCGCCGATCTCGGCGCCGCTGGTGCCGATGTTGACGTTGGCGATACCACAGTCGCTGCCCGAGGCGCTCTGGAAGCGCTCGGCCTCACGGATGTCGGTGGTGAAGATGCAGGACGACAGGCCTTGTGGCACTTCGTTGTTCAGGCGCAGGGCCTCTTCGAAGTCGTCATAGGCCAGCACATACAGGATCGGGGCGAAGGTTTCGTGGCGCACCACGTCACTCTGCGCCGGCATTTCAGCAATGGCTGGCGAAACGTAGTAGGCGTTCGGGTACTGGTCGGCCAACTGACGCTCGCCACCAAATACCTGGCCACCTTCGTCGCGGGCCTTGGCCAGTGCACCTTGCATGGCGTCGAACGACTGCTTGTCGATCAGCGGGCCTACCAGGTTGTCTTTACGTGGGTCGCCGATGCGCACTTTGCCGTAGGCGGCTTTGACGCGGGCAACCACTTCGTCCTTGATCGAGCGGTGCACGATCAGGCGGCGCAGGGTGGTGCAACGCTGGCCGGCAGTGCCGACAGCCGAGAACAGGATGCCACGCACGGCCAGGTCCAGGTCGGCGCTCGGGGCCAGGATCATGGCGTTGTTGCCACCCAGCTCCAGGATGCTGCGGCCGAAGCGGGCAGCCACGCGTGGGCCGACTTCGCGACCCATGCGGGTGCTGCCGGTGGCGCTGACCAGCGGTACGCGCGGGTCGTCGACCATGGCTTCGCCAGCTTCACGGCCGCCGATAACCAGTTGTGCCAAGCCAGCCGGAGCATCGCCGAAGGCTTTCAGGGCTTTTTCGAACAGCGCCTGGCAGGCCAGGGCGGTCAGCGGAGTTTTCTCGGACGGCTTCCATACCACCGAGTTGCCGGCCACCAGCGCCAGCGCGGTGTTCCAGGCCCACACGGCAACCGGGAAGTTGAAGGCGCTGATGACGCCGACCACGCCCAGCGGGTGCCAGGTTTCACGCATGTGGTGGCCAGGGCGCTCGGAAGCGATGGTCAGGCCGTACAGCTGGCGCGACAGGCCTACGGCGAAGTCGCAGATGTCGATCATTTCCTGCACTTCGCCCAGGCCTTCCTGGGTGATCTTGCCGGCTTCGATCGAGACCAGCTCGCCGAGGTCGGCCTTGTGCTCACGCAGCACTTCGCCGAACAGGCGCACCAGTTCGCCACGGCGCGGAGCCGGCACACTGCGCCAGGCTTCGAAGGCGCTTTGGGCCTGATCGATGCGGGCGATGGTCTCGGCCTTGCCGAGCAGTTTCACCGAGGCGATCTGGCTGCCGTCGATCGGCGTGTGAACAGGGTAGTCGCCCTGGGTGTAAGCCTCGGCGGCAACGCCAAGGCGCTCGAGCAATCCAGCAACCATTTGTGCATCTCCTACATCGGTGATGGGGTGGAAAAATGATGTGGATCAGTATTAATCCGATCACATAGGTACAACAAACGACCTTTATTCCGCATATCATTCCGTCAGGTAATGATTTGAGCCGCAGAGACCGCTATGTCAAAACGCCTGGTACCCTCCATGACCGCCCTGCAGTGCTTTGAAGCTGCAGCCCGCCATCTGAGTTTTACCCGTGCCGCTGAAGAACTGCACCTGACCCAGAGCGCGGTCAGCAAGCAGGTGGCACAGCTGGAAGACATGCTGCGCCACCACCTGTTCCTGCGCATTCGCCGGCGCTTGCAGCTGACCCCGGCCGGCAGCCTGTACCTGGCCGAGGTCAACAAAATCCTCACCCAGGTGGACATGTCCAGCCGCTACGTACTCACCTACGGCGAGCAGACCGAGATATTGAAGGTAGCCACTCAACCGAGTTTTGGCGTGCGCTGGTTGATCCCGCACCTCAAGGGGTTTGGCAAACGGCACAGTAATATCCACCTGGACATTCGCAACGAAATGGAGCCGTTCGCCCTGCTGCAAGGCTCGGCTGACGTGGTGTTCTTCTATGGCCAGGGCACCTGGCCGGGGGCCACTTGCGTGGAGTTGTTCCGCGAAGAGGTGGTGCCGGTGTGTGCGCCAGAGCTGCTGGCCGGGCGCAAGCTGGCCGGTGCCGAGGAGCTGGCCGAGCTGGTGCTGCTGCAAAGCACCTCGCGCCCGGAGGCCTGGCATGAGTGGTTCCTGGAGCAGGGCCTGCAAAGCGTCAGCGCCTACCACGGGCCGCGCTTCGATACGTTCTATATGGCGTTGAGCGCGGCGCAGGCCGGCTGCGGGGTGGCGCTGGTGCCACGCTATCTGGCGGCGAAGGAACTGGCGGAAGGTAGCCTGGTGGTGCCGTGGAATCATGCGATGCGCAGCGCCGGGGCGCATTACCTGGCGTATGCCGAGCATGCGGCGGAGGTGCCCAAGGTGCGGGCGCTGGTGGAGTGGATCCACGAACAGCTACAGGCTTGAGGGCCTCTTCGCGGCTAAAGCCGCTCCTACGGGGACCGCGTAAGCGCGGCTTTAGCCGTGAAAGTGCCGTCGAGGTCGATCAAAAAAGGAATGACACACTCACTTTTTTTCGCTTGTGAGCAAAGTGCATTCCCAGCTTTCATGTAAGCGTCCGAACCCAACCAGGAAGCTAGCGATGCCAGCCCACGATTTCGTCAGCCCAGACAGCATCCGCGCGCAGTTCTCTGCCGCCATGTCGCTCATGTACAAACAGGAAGTGCCGCTGTACGGCACGCTGCTGGAGCTGGTGAGCGAAATCAACCAGCAGGTGATGGCCCGGCAACCCGAAGTGGCCGAGGCCCTGCGCTGGACCGGCGAAATCGAGCGCCTTGACCAGGAACGCCACGGCGCCATCCGCGTCGGCACCGCCGAAGAACTGGCCACCATCGCCCGCCTGTTCGCCGTCATGGGCATGCAGCCGGTCGGCTACTATGACCTCAGCTCCGCTGGCGTACCGGTGCATTCCACTGCCTTCCGCGCGGTGCACGAGCAATCGCTGCATGTCAGCCCGTTCCGGGTGTTCACCTCGCTGCTGCGCCTGGAGCTGATCGACAACCCGCAGTTGCGCGAGCTGGCACAGGGCATCCTGGCCAAGCGCCAGATCTTCACCGCCCGCGCCCTCGAACTGATCGCCCAGTGTGAGCGCGAGGGTGGCCTTGACGCCGCGGATGCAGAGACGTTCGTGCAGGAAGCGCTGCACACCTTCCGCTGGCACCAGGACGCTACCGTCACTGCCGAGCAATACCAGCAGTTGCACGACCAACACCGCCTGATCGCCGATGTGGTGGCCTTCAAGGGCCCGCACATCAACCACCTGACCCCACGTACCCTGGATATCGATGCAATCCAGCGCGGCATGCCGGCCAAGGGTATCCCGCCGAAGGCCGTGGTTGAAGGCCCGCCCACCCGCCGCCACCCAATCCTGCTGCGCCAGACCAGCTTCAAGGCTCTGCAGGAAACGGTCGCCTT
Source organism: Pseudomonas sp. yb_5 (assembly GCF_043103865.1). NCBI lineage: Bacteria > Pseudomonadati > Pseudomonadota > Gammaproteobacteria > Pseudomonadales > Pseudomonadaceae > Pseudomonas > Pseudomonas sp. yb_5. The sequence goes on from NZ_JBICKE010000084.1 coordinate 20,901, forward strand.
CAGCGACCAGCAAGGCAGCAAAGGCAGCCACACCGCACGCTTTGGCGAAATCGAGCAACGCGGTGCAGCGTTGACGCCGAAAGGTCGCCAGCTCTACGACAAGTTGCTCGACGCTACCCGCGCTGCGCTGGGTGGCGCTCCAGCCGAAGCCAATGCCGAGCGTTACATGGCGCTGCTGAAGGCAAACTTTGCCGAATTCCCGGATGACCTGGCGCAGATGCGCGAACAAGGCCTTGCATATTTCCGCTACTTCGCCACCGAGAAAGGCCTGGCCGCACGCGACCAGGAAGGCCGCCCGACTACCCTGCAAGGCTTGATCGACGCGGGCCACGTGCACTTCGAGGCGCTGGTGTACGAGGACTTCCTGCCAGTGAGCGCAGCGGGGATCTTCCAGTCCAACCTGGGCGACGATGCGCAGGCCGAATACGGCAGCAACGCCAACCGCGAAGCGTTCGAAGCGGCGCTGGGGTTGCAGGTACAGGATGAGCTGGCGCTGTATGCGCAAAGCGAGCGCCGGTCGCTGCAGGCCTGTGCACAGGCGTTGAATCTGGGCTCGATGTAAATCTGTACCAGCCTCTTCGCGGGCTTGCCCGCTCCCACAGGTAACAGGGCATATGACCTGTGGGAGCGGGCGAGCCCGCGAAGAGGCCGGTGCAGGTGATCAAAGACGCGGCAAGATTTCCACATCCGGCAAATCCATCGCCGCCACCTCGTCTTCCAGAAACGCACTCAACCGCCGCAAACGCTCGCCACCCGGGCGGGTACGCGGCCACACCAGGTAGTAATCCATGCCGCTGGGCACCGCCGTCGGCCATGGCAGGCTCAAGCGCTTCTGCGCCACATCTTCGGCCACCATCAGCAAGTCGCCCATGGATATCCCGTAGCCACGCGCTGCGGCAATCATGCCCAGCTCCAGGGTGTCGAACACCTGGCCGCCCTTGAGCGATACCTTGTCGCCAAGCCCCATACGCTCCAGCCACTCCCGCCAGTCACGCTTATCCACCGTGGGGTGCAGCAGTTCGACAGAGGCCAGCCTGCACACATTCCAGGGTTCCTCGTCGAGCAGGTCCGGCGCGCCGACCGGGATCAACAACTCAGGGAACAGCTTGCGCACCTCCCACTCCGGCGGGAATACCCCGTCGCTGAGCAACACCGCGCAATCGAACGGCTCCTGGTGGAAGTCCACATGGTCGACATCCATCCAGGCACTGGTCAGCTGCACCTCATTGCCCGGTTGCAGGTGGCGAAAGCGACTGAGGCACGCCAGCAACCAGCGCATGGTCAGGGTCGAGGGGGCTTTCATGCGCAGTATGTCGTCTTCACCACTCAAGGTTTCGCAGGCCCGCTCAAACGCCGCAAAGCCCTCGCGCACGCCCGGTAGCAGTACCCGCCCCGCTTCGGTAAGTTGCAGGCTGCGGCCACTGCGCACGAAGAGGCGGCAGGCAAAATGCTCTTCCAACGTACGGATATGCCGGCTGATGGCGCTTTGGGTAATAGAAAGCTCTTCGCCCGCACGGGTGAAGGAGCTTAGCCGCGCGGCAGCTTCGAATGCGCGCAGTGCATACAGCGGTGGTAGCTGGCGTGGCATGAGGCACCTGCAATATAGGCGTGTGAGGCAAATCACCGAGAAACCTATATACATGAGTTCAACTCATGCCAACTATCGCTTTTATCCTTTTGTGCAAAGTTGACCGAAGCCTCAGAATCGCCGTTCGTTGATCACTCCAGAATGAAGGACCGCCCCATGCACGTCGCGCCCACCACAGAACTCAAGGCTTTGCTGCGCCTGGCCGGGCCGCTGATTGCCTCGCAGTTGGCGCACATGCTAATGGTGCTGACCGACACCCTGATGATGGCCCGCATCAGCCCTCAGGCTCTGGCGGGTGGTGGTCTGGGGGCAGCCAGCTATTCGTTCGTATCGATCTTCTGCCTGGGCGTGATCGCCGCAGTCGGCACGCTGGTGGCCATTCGCAAGGGTGCCAACGACATCGAGGGCGCTACCCGCCTGGCGCAGAACGGTCTGTGGCTGGCCTGGGGCCTTGCACTGTTCGCCGCGCTGGTGCTGTGGAACCTTGAACCGGTGCTGCTGCTGTTCGGGCAAAAGCCCGAGAACGTGGCCTCGGCTGCGCAATTCCTTACCCTGCTACCGCTGGCCCTGCCCGGCTACCTGACCTTCATGGCCTTGCGCGGCTTCACCAGCGCGCTGGGCCGCTCGACCCCGGTGATGGTCATCAGCCTGGTAGGCACGGTGCTCAACTACCTGTTCAACGTGGCGCTGATCGAGGGCATGTTCGGCCTGCCCAAGCTGGGGCTGATGGGCATCGGCCTGGTCACTGCAGTGGTGTCGATGGGCATGGCCATCGCCCTGGCGCTGTACATTCGCTGGCACCCGGCCTACGCCGCCTACCCGCTGCGCAAGGGCCTGTCACGCCCATCACTGGCGGCCTTGCGCGAACTGTGGCGGCTGGGCCTGCCGATTGGCGGCACGTACATGGTGGAAGTGGGCCTGTTCGCCTTCGCAGCGCTGTGCATGGGCGTGCTGGGCAGCACCGAACTGGCGGCGCACCAGATTGCCCTGCAGATCGTGTCCACGGCATTCATGGTGCCGACAGGCTTGTCCTATGCGGTGACCATGCGCGTAGGCCTTTACTACGGCGCCGGTAACCTGCTGGCAGCACGCAGCGCCGGGCGGGTGGGCATCGGCTTCGGGGCAATGATCATGTTTGCCTTCGCCGCCCTGTTCCTGCTGCTGCCCGAAGCGCTGGTAGGGCTGTTTATCGACCGCAATGACCCGGCCTTTGCCGCGATCTTCCAGGTGGCCGTGCAGTTGTTGATGGTAGCGGCGTGGTTCGAACTGTTCGACGGCATGCAGACGATTGCCATGGGCTCTATCCGAGGGCTGAAAGATGCCAAGACCACCTTCCTGATCGGGCTGGTGTGCTACTGGCTGGTGGGGGCGCCGAGCGCCTGGTTGTTCACCTTTACCCTGGGCGGTGGTGCAGTAGGGATCTGGTGGGGGCTGGCGCTGGGGCTGGCATGTGCGGCGGTGGCGCTGACCTTTGGCTTTGAATGGCGGATGAAGCGGTTGCTGGGTAAGGGTTGGGCTTCCGGAAAGGCGACGGCTTCGGCCTGACTTGCGGGCCTCTTCGCGGGTAAACCCGCTCCTACAACGGCCTGTGCCCAACCCCCGGTGTGTGTCCACCGCAGATCAGTGTGTAGGAGCGGGTTTACCCGCGAATACGATGGTGGCGGCAACGGTGAACGCCTGGTGGAGATTGGCCAGCAGGCCCGGCCCATTCGCGGGTAAACCCGCTCCTACAGGATTGCGCAGGCTCAAAATTGCGCGGTCCCTGTGGGAGCGGGCGTGCCCGCGAAGAGGCCCTAAAGGACAGCCTCCAACTGGCGGCCAGGCGCCTGCAGCAAATACGCCATCAATTCCTCTATCGGCAGCGGCTTGCTGACCAGGAAACCCTGCACCTGGTCGCAGCCAAACCCACGCAACAACGCCAGCTGCTCTTCACTCTCCACCCCCTCGGCCACCACCTCGAGGTTGAGGTTGTGCGCCAGGTTGATCATGGCGTGCACCAGCTTGCGGTTTTCTTCACGCATTTCCATTTCCGCAACAAAGCTGCGATCCACCTTGAGCAAGGTGATCGGCAGGCTGTTGAGGTGCACGAACGAAGAAAACCCGGTGCCAAAATCATCGAGCGAGAAGCGCACGCCCAGGCGACCCAGCGCGTCCATGGTCTGGCGCACCACCTCGTTGCGGCGCATCACCGCCGTCTCGGTCAGCTCGAACTCAAGCCAGCGGGCATCCACACCGTGCTCGAGGATCAGGCGACTCAAGGTGGCCAGTAGCTGGCTGTCCTGGAACTGGCGGAAACTCAAATTGACCGCCATGTGCAGCGGTTCCAGGCCGCGCTCGCACAGTGCCTGCATGTCACTCAAGGCACGGGAAATAACCCAATAGCCCAAGGGCACGATCAGGCCGCTCTGCTCGGCCAGTGGCACGAACTCGCTGGGCGGCAGCAGCCCGCGCTCGGCATGGCGCCAGCGCACCAGCGCCTCCAGCCCGACAATGCGCCCGTCGGCCAGGTTAAGGCGGGGCTGATAGTGCAGCTCCAGCTCGTCGCGGCGCAGGGCGCGGCGCAATTCGCTTTCCAGGTCGGCAAGGCTGCGGGCGTTGCGGTTGATGCGTTCGTTGAACACATGGAAGGTGCAGCCTTGGCTGCCCTTGGCCTGACGCATGGCGATGTGCGCGTGCCACATCAGCGGATCGGCGCCGCTCTGTGCGCGAGCATGGGCCAGGCCCAGGCTGCAGCCCAACAACAGGCTTTCGCCGTCGATCCAATAAGGTTCGGCCAAGGCCTCGACGATGCGGTCGGCCATCCATTCGGCGCGGTTGGCATCGCGGCGGGTGTCGATCAGCAGGGCAAACTCGTCGCTGCCCAGTCGTGCCAACTGGTCGCCCGCTTCCAACTGATGCTTCAGCCGTGCCACGACCTGCAGGATCAACCGGTCACCGCACTGGTGGCCGAGGGCATCGTTGACGTGGCGGAAGTTGTCCAGGTCCAGGTGGCCAAGCGCAACACCACGGCCGTCGTTTTCGGCCAGGCGCGCATTGAGCAAAGCCTGGAAGCCCTGGCGGTTGGCGATGCCGGTCAGCGGGTCCTGCTCGGCCAGGCGCTGCAAGGTGGCGACCAGCACACCGCGCTCTCGCACATGGCGCAGTGAGCGGCGCAGGGTATCGGCGTTGAGCTGGTCGCGTACCAGCCAGTCGCTGACAGCGCTGGGCGCCGCCTCAGGCTCGTGGTCAAGCAGCAGGATGGTCGGCAGCTCGCAACGCCCGGCGGCGGGCTGCAAGCCTGGCGTTGCCAGTACGACGGCCTGGCGATCATGACTGAACAGGCTGTCGACCGCCTCCCAGTTTGGCGCAGTCAGTAGCACGGCGCTGCCACCCAGTGCAGGCATGCAGGCGTGCAACAAGGCGGCCCATTCCGGCTCATCGGCCAACAGCAGCAAACGCAAAGGTTCGACAGGCGTGGACAAGCGGGCTCCTTAGGGCTTCACGGTGCAACGAGACTGGCGGATATGCCACTGCATTCAATGAAAATGATTTTCAATTTTATACATGTTTCTCGGGCGTAGCATCCCGACGTATTTTGTCGTGCATCCTGCGCGAAACGGCACAAACCGGCAAATATGATTTTTTCAGCTACTAGCATTAGTAGCACTAATAATGAGACGGACAAAAGTCTGACTCAGACGTCAGACGGTCGCGCCACAACGGCCCCATGCCTGTTAGAATGCGCGGCTATTTTCTGGCGACCCCCGGTTTCTAGCATGTCCCGACTCAATCCCCGGCAGCAGGAAGCCCGTGACTATGTCGGCGGCCCTCTTTTGGTGCTCGCCGGTGCAGGTTCGGGCAAGACCAGCGTGATCACGCGCAAGATTGCCCACCTCATCCAGAACTGCGGCATCCGCGCCCAGTACATCGTGGCGATGACCTTTACCAACAAGGCCGCGCGCGAGATGAAGGAGCGGGTTGCCACCTTGCTGCGCCCGGGAGAAGGCCGTGGCCTGACCGTGTGTACGTTCCACAACCTGGGCCTGAACATCATCCGCAAGGAACACGAGCGCCTGGGTTACAAGCCGGGGTTCTCGATCTTCGACGAGTCCGACATCAAAGCGTTGCTGTCGGACATCATGCAGAAGGAATACTCCGGCGACGACGGCATCGACGAGATCAAGAACATGATCGGTGCCTGGAAAAACGACCTTATCCTGCCACCAGAGGCCCTGGAAAAAGCGCGCAACCCACGCGAGCAGACCGCAGCCATCGTCTACACCCACTATCAGCGTACGCTCAAGGCGTTCAACGCAGTGGACTTCGATGACCTGATCCTGCTGCCAGTCAAACTGTTCCAGGAGCACCCCGAGGTGCTGGAACGCTGGCAAAACCGTGTGCGCTACCTGCTGGTAGACGAATATCAGGACACCAACGCCAGCCAGTACCTGCTGGTGAAGATGCTGATCGGCATGCGCAACCAGTTCACCGTGGTAGGCGACGACGACCAGTCGATCTACGCCTGGCGTGGTGCACGCCCTGAGAACCTGATGCTGCTCAAGGAGGACTACCCCTCCCTGAAGATCGTCATGCTCGAGCAGAACTACCGCTCCACCAGCCGCATCCTGCGCTGTGCCAACGTGTTGATCGCCAACAACCCGCATGCGTTCGAGAAACAGCTATGGAGCGAAATGGGCGTGGGCGACGAGATCCGCGTGATCCGTTGCAAGAACGAGGAAGCCGAGGCCGAACGCGTGGCCATGGAAATCCTCACCTTGCACCTGCGCACCAACCGCCCGTACAGCGACTTCGCCATCCTCTACCGCGGCAACTACCAGGCCAAGCTGATCGAACTGAAGCTGCAGCACCACCAGGTGCCGTATCGCCTGTCGGGTGGCAACAGTTTCTTCGGCCGCCAGGAGGTCAAGGACCTGATGGCCTACCTGCGCTTGCTGGTGAACCCGGACGACGACAACGCCTACCTGCGTGTGATCAACGTACCGCGCCGGGAAATCGGCTCCACCACCCTGGAAAAGCTCGGCAACTACGCCACCGAGCGCGGTATATCGATGTACGCCGCCAGCGAGGAACTGGGCCTGGGCGAGCACCTGGACGCGCGCTACACCGAGCGTTTGCAGCGCTTCAAGCATTGGCTGGATGGGGTGCGCCACAAGGTCGCCCTGGAAGACCCGATTGCCGCGCTGCACGAGATGATCCGCGACATCGACTACGAGAACTGGATCCGCCAGCAGACCGCCAGCGACAAGGCCGCAGAGTTCCGCATCAGCAACGTCTGGTTCCTGGTGGAAGCGCTGAAAAACACCCTCGAGAAGGACGAAGAGGGTGACATGACCATCGAAGACGCCATCGGCAAGCTGGTGCTGCGCGACATGCTCGAGCGCCAGCAGGAAGAAGAAGAGAACGCCGAAGGTGTGCAGATGATGACCCTGCATGCCTCCAAGGGCCTGGAGTTCCCGTACGTGTTCATCATGGGCATGGAAGAGGAAATCCTCCCGCACCGCTCCAGCATCGAGGCCGACACCATCGAAGAGGAACGCCGCCTGGCCTACGTGGGCATCACCCGCGCGCGCCAGACCCTGGCCTTCACCTTCGCCGCCAAGCGCAAGCAGTACGGTGAAATCATCGACTGCACGCCCAGCCGGTTCCTCGACGAACTGCCTCCGGACGACCTGGCCTGGGAGGGCCTGGACGATGCGCCGGTCGAGGTGAAGGCCGCACGCGGCAACAACGCCCTGGCCGATATCCGGGCAATGCTCAAACGCTGATCAACCATTACTCTTTAACTTTGCCGCTGTTAGCGGCCACGGTGGTTTGTATGGCCGATTTGAGCTCACAGATCGGCCATACAGACCACTATCTACATCGAGGAAATCACAGTGGAAGCACTGCATCAGAAGATTCGCGAAGAAGGCATCGTGCTTTCCGATCAGGTTCTCAAAGTCGACGCGTTTCTCAACCACCAGATCGATCCGGCGCTGATGCAGCTGATCGGTGACGAGTTCGCTCGCCTGTTCGCCGACGCCGGTGTGACCAAGATCGTCACCATCGAAGCCTCAGGCATTGCCCCGGCGGTGATGACCGGTCTGAAACTGGGTGTGCCGGTCATCTTCGCTCGCAAGCACCAGTCGCTGACCCTGACCGAAAACCTGCTGACCGCCTCGGTGTATTCCTTCACCAAGCAGACCGAGAACACCGTGGCCATCTCGCCGCGTCACCTCAACAGCAGCGACCGTGTGCTGGTGATCGACGACTTCCTGGCCAACGGCAAGGCCTCGCAGGCGCTGATCTCGATCATCAAGCAGGCAGGTGCCACCGTGGCGGGCCTGGGCATCGTGATCGAGAAGTCGTTCCAGGGCGGCCGTGCCGAACTGGACAGCCAGGGCTACCGCGTTGAATCGCTGGCCCGGGTGAAGTCGCTGGAAGGTGGTGTAGTCAGCTTCATCGAATAAACGCGACACCTGCTTCGCGGGCACGCCCGCTCCCACAGGGACAGCACAGGTCTCGAACGCTGTGCCGTACCTGTGGGAGCGGGCGTGCCCGCGAATGGCCGCAACCCTTTTATCTGGTTGCCGCCAGCCCCGCCAACAACAAGCGCTGGTAAAGTTCTTCTTTAAGCCCCTGCGGCTGCCCCAACTGCATCCGCTCCAGGTGGCTTTCATACCCCTCCGGGCCCGGTGCATCCAACGCTGCCTTGCCCAGCTCCAGCACCTCGCTCAGCTTGAACTTGCTCTTCAACCAGTTCAGCGCCCGCAACAGATCCCGCTCCTCGGCCGTAAAGTCGGTGCCCATCGGATACTCCGGGAACAGCCGCGCATGCTGTGCCCTGATCGCCTCCAGGCGTTGCGGGGTATTGTCGGTAAAGCGCGCCTCCAGCTGAAAGTCGTCGGCAAGCTTGCCAGCTTCTTTGGCCTGCTTGATCAGGCCCGGCTGGAACCGCGAATCGCTCACCGCCAACAACCGCGCTATCACCTCGCTGTCAGTCTGCCCACGCAAGTCCGCAATGCCGTACTCGGTCACCACGATATCGCGCAGGTGCCGGGGGATGGTGCAGTGGCCATAGGTCCAGAACAGGTTTGAGGTCACCTCCCCGCCTGCCTCGCGCCAGCTGCGCAATAGCAGGATCGAACGCCCGCCCTCCAGCGCATGGCCCTGTGCAACGAAGTTGTACTGCCCGCCCACGCCACTGAGCACGCGGCCGTCTTCAAGCTGGTCGGCCACCCCGGCGCCGAGCAGGGTCATGCCGAACGCGGTGTTGATGAAGCGCGCATCACGACGTTGTCGGCGCTTGATTTCCTCCTGCCCATAGAGCTCGTTGATGAAGCTGATACGGGTCATGGCAAACTGCGCGCGCTGCTCCAGCGGCATCTCGCGCAAGCGCTGGTAGAACGCCTGCGGGCCGAGGAAAAAGCCGCCATGCAGTATTGTGCCCTGCTCGTCCGCCGGGCGTCGTAGCAGCCCTGCTTCAGCCAGCACCAGCAGGCCGTTGACGAACATCTCGCTGCAGCCGTACAAGCCGTGGGCAAAGGTGCCCAGACCCCCTTCTCGCTCGATCAATGCCTGCCACGGTCCGACATCCAGCGCCTTGAGCACCGCACGGTAACCGGCGTTGTCGCCCTGACGCGCCAGCAATGCCGCGGCAACCGCATCGCCCATGGCACCAATGCCGATCTGCAGCGTACCGCCATCGCGTACCAGGCTGCTGGCGTGCAGACCGATGCAGTGGTCCTGGATGCCGACCGGCATATTTGGCGTGGAAAACAACCGGCGTTGCTCGGCTTCGTCGAGCAGCAGGTCGAAGGAATCGATGGGCAGCTCGGCATCGCCTGGCATGTAGGGCAGCTCGGCATGCACCTGCCCCAGCATAAGGATGGTTTCGCCAGCCGCGCGGCGCTTGGCGATCATCGGCAGCAGGTCGAGGGTGATGTCTGGGTTGCAGGCCAGGCTCAAGTGCACGGGCTTTTCGGGGGTGGCGGCCACCAACTGGGCGATCAGGTTCAGGCCTTTGGCGTTGATATCCCGTGCGGCATGGCTGTAGTTGCTGCTGACGTAGTCCTGCTGGGCCGATTCGCTGTGCAGCAGGCTACCGGGCTGCATGAAGAACTGTTCGACCCGAATATTGGGTGGCAACGTGTCGTTGCGCAGGTCTGCGAGGTAACTGAGCTCTTCGTAGTCAGCGAACACTCGCTCGACGAAGGGTTCGAGAAAGCGCCGCTGCAGGCCATCGCCCAGTGGCGGGCGGCCGAGGGAAAGTGCGGTGTAGATGGTCAGGCGCCGTTCGGGCAGCTCGCGTACGCGGGCGTAAAGTGCGTTGACGAAGGCGTTGGGTTTCCCCAGGCCCAAAGGCAGGCCCATATGGATATGGGCTGGCAGCCGGGACAAGACCTGCTCGACAGCCTGGTCGATGGAGCAGAGGTGCATGGGGCCTCCTGAAACATCCGTGGGTTCAGGGGTTGGACATGAGCTCAAGCGGGTTGGTTGCCTAGGGCATACTCCGGTCAACCCCATCTTACTTTAAGCGTCTTACTAATTAAAAATGGAAATACCACTTCTTCGTTCACATGAACCTTGTGATACGCGCTCTTATCGATCGCTATCGCATTTTTATGAACATACCAATAGTCCTTACCGCGAACCCAGGACTCAGACTCATGCACGTAAAACCCTACTATAGATCCGTCCTGGCCTGTGTAGTTGCTGGCCGCATCAATATTCGTTGTGCCATAAACGTACGCGCCGTAGGATCCATTCTTTTTATAGCCAGGATCGAGCCCGCTCAACAATGATTGAACATGCTCTTCCTGAGTACCATGCACCATCCTCAATACATAGCCATTCGGCACACTTTTCGGCGATTTGACCACCTTGATCTTGGTATCGGAAGGTATATCACTGTAGGTCTTGGTAATTACTTCGGTTTCAACAACAATCGCCCGGTGCAACTTACCAGACGTCGTAGGCTTTTTCTTTGGAAAAAAATACCTGAACAATCGCGAGATAGGTTTGATTAAAGAGAAATAACCGCTCGGGTCTTCCCGGTTAACCGGGTCTCCTAGGCAGTAGACATAAGAGTTCAGACCACCCGCTGCGAACGGGCTCATGCTGTCCGGGCTAATAAAGCGCATCAATGATGGGTTAAATGCTCGACGACCGTTACCCAGTAGATAACAGCCGGTAACAGGGTCCTGTCGGCCACCATTAAAGCCGAGCACGGCCTGGAAAATCGAGAGATAGCCATAAGGCGAATAGGCCAGATGCCGAGGGGCGCTGCCGGGGATCAGCTTTTGCGGCTGTGTTCGACCGGCTGCATGTTGCTCGGGACAGTTATCGCCCAGATCCATTGTTAGCCACCACTGCAATCAGAAGCGTCAGTGTTCTTCAGAACCCTGAAAAATAGAACTGGTAAAAATGCTAGTTCTCATGGAATCAGGCTCAGCCCGATCGGGGCTTCTGGAGACATCCATGGACATGGCTCTAGCGGGTTGGTTGCCTGTACTGGACCTTTCGCGGGCACGCCCGCTCCCAAAGGTTAACCATAATCCTCAGGTTCTGAGGGGGGCTTGTGGGAGCGAGTGTGCCCGCGAAAGGGCCAGCACAGGCACCACAAAAACAAAGCCCGCCATCAACGGCGGGCCTCATGCAATTCAGCTGTAAATCACAGCCCGGACATTTTCTTGATCGCTTCTTTCAGGTCTTCATCCGAGCAGTCTGCACAGGTCCCCTTCGGCGGCATGGCGTTGATGCCGGTAATGGCCTTGGCCAGGATGCCGTCCAGGCCGCCCTGATGGTCGGCGCGTTCTTTCCACGCGGCGGTGTCACCAATTTTAGGCGCGCCGAGCAAGCCGCTGCCATGGCAGGCATTGCAGTGCTTGGCGATGATTTCATCCGGCGTCTTGGCTCCCCCGCCACCTGCTGCAGCGGCCACTTCCATGCCTTTGCATTCCTGACCCTGGACGCAGACCTGGCCAACCGGCTCCAGGCGTTTGGCGATGTCGTCATCGGTCGCAGCGGTTGCGCTCATTGCCCAGAGGGCGAATACGGCTGCTGGTACGGCCAGCATCTTCTTGATTTGATTCACGCGAACACCCTCATGGTGGCTAATCACGCTCGCGGCCACGGATCGGCGAGCGTTGAAAAGTATAGCGGGAACCCAGAAGCCGTGAAACGACCCCACACAGGAAAGGGGTATTGCCGAATCAATGCACTGCGCTGGATCAAAAGTTTGAAGGCGTCGCCGCACTGATCAACCGCGCCGGCTGGTCGAATGGGTTGCGAAAGCGGTGCGGGCGGGTGCTTTCGAAGTAGTAGCTGTCGCCCTCTTCGAGAACGAAAATCTCGTTGCCGACCACCAGTTCCAGGCGGCCTTCAAGCAGGATACCGGTCTCCTCGCCGTCGTGGGTCAGCATTTCGGCACCGGTGTCGGCGCCTGGCGGGTACACCTCGGTCAGAAAAGCGATGGCACGGTTGGGGTGCGACTTGCCAACCAGCTTCATGGTTACCGCACCGTCCGAGATATCAATCAGCTCGTGGGCCTTGTAGACGATCTGAGTGGGGCTTTCGGGCTCCAGCTCGACCGAAAAGAATTCGACCATGGACATGGGAATGCCGCTCAGCACTTTGCGCAGCGAGCTGATAGAGGGGCTTACGCTGTTCTTCTCGATCATCGAGATGGTGCTGTTGGTCACGCCTGCACGCTTGGCGAGTTCGCGCTGGGACAGGCCCTTGAGCTTGCGGATGGCTTGCAGTCGTTCGCCGACGTCCAAAGCTGGAGCCTCCTGAAACAGTGGGAAAGGGGTGGTTGTGAACGATATCATGGCAATGCCGTTCAGTATTTACAACACACCGCCCCCAACCTGTCCGCTTCAGCGTGTCATTCGCCGATGTAGTCCCGTGGTACTCGCTTCAGGTTGCAGAAGATCTGGTAGGGAATAGTGCCCGCATGCGCGGCCACCTCACTGGCCAGCACCTGTTTGCCCCATAGTTCTACCGGGCTGCCGACAGCGGCTTCTGGTACGTCGGTGAGGTCGATGCTGAGCATGTCCATCGACACCCGGCCGATCAGTTGGGTGCGCTTGCCGGCGACCAGCACCGGAGTGCCGTTGGGCGCCTGGCGCGGGTAGCCATCGGCATAGCCCATGGCAACCACACCCACGCGGGTCGGCCGAGGGCTGACGAACTTGGCACCATAGCCCACCGGCTCGCCGGCAGGCAGTTCGCGCACGCTGATCACCCGCGATTGCAGGGTCATCACCGGTTGCAGGCGTGCGGCCTCGGCCTGCGCCACTCCGAACGGCGTGGCACCGTACAGCATCAGGCCTGGGCGCACCCAGTCGCTGGGCGCTTGCGGCCAACCCAGCACGCCGGGCGAGTTACGCAGGCTGCATTCGGCGGCCAGGCCCTGTCGGGCAGCTTCGAACACGGCGATCTGCTGGGAGGTGGCGTCAGCGTCCAGTTCATCGGCGCGAGCGAAGTGGCTCATCAACACGATGCGCGAAACCTTGCCACTGGCCAGCAGTCGCTGGTAGGCGTCGTGGTAGTCCTTGGGGTGCAGGCCAACGCGGTGCATGCCACTGTCCAGCTTCAGCCAGGCGGTGAGCGGCTTGTGCAGCGGTGTTTTCTCGATGGCTTCCAGTTGCCACAGCGAGTGCACCACGCACCACAGGTCGTGCTCGGCGATCAGCACCAGTTCGCTGGCTTCGAAAAAACCTTCCAGCAGCAGCACCGGGGCTTTGATACCGGCAGCGCGCAGTTCCAGCGCCTCTTCGATGCAGGCCACGGCAAAGCCGTCGGCTTCGGCCTCCAGGGCCAGGGCGCAGCGCACGGCGCCGTGGCCATAGGCGTCGGCCTTGATCACGGCGAGGGCTTTGGCACCCGTCAGTTCACGGGCCAGACGGTAGTTGTGGCGCAGGGCCTGGAGGTCGATCAGGGCGCGGGCGGGACGCATGGCGGCTGCCTTATGGTGTTCGGGTTGAAATCGGTGGTGGATTCTTCGCGGGCCTGCCCCTCCCACAGATAGCGCACAGCGTTGAAAAGCTGTGGTGCTCCTGTGGGAGCGGGCAAGCCCGCGAATGGGCCGGCACAGGCTATTACTGCTGGTGAGCCGGCGCGCTTTGCCTGTGCTTGGCCACTTCCCCGCTATTGCCATAACGAGAGATATCCAGGCCTTCGGCACTGATCTGCGGCTTCTTGCGCGCAATCAGGTCGGCCAGCAAGCGACCGGAACCGCACGCCATGGTCCAGCCCAAGGTACCGTGACCGGTGTTCAGGAACAGGTTGCGGAACGCCGTGGCACCCACGATAGGCGTGCCGTCCGGGGTCGCCGGGCGCAAGCCGGTCCAGAAGCTGGCCTGGCTCAGGTCACCGCCGCGAGGATAAAGGTCGTTGACGATCATCTCCAGCGTTTCGCGCCGACGCGGGTTCAGCGACAGGTCAAAACCAGCGATCTCAGCCATGCCCCCAACGCGGATGCGGTTGTCGAAACGGGTGATGGCAACCTTGTAGGTCTCGTCGAGAATGGTCGAAGTCGGGGCCATGTCGCTGTTGGTGATCGGCACGGTCAGCGAATAACCTTTCAGCGGGTATACCGGGGCCTTGATGCCCAGCGGCTTGAGCATCTGTGGCGAGTAGCTGCCCAGTGCCAGCACGTAGCGGTCTGCCGTCTCCAGCTTGCCGTCGATCCACACGCCATTGATGCGGTCACCCGCAACGTCCAGGCGCTGGATGTCCTGGCCGAAGCGGAACTCCACGCCCAGCTTCAACGCCATGTCGGCAAGCTTGCTGGTGAACAGCTGGCAGTCGCCAGTCTGGTCGTTCGGCAGGCGCAGGGCGCCGGCCAGGATGTCTTTCACGCCAGCCAGGGCAGGTTCGACGCGGGCAATGCCGTCGCGGTCGAGCAGCTCGTAGGGCACGCCGGACTGTTCAAGCACGGCAATGTCCTTGGCCGCAGCATCGACCTGGGCCTGGGTGCGGAACAGCTGGGTGGTGCCCAGGCTGCGGTTTTCGTAGTTGATGCCGGTTTCAGCGCGCAGTTCGTCGAGGCAGTCACGGCTGTACTCGGACAGGCGCACCATGCGTTCCTTGTTCACCGCGTAACGGCTGGCGGTACAGTTGCGCAGCATCTGTGCCATCCACAGGTACTGGTCAACGTCGCCCGTGAGCTTGATGGCCAGGGGTGCGTGCCGCTCCAGCAGCCACTTGATGGCCTTCAGCGGCACACCTGGGGCAGCCCAGGGCGAGGCATAACCAGGCGAGATCTGGCCGGCGTTGGCAAAGCTGGTTTCCATGGCCACCGCCGGCTGGCGGTCGACCACCGTGACTTCGAAACCTTGCCGGGCCAGGTAGTAGGCACTGGCGGTTCCGATTACACCGCTACCAAGTACCAGAACTCGCATCGTTTTATCCCTCACACGCGGCGCGCCGCACACTTTTATTGAAATGGCATGAATGAGCGCAGTATAGGAATTTGAGACCAGTGCAATTCACTATATAAAAGCCTATTATTGGCGAGAATTCTCGGCAAAAACGCCTTTCACGGAGGGGCATCCCCTATGAGAACCCAGCACCAGACCAAGCGTGAACTGGACAAGATCGACCGCAACATCCTGCGTATCCTGCAGAATGACGGGCGTATTTCCTTCACCGAACTGGGCGAGAAAGTTGGGCTGTCCACCACCCCTTGCACCGAGCGGGTTCGCCGCCTGGAGCGCGAGGGCATCATCATGGGCTACAACGCACGCCTGAACCCGCAGCACCTCAAGGGCAGCCTGCTGGTGTTCGTGGAAATCAGCCTGGACTACAAGTCGGGCGACACCTTCGAGGAGTTCCGCCGAGCGGTCTTGAAGCTGCCCCACGTGCTGGAATGCCACCTGGTGTCGGGCGACTTCGACTACCTGGTGAAAGCGCGTATTTCGGAAATGGCCTCGTACCGCAAGCTGCTCGGGGACATCCTGCTGAAACTGCCGCACGTGCGCGAATCGAAGAGCTACATCGTGATGGAAGAGGTGAAGGAGAGCCTCTGCCTGCCGATCCCGGACTGAGGCTAGACCAGCACCTGGCGGGTGGTGGCAATGAACTGGTGGACCAACTGTTCAGCGGCGGGGTCGATCATCGGGTCAGGGCCACGACCACGCGGGCAGGCCATACGCGGGGTGGTACCGAACAGCCGGCAGATCATCGGCCGCTCTTCATACACCGTGCAGCCGTTGGGGCCCAGGTGCACGCAGTCCAGGCGCTCCAGAGCAGCGTCCTGCTCCGCCTGGGACTTGCGCGGCAGGCGGGCCATTTCCTCCGCTGAGGTGGTGACCGGGCCGCAGCAGTCATGGCAGCCGGGCTCGCACTCGAATGAAGGGATGAGTTCGCGCAGGAAGTGGATCTTGTGGCGGTTGCAGGACATGGCTGTAATATTTGCGTAACGCTTGTGCTGGATGGAAGCAGTGGACCTGATAATTTTGGCAGTTGTGGGAAAGCCTACTCATTCTACAAACTGACGAGACATCCCCCTTCAGCTAAGCGAGCCCCAGCTGATGAAGAACCACATTCTGTTCTTTTACAGCGGACTGAAGCTTATCGTGCTGAAAAGCACTCGGGAAACACAACGCATCTTCCGGGCATCAGATTTCTCCCTCGCCGAAATTAAGCCCACAGTCACCAATCTGCAAGCTATTGATCATCGGAAAACACCTTTGATGGGAAACTCGGATGGTGCGGGTCGACCATTAACCTTTACTCCTTTTGGCCATATTTTCGCTAACTGCTCAACAAACATTGGCTTCACCGGGGAACGTTTGGATCTTGCCAGTGGATGCTATCCGCTCGGCGCCGGTCGCCGCAGCTATAGCCCTGTGTTGATGCGCTTCCTTAGCGGTGACTCACAGAGCCCGTTCTTCAAAGGTGGGACCAATGCTTATGCCTATTGTTTGAACGACCCCATCAACTACACCGACCCGTCGGGGTGCGCTGGAGAGTTCGGGAACTGGATCAGTTCAAAAGTCCTGCGCCGCCATCACCGGGCCCCGGCTACTCCGCCTCCCTACTCACCAACCCCTCCCGGCGTGCCAGCTCAACCGCTTGGGGCCGCAAACAATGAACAAGCTCCTCCTTCCTACTTTGGCTGGGGGGAAGCTCCCCCCCTGTACGATCAAGATGCGCCGCCCATCAACAGCAGCAATCGATCACGGCCATACAGCAGTACACCGCAGCCAAGGGAGTCGGTTCTGGGACTGCGTGAAGGCAAACTGATAATGGTCAACTCACTCGCCGAGATTACTCAGGCGAAGTCGCAAGCCAATGACCCAGCGCTTTCAGCGACTATCCGCCTCAGTGCATCAAACACGCTGATACGCATGAGTCGCAACAATCTGCCCACACAAACCGACAGCGGAATACTTGCCGCAATCCGTACCGCTCATCAGCTATACGACATTCGTGGTGCCGGCACTATGGATGCGCCTGAGCCAACGCAGGCCTTTGCCTTGCCGGTTGAGAGAGCCAGACGCCCCTGAATGGGCCGTTTGGTTGCCCCCTTCTTGATCCCGAGCTTATCCTCCATTTTTGGCCGATAACAACTCAGGACCTACCCAATGATCCACAGCGCGCAGCACGCCGCCTCCTATTACGCCGCCAGCAGCGCGCCACACCCCGACCACGCCTTCCTGCAAGGCGAACACAACGCCGACGTGTGCATCATCGGCGGCGGCTACTCGGGCCTGAACACCGCCATCGAGCTGGCCGAGCGTGGTTTCTCGGTCATCCTGCTGGAAGCGCGCAAACTTGGCTGGGGTGCCAGTGGGCGCAATGGCGGTCAACTGATCCGTGGAGTCGGTCATGGTCTGGAGCAGTTCCTCCCGGTCATCGGCGAGGAAGGCGTGCGCACCCTGAAGCTGATGGGCCTGGAGGCCGTACAGATCGTGCGCGAGCGGGTAGAAAAGCATGCCATCGCCTGTGACCTGGCCTGGGGCTACTGCGACCTGGCCAACAAACCCGCCGAGCTGCTGGGCTTCGCCGAAGACGCCGAGGAGCTGCGCAGCCTGGGCTATGCACATGAGTTGCGGCTGGTCGGCAAGGACGATATCCACAGCGTGGTCGGTGCCGACTGCTATGTGGGGGGGCTGGTCGACATGGGCTCCGGGCATCTGCATCCGCTCAATCTGGCATTGGGTGAAGCCGCCGCAGCCGCCCGCCTGGGCGTGAAGTTGTTCGAGCAATCCGAAGTCACCCGCATCGACTACGGCACTGAAGTGCAGGTGCATACAGCCCAAGGCCTGGTACGCGCAAAGACCTTGGTACTGTGCTGCAACGCCTACCACAACGACCTCAACCGCGAACTGGGCGGCAAGGTGCTGCCGGCCGGCAGCTACATCATCGCCACCGAGCCGCTGGGCGAAGAACGCGCACGCGCCTTGCTGCCGCAGAATATGGCGGTGTGTGACCAGCGCGTGGCGCTGGACTACTACCGCCTGTCCGCCGACCACCGCCTGCTGTTTGGCGGTGCCTGCCACTATTCAGGCCGCGACCCGAAGGACATCGCCGCCTACATGCAGCCGAAGATGCTCAAGGTGTTCCCGCAGCTTGCCAACGTGCGCATCGACTACCAGTGGGGCGGCATGATCGGCATTGGTGCCAATCGCCTGCCGCAGGTTGGCCGCCTGGCCAGCCAGCCGAACGTGTATTACGCCCAGGCCTACTCGGGCCATGGGCTCAACGCCACCCACTTGGCCGCGCGCCTGCTGGGTGAAGCCATCAGTGGCCAGGAAAGCGGGCGCTTCGACCTTTTCAACAAGGTGCCGCACATCACCTTCCCTGGCGGCAAGCACCTGCGCTCGCCACTGCTGGCGCTGGGGATGCTGTGGCATCGCCTGAAAGAGCTGGCCTGAAAGTCCCCATCCTTGTGGCAGCAACTGTCTTGCTTAAAATCTAAAAGCTGACTAGCCCCCTGTGGGAGCGGGCGTGCCCGCGAACACGGGCGAAGCCCGTGCCATCCTCCGCGACGCCTGCTTCGCGGGCATGCCCGCTCCCACAGGGTCGGTGCAAGTTTCAAGTCTGGGGCACAACAGGCCCTCCAGCGACCACTGTGTCAGTCCTTCCAGAAGGCTTTCCGCCCTTCGATCCGGGCCTGCTCCCAGCTCAGCCCGACATCGCGCAACTCGTCATCGGTCAGTTGCAGCAACGCCCTGCGGGTATGCCAGCGATGCAACATCAGCCCCCAACGCCCCAAACCCTCTGGCGCGTTGAACACCTTGGCCTGCTGCCCGGCTTCCAGTTCCTTGGCCAACAGTTGCAAGCGCACATCGCTCATGCCTCCCATCACCGCATCCTCCCGTTCAGTTGTTACCGTGGAGAAAGCATGCGCGTCGGCACCCTCGACAATACAGATCCAATACAGCCTTATTATTCCCATACAGAATTGGCCGCTGGCCGACTGAATGCTGTATTTTCAGCCCAACTGTACCGGTCGCTATGCCAATGCAGCGCAGGAGTATGCCGTGACCCTCTACCTGAATCTCGCCGAAATACTCGGCGCCCGCATCGAGCAGGGCCTCTATCGCCCCGGCCAGCGCCTGCCGTCTGTGCGCGCACTGAGTGAGGAGCACGGGGTCAGCCTGAGCACCGTGCAGCAGGCCTATCGCATGCTCGAAGACAGCGGCATGGTCTTGCCGCGGCCCAAGTCCGGCTACTTCGTCAGCGACCAACGGCAGTTGCCGGCACTACCCGCAATCAGCCGCCCGGCCCAGCGCCCGGTGGACATCTCCCAGTGGGAGCAGGTGCTGGAACTGGTACGAAGCAACCCGCGCCAGGACGTGGTGCAGCTCGGTCGCGGCATGCCCGACATCGACAGCCCTACCCTGAAGCCGCTGCTGCGCAGCCTCGCCCAGTTGAGCCGGCGCCAGGACATGCCTGGCCTGTACTACGACAACATCCACGGTAACCTGGCCCTGCGCGAACAGGTGGCCCGGCTGATGCTCGACTCCGGCTGCCGCCTGGGGCCCGCCGACCTGGTGATCACCACCGGCTGCCATGAGGCGCTGTCATGCAGCATCCGCGCGGTCTGCGAGCCAGGCGACATCGTCGCAGTCGACTCGCCCAGCTTCCACGGCGCCATGCAAACCCTCAAAGGCTTGGGCATGAAAGCGCTGGAAATCCCCACCGACCCGGTCACCGGCATCAGCCTGGAGGCGCTGGAGCTGGCCTTGGAGCAGTGGCCGATCAAGCTCATACAGATCACCCCCAGCTGCAACAACCCGCTGGGCTACATCATGCCCGAAGCACGCAAGAAGGCCCTGCTGAGCCTTGCCCAGCGCTATGACGTGGCGATTCTGGAAGACGATGTGTACGGCGACCTGGCCTATACCTACCCACGCCCACGCACCCTGAAGTCGTTCGACGACGATGGCCGCGTGCTGCTCTGCAGTTCGTTCTCCAAAACCCTCGCACCCGGCCTGCGGATCGGCTGGGTGGCACCCGGGCGCTACCTGGAGCGAGTGCTGCACATGAAGTACATCAGCACAGGCAGCACCGCCAGCCAGCCTCAGCTGGCCATTGCCGACTTCATCGCAGGCGGGCACTACCAGCCCCATGTGCGGCGCATGCGCAGCCAGTACCAACGTGGCCGCGACCTGATGAGCGACTGGGTGACCCGCTACTTCCCGGCGGGGACCCGGATCAGCCGGCCCCAGGGTGGCTTCATGCTCTGGGTGGAGCTACCCGAACATCTCGACACGCTTCGGCTGAACCGCGCGTTACTGGAGCAGGGCGTGCAGGTTGCCGTGGGCAGCATCTTTTCGGCCTCGGGCAAGTTCCGCCACTGCCTGCGCATGAACTTCGCCGCCAGGCCAACGCCACAAATCGAAGCCTCCGTGCGCAAGGTCGGTGAAACCGCCCTTCGTCTACTGGATGAAGAAAGCGTCGACGCGTAACTTTGCGCCGCCCGTCACGGTCAAATCCCTAAAGCCCTTGCTGTACAGGACGGTTCACCTTTGAGACTCCAGCGAGCGTTGCCTCTGCTGCTGGTGTTGTTGCTCGGCCTTGCCGGTTGCACAAGCATCAGCGTGCCCCGCGAAACCAGTCAGGCGTTGCCTGCCAACGACTCGGCCTTTGGCCGCTCGGTGCTGCGCCAGGCCGCGCCCTATGGCGGCCGCTCGGGCTTTCGCTTGCTGCCCAACAGCAACGAGGCCTTTCGCGCCCGTGCTGAACTGATCCGCAACGCCCAGGCGAGCATCGACCTGCAGTACTACATCGTCCACGACGGCCTCAGTACCCGCGCCCTTGTGCATGAACTGCTACGCGCTGCCGACCGTGGCGTGCGCGTACGCATCCTGCTCGACGACACCACCAGCGATGGCCTGGACACCGTCATGGGCACCCTCGATGCCCACCCGAACATCCATATCCGTGTGTTCAACCCACTGCACCTGGGGCGCAGTACCGGCGTCACGCGCGCCGTGGGCCGGCTGTTCAACTTGTCGCGCCAGCACCGGCGCATGCACAACAAGCTGTTCCTGGTGGACAACAGCATGGCCATCGTCGGCGGGCGCAACCTGGGCGACGAGTATTTCGATGCCGAGCCCAACCTCAACTTCACCGACATCGACCTGCTGGGCGTGGGCCCGGTGGCCGAGCAACTGGGGCACAGCTTCGACCAGTACTGGAACAGCGCCCTCAGCCGGCCGATCACCGACTTCCTCTGGCATGACCCGGATGCCAACGACCTGCGTGCCAGCCGCCATCGTCTGGAAGTGTCGCTGGCCGAAGCAAGGACCCAGCGCAAGGCCCTGTACGACCGGTTGATGGCCTATCAGTCGCAGCCGCACCTGGATGTGTGGCGCAACGAGCTGATCTGGGCTCACGCTCAGGCGCTATGGGATGCGCCCAGCAAGGTGTTGGCCGAAGACGAGCCGGACCCGCAATTACTGCTGAGCCAGCAACTGGCACCGGACTTGGCTAACGTGCACCGCGAACTGGTCCTGGCATCGGCCTACTTTGTACCGGGTGAGCCGGGGCTGCTGTACCTGACCGGCCGCGCCGATGCAGGGGTTTCGGTAAAGCTGCTGACCAACTCGCTGGAAGCCACCGACGTGCCGGCAGTGCATGGAGGCTACGCACCCTACCGTCGTGCCTTGCTTGAACACGGTGTGCAGCTTTACGAGCTTCGCCGCCAGCCAGGCGACCCCAGCGCGGGACGATTGAGTTTCCGTGGCAGCTCGGATTCAAGCCTGCACACCAAAGCGATCGTGTTCGACCGACGCAAGACCTTCATCGGCTCGTTCAACTTCGACCCGCGCTCCGTGTTGTGGAACACCGAGGTCGGGGTACTGGTGGACAGCCCGGAACTGGCCGAATACACCCGCGAGCTGGCCCAGCAGGGTATGGCGCCTGCGCTGAGCTATCAGGTGAAACTGATAGGTGACAAGCTAGTGTGGGCGACCGAGGACAATGGCCAACGGCACGTGCTGACGTCTGAGCCGGGTGGGATCTGGCGGCGGCTCAATGCCTGGATCAGCAAGGCGGTTGGCTTGGAGAAGATGCTGTAACTGCGACTTCCGGGGGCCTTGCGCTCCAAAAACCATCAGGCAGAGACCGGCTCGAAGGCTCCGCGCCGCCGGGTCAATACCACCAGCCCTGCAGCCCCGGCCGCCATCAGGAACAGCAACGCATGCCCGCTGATCCACTGGCTCCCCGCACCCGCCAACAACGGCCCGAGCAAACAGCCGATACCCCACAGCTGTGCCACGTGGGCATTGGCACGCACCAACTCATCATCGCGGTAGCGCTCACCGATCAGCACCAGCGACAAGGTGAACAAGCCGCCGGCACTGGCGCCGAACAACACCCACAATGGCCAGATAACCGGCGTGTGCAACAGCAGCGGGATTGCCAGGCTGGACACCAGCAGGGTCACCGCACAGCCGGTGAACAGGGTGCGTCGCGACATATGGTCGGCCAGCGCGCCGATGGGCAACTGCAGCACCGCATCACCCACCACCACGGTACTTACCATGAACAAGGCGATTTCGGTGGTGAAGCCCTGCTGCAGGCAGTACACCGGCAGTAAAGTGAGGATCATCGCCTCGAACGAGGCGAACAGGGCAATGGCCCAGGCAATTACCGGCAAGCGTCGGCAGAAGGCGAACAGGTCGCCAAAGGTGACACTACAGGCCTCCGTGCTCGGTGCTCCACCACGCCCCAGCAGAACCAGCGGCGCGGCCAGCAGCAGACCGGTCGCTGCCCAGAAGCCGAAGTCGTCATCAGAGCCGAGAAAGCCCAGCACCAACGGCCCTGCCAGCTGGCTCAGGGCGTAGCTGCTGCCATACAGCGCCACCAACCGGCCACGCCACTGTTCGACCACCAGTTGGTTGATCCAGCTTTCGCCGAGGATGAACACCACGGTCAGGGACATGCCGATCATCAGCCGCAGCAGCAGCCACAACGGGTAACTAGGCAGCAGCGCGAGCAGACCAATCGACATCGCCCCGCCCCACAGGCACAGGCGCATCGCCGAGGGCACGCCAACCCAGCCTGCCAGGCGGCTGGCCAGGCTGGCCCCGGCCAATACACCCAACGCCGGCATTGCCGCCATCACGCCGATGGCGAAGCTGCCGTAGCCCCAGGCCTCCAGGCGCAGGGACACCAGCGGCAT
Source organism: Pseudomonas sp. yb_5 (assembly GCF_043103865.1). Lineage (NCBI taxonomy): Bacteria > Pseudomonadati > Pseudomonadota > Gammaproteobacteria > Pseudomonadales > Pseudomonadaceae > Pseudomonas > Pseudomonas sp. yb_5. The sequence continues at coordinate 44,117 of NZ_JBICKE010000084.1, forward strand.
GCTCACGCCGAGCGCCAGCCCGACACTGAGCACCGATGCCAGTACGGCGAAGTAGGTACCCCAACGCATTGCAGCCTCCCAGCCAATATTTCTAGAGGCCCATTCGCGGGCAAGCCCGCTCCTGCACGGTCGCGAAGACCTGCAGGAGCGGGCTTGCCCGCGAAAAGGACCTACTGGATTACAGCTTGATCCAGGTCGCCTTCAACTCAGTGTATTTCTCCAGCGCGTGCAGCGACTTGTCACGGCCGTTGCCCGACTGTTTGAAACCACCGAACGGCGCGGTCATGTCGCCACCGTCGTACTGGTTGACCCAGACGCTGCCCGCACGCACGGCACGGGCGGTCTTGTGGGCCTTGGAGATGTCCGAAGTCCAGATGCCCGCCGCCAGACCATACGGCGTGTCGTTGGCAATGGCCACAGCTTCTTCGGCAGTGTCGAAGGCAATCACCGACAGCACCGGGCCGAAGATTTCTTCCTGAGCAATGCGCATGGCGTTGGTCACGCCGTCGAAGATGGTCGGCTCGACGTAGGTGCCGCCGGTCTCTTCCAGGGTGCGCTTGCCGCCGGCCAACAGCTTGGCGCCGTCCTTGTGGCCAGCCTCGATGTACGACAGCACGGTGTTCATCTGCTGAGTATCGACCAGAGCACCGACAGTGGTCTGTGGGTCCAGCGGGTTACCTGGTTTCCAGCCTTTCAGGGCCTCTACAACCATCGGCAGGAACTTGTCCTTGATCGAACGCTCGACCAGCAGGCGGGAGCCTGCGGTGCACACTTCGCCCTGGTTGAAGGCGATGGCGCTGGCGGCGGCTTCGGCGGCAGCTTGCAGGTCCGGGGCGTCGGCAAAGACAATGTTCGGGCTCTTGCCGCCGGCTTCCAGCCAGATGCGTTTCATGTTCGACTCGCCCGCGTAAACCATCAGCTGCTTGGCGATCTTGGTCGAACCGGTGAACACCAGGGTGTCGACGTCCATGTGCAGGGCCAGCGCCTTGCCCACAGTGTGGCCGTAGCCTGGCAGCACGTTCAGCACGCCAGCCGGGATACCGGCTTCGATCGCCAGCTGGGCGATGCGGATGGCGGTCAGCGGCGATTTTTCGGACGGTTTGAGCACGACCGAGTTACCGGTGGCCAACGCTGGGCCAAGCTTCCAGCAGGCCATCAGCAGCGGGAAGTTCCACGGTACGATCGCACCGACCACACCCACTGCTTCGCGGGTAACCAGGCCAAGCTGGTCGTGCGGGGTCGGGGCGACTTCGTCGTAGACCTTGTCGATGGCTTCGGCAGTCCAGTGAATGGCATTGGCCGCGCCCGGGATATCGATACTGGAGGAGTCGCCGATCGGCTTGCCCATATCCAGCGTTTCCAGCAGTGCCAGCTCTTCGACGTTCTTGCGCAGCAGGTCGGCAAAGCGGATCAGCTTGGCCTTGCGCTTGGCGGGGGCCAGCTGCGACCACACGCCGGAGTTGAAGGTGGCGCGGGCGTTTTCCACAGCGCGGTTGGCATCGGCCAGGTCGCAGCTGGCAACCTTGGCCAGGAAGCGTCCGTCGACCGGGCTCAGGCACTCGAAGGTTTCACCGGATGCGGCATCGGTGTATTCGCCGTTGATGAAGGCACGCCCTTCGATCTTCAGTTGCTGGGCACGTTGTTCCCAGTCCGCACGGGTCAGGGTGGTCATACGAAACTCCTCCTCTTGTTTAGGTGCAACGCCGCACTGAGGACTCACAGGCGTTGTCAGAATTCTGGCCGGGCGCCGAGCGCACACTGGCAAGCGATACCCTAAACCAGCCGGTGTAAACTATCAATATATTTGACACGGAAGGCTCAAAAGCCTACTGATGTTCATTTTATTAAACAACAACAGGAGCCGAACCATGAGTATTGATAGCATCATCGACTTCGCGCAGGTCATCACCGAAGCTGAACGCTACCGCCCGGCAGCGGAGAAAATTCTCAAGGGCGAGCCGGACCAGGCGGTCTACAACCACTATTCCAGCCCGTGCGGGCAGTTTGCCGCTGGCGTATGGGAAGGTGAGGTGGGCCAGTGGACAGTGAACTACACCGAGCACGAATACTGCGAGATCGTCCAGGGCGTTTCGGTGCTGCGCGACGAGGATGGCGGGGCGAAAACCCTGCGTGCCGGCGATCGCTTTGTAATCCCCGCCGGCTTCAAAGGCACTTGGGAGGTGCTGGAGCCTTGCCGCAAGATCTATGTGATGTTCGAGCAGAAGTAACCACAGCAGTATCTATGTAGCGCAGGCAATTCGCAGGCATGCGTGAGGATGGCCCTGCCCATGTCGGGCCATCCAACTTCAACAGGAAGAACACCATGACCAACGAAGAAGTGCTGCGAACCCTCGCCCACCTGGTCGGCACCCCTTACGCGCCAGCGCTCAAAGACACCATCCGCACCCTTACCGGCCGCACCCGGGTGGTCGGCCCCAACGAAATGTGCACCCGCGAGTACGACGTCGAGCGCATCCAGATCAAGGCCGGTGCCGACCTGCTGATCCAGGGCTTCGACTTCAACTGACCCGGCAGCAGGCATAAAAAAACCCGCCTCCTTTCGGAAGCGGGTTTTTTCAGGTCGCCGATCAATTACTTGATCTTGGCTTCCTTGTACACCACGTGCTTGCGAACAACCGGATCATATTTCTTGATCTCGATTTTGTCCGGGGTGGTGCGCTTGTTCTTGTCGGTGGTGTAGAAGTGGCCGGTACCGGCACTCGAAACCAGACGGATCAATTCACGCATGATGCTCTCCCTTAAACCTTGGCGCCAGCTTTACGGATGTCAACCAGAACGGCGTCGATGCCGCGCTTGTCGATGATACGCATGCCTTTGGCGGAAACGCGCAGACGCACGAAACGCTTCTCGGATTCAACCCAGAAACGGTGGTGCTGCAGGTTCGGCAGGAAACGACGACGGGTTTTGTTGTTTGCGTGGGAAATGTTGTTCCCGGTTACTGGACCCTTACCAGTAACTTGACAGACTCTCGACATGACTCAGCCCTCTAAAACCACATGCCCAACCCGGCATGGGTTGGCCGCTTAATCTCTCAGTCTTTGGCGCCTGGGCGCCGTGATTCTGGAGGCCTTATCGACCGGATCCGCTTATGCGACAGGCCGAGCCCCTAGAAAAGAGCGCTGCTTTATACCAGAAAGACTTGGCTGCAACAACAGTAGATGCACATTGCCGCAAGCCAGAACGCGCCGGGCCAGCATAGCGGCAGGCCCCGCCAGTCGTCGACCGCTCGTCGCAACATTTGCAAAAAAGGGTGTGGTCATTTACCGGCGGGCGCACTAGGGTAGGCCTTTTCCAGACTGCACTGGCAGATGGGCCACTGACAGCCAAGGAGCCACCATGCGTGCCGCCGCACTTTCCTTATTGTTCACTTCCCTGTTCGCCGCCGGCGTTGCCCAGGCCGCTCCGCTGAGCGTTTGCAGCGAGGCCAGCCCCGAAGGCTTCGACGTGGTGCAGTACAATTCGCTCACCACCACCAACGCCACCGCCGACGTACTGATGAATCGCCTGGTGGAGTTCGACGCGGCGCAAGGCAAGGTGGTGCCGAGCCTGGCGACCAGCTGGACGGTATCGGCCGACGGCCTGGTGTATGACTTCACCCTGCGCGATGACGTGAAGTTTCACAGCACCGCCTATTTCAAGCCAAGCCGCAAGCTGAATGCCGACGATGTGCTGTTCAGCTTCCAGCGTATGCTCTACCCGGCCCATGCCTGGCACAAGACTGCGCCGGGCGGCTACCCGCATGCCCAATCGCTGCAGTTGGGCAGCCTGATCAAAGCGATCGATGCACCCGCGCCGAACACCGTGCGCTTCACCCTCAGCCACCCGGACGCCACCTTCCTGGCCACCCTGAGCATGGGCTTCGCCTCGATCTACTCCGCCGAATATGCCGACAAGCTGCTGAAGGCCGGCACGCCGGAGAAGCTGAACAGCCGACCGATCGGCACCGGGCCGTTCGTGTTCCAGCGTTTCCAGAAAGACGCCGTGGTACGCTACCGCGCCAACCCGGACTACTTCGCCGGCAAGCCGGCGGTCGACCCGCTGATCTTCGCCATCACAACCGATGCCAACGTTCGCCTGCAGAAGCTCAAGCGTGGCGAGTGCCAGGTTGCCCTGTCGCCCAAGCCGTTGGACATTGCCGAAGCGGGCAAGGACGGCAACCTCAAGGTGGCCGCTACACCGGCATTCATGACGGCCTTCGTCGCCATCAACAGCCAGCACCCACCCCTGAACAAGCCGGAAGTGCGCCAGGCCATCAACCTGGCCTTCGACAAGCAGGCCTACCTCAAGGCCGTGTTCGAAGACTCTGCAGTGGCAGCCAACGGCCCCTATCCGCCCAACACCTGGAGCTACGCCAAGGACCTGCCCGGCTACCCGCTGGATGTGAAGAAAGCCAAGGCCCTACTGGCCAAGGCCGGCCTGGCAGAAGGCTTCAGCACCACCATCTGGACCCGGCCCTCGGGTAGCCTGCTCAACCCCAACCCCAGCCTTGGCGCGCAGATGCTGCAAGCCGACCTGGCCAAGATTGGTATCAAGGCGGAAATCCGCGTGATCGAATGGGGCGAGCTTATCCGCCGCGCCAAGGCTGGCGAGCATGACTTGCTGTTCATGGGCTGGGCAGGCGACAACGGCGATCCGGACAACTTCCTCAGCCCGCAGTTTTCCTGTGCGGCGGTCGAGTCAGGGACCAACTTCGCACGCTTCTGCGACAGCCGCCTCGACCAGTTGATCAGCGCCGGGCGCACCACCAACGACCAGAGCGTGCGCAGCCGGCTGTACCAGCAGGCGCAGACGCTGATCCAGCAGCAGGCGCTGTGGGTGCCACTGGCGCACCCGACGGCGGCGACCTTGCTGCGCCAAGGCGTCGAGGGGTACCAGGTGAGCCCGTTCGGGCGGCTGGATTTCAGCAAGGTGTCGGTCACCAGGTAAGCCTGTACCGGCCTCTTCGCGGGTAAACCCGCTCCTACAGGACAGCGCCAGCCTGGCAGTTGACGCTACCCCTGTAGGAGCGGGTTCACCCGCGAAAGGGCCCGTACTGACCCTACAAGGCGCTCAGTACTCCCTCAGGCCACAATCCACCCATGCTCGACCATCGACAACGGCTCCCCGTCACCAATGATGATGTGATCCAGCACCCGCACGTCGATCAACGCCAACCCCCGCTTCAACGACAGGGTCAAATGCACATCGTCCTGACTCGGTTCACTGATCCCTGAAGGATGGTTGTGGCACAGGATCAATGCCGCAGCGTTGTGCACCAACGCCCGCCGCACCACCTCTCGCGGATAGACACTCGCCCGATCTATCGTGCCCCTGAACAGGATCTCAAATGCCAGTGGTCGGTGCTTGGTATCGAGAAACAGACACCCGAACACCTCGCTGGCCTCATGCCTGAGCATGGCTTTCAAGTAGCGTCGCACCGCTGCCGGGTTGTCCATGGCAGACTCCCGCTCAATCGACGTTGCAAGGTGCCTGCGGCCGATCTCAAGCAGTGCCTGCAGCTGGCTGTACCTCACCGGGCCCAACCCAAGCTCGCCGACGAAGGCCTCGCGGTCAGCCTCCAGCAACCGGCGCAAGCTGCCGAACTTCACCAACAAGCCTCGCGAAAGCTCCACGACATTACGCCCACGTACGCCTGAGCCGAGAAAAACGGCCAGCAGCTCCGTATCTGTCAGGCTCCCTGCCCCTCGCTGCAACAACTTCTCCCTAGGCCGTTCTTCCGCCGGCCACTCCCTGATGTTCATTCCACCCCTGCCTTTGCTGCGGCCCATTTCGGCCCTGTGTTAATCTATTTCGCCTCGTACATGCGACGTTCCGCCGCAGGCATTTCAAACGTCGTCGCCCGCTCTCACTGGAAAAAGGCAAGCCTATGCAGCGGCTGTATCGCAAGCGCATCGTTCTCGGCGTGGGTGGCGGCATTGCCGCCTACAAAAGCGCCGAGCTGATTCGCCGTCTCCTGGAGCACGGCGCGCAGGTGCGCGTCGTCATGACCCGGGGTGGTGCAGAATTCATCACCCCGCTGACCCTGCAGGCACTGTCGGGCCACCCGGTACACATGGACCTGCTCGACCCGGCCGCCGAAGCTGCCATGGGCCATATCGAACTGGCCAAGTGGGCAGACCTGGTGCTGATCGCCCCAGCCACCGCCGACCTCATGGCACGCATGGCCCAGGGCATGGCAGACGACCTGCTGACCACGCTGGTGCTGGCCACTGACGCCACCGTCGCCGTGGCGCCGGCGATGAACCAGGCCATGTGGCGTGACCCGGCCACCCAGGCCAACCTCGAGCAGCTCAAGAGCCGTGGCATTCAGGTGTTCGGCCCGGCATCCGGCAGCCAGGCCTGTGGTGACGTCGGCCTGGGGCGCATGCTCGAAGCCACCGACCTGGCCTGGTGCGCCGCAGAAAGCTTCAAACGCCAGGCTCTGACCGGCAAGCACGTGCTGATCACCGCCGGGCCGACCCAGGAAAACATCGACCCGGTGCGCTACATCACCAATCATAGCTCCGGCAAGATGGGCTTCGCCTTGGCCGAAGCGGCCGCCGAAGCAGGAGCTCGGGTTACCCTCGTCACGGGCCCTGTGCACTTGCCAACCCCTGACCGGGTCAGCCGTATCGACGTCGTCAGCGCGCGAGACATGCTCGCGGCCTGTGAAGCGGCCATGCCGTGCGACCTGTTCATCGCCTCGGCAGCGGTTGCGGACTACCGCCCCGAAGTGGTTGCCACACAAAAACTGAAGAAAGATCCTACGACCGGCGACGGCATGCTGCTGCAGATGGTGCGTAATCCCGATATCCTTGCCACCATTGCTGGCCGCGCCGACCGCCCGTTCAGCGTCGGCTTTGCCGCCGAAACCGAACACTTGCTCGATTACGCCACGCGCAAGCTCAAGGACAAGAACCTCGACTTGATCGTCGCCAATGATGTGGCCAACCCCAGCATCGGCTTCAACAGCGAAGAAAACGCCTTGACCGTGATCGACCGCCAGCAGCACCAGACCCTCTTCGCGCAGACCAGCAAGGGCAAGATCGCCCGGCAACTGGTCGCCTTCATCGCCGAACGGCTCAACCAGGTTCAATAAGTTACATGCACGCTCTTCAAGCCAAGATCCTCGACCCACGCCTGGGTAGCGAATTCCCGCTACCCGCGTACGCCACCCCCGGCTCCGCCGGCCTCGACCTGCGCGCCCTGCTCAAGGAAGACACCGTCCTCGAGCCAGGCCAGACCATTCTGATTCCTACCGGCCTGTCGATCTACATCGGCGACCCAGGCCTGGCGGCAGTCATCCTGCCACGCTCGGGCTTGGGCCATAAGCACGGCATCGTGCTGGGCAACCTGGTCGGCCTGATCGACTCGGACTACCAGGGCGAGCTGATGGTGTCGTGCTGGAACCGCGGAAACACGCCGTTCACCATCGCGGTTGGCGAGCGCATCGCCCAGCTGGTGCTGGTACCGGTGGTGCAGGCTCACTTCGACATCGTCGAAGCGTTCGACGAAAGCCAGCGTGGCGCTGGCGGCTTCGGTCACTCCGGCAGCCACTGAGCCGGCAGATGACCGTTCAGGCCAAGGATGGCGAACTCTCTGGCGAAACCACCGTCCAAGCGTTCAGTTTGCGCCTGCCCAGAAAGCCTTTGACTAATGGAGCTTCCAGAGATGAACGACATGGCCCACCTGGTCCCCGCCGCATTGCCCGACAGCATTTTCCGCGCCTATGACATACGTGGTGTGGTCGGCAAGACCCTTCACGCCGAAACCGCCTACTGGATCGGCCGTGCCATCGGCGCGCAAAGCCTGGCCCAGGGCGAACCGCAGGTATCGGTAGGGCGCGATGGCCGCCTGTCGGGCCCGATGCTGGTGGAACAACTGATCAAAGGCCTGGTCGATGCGGGCTGCCATGTCAGCGACGTCGGCCTGGTGCCCACCCCGGCACTGTACTACGCCGCCAACGTGCTGGCCGGCAAGTCTGGTGTGATGCTGACCGGCAGCCACAACCCGTCGGACTACAACGGTTTCAAGATCGTCATCGCCGGTGACACCCTGGCCAACGAACAGATCCAGGCCCTGCTGACCCGCCTGAAAACCAACGACCTGACGCTGGCCCCGGGCCGCGTGGAGAAGGTCGAGATCCTCGACCGCTACTTCCAGCAGATCGTCGGCGACGTGAAGCTGGCGAAAAAGCTCAAGGTGGTGGTGGACTGCGGCAACGGCGCCGCCGGTGTGATTGCACCGCAATTGATCGAAGCCCTGGGCTGCGAAGTGATCCCGCTGTTCTGCGAGGTCGACGGCAACTTCCCCAACCACCACCCGGACCCGGGCAAGCCAGAGAACCTCGAAGACCTGATCGCCAAGGTCAAGGAAACCGGTGCCGATATCGGCCTGGCCTTTGACGGTGACGGCGACCGCGTCGGCGTGGTGACCAACACCGGCAGCATCGTCTACCCCGACCGCCTGCTGATGCTGTTTGCCCAGGACGTGCTGGCGCGCAACCCGGGCGCCGAGATCATCTTCGACGTCAAATGCACCCGCCGCCTGACCCCGCTGATCGAACAGCACGGTGGCCGCGCCTTGATGTGGAAAACCGGCCATTCGCTGATCAAGAAAAAGATGAAGCAGACCGGTTCGCTGCTGGCAGGCGAGATGAGCGGTCACATCTTCATCAAGGAACGCTGGTACGGTTTTGACGACGGCATCTACAGCGCCGCGCGCCTGCTAGAGATCCTCAGCAAGACCGAGCAGAGCGCCGAAAACCTGTTCGCCGCCTTCCCGAACGATATTTCCACGCCGGAAATCAATATTGATGTGACCGACGAGGGTAAATTCAGCATCATTGATGCACTGCAACGCGACGCCGACTGGGGCGAAGCCAGCCTGACCACCATCGACGGTGTGCGGGTCGACTACGCCAATGGTTGGGGCCTGGTTCGCGCCTCCAACACCACCCCGGTGCTGGTGCTGCGTTTCGAGGCCGACAGCGACGCCGAATTGCAACGTATCAAGGATGTTTTCCGCACCCAGTTGCTGCGGGTAGAGCCTGAGCTGCAACTGCCGTTCTGACCGACTATCTGTTCCTTACAGGAGCCCTGCATGACCCTCGATCGCGATGCCGCTTCCCATGTAGCCGAGGTATTGTCCGAAGCACTGCCTTACATCCGCCGCTTTGTCGGCAAGACCCTGGTGATCAAGTACGGCGGCAACGCGATGGAGAGCGAGGAGCTCAAGACGGGCTTCGCCCGTGACATCGTGCTGATGAAGGCTGTGGGCATCAACCCGGTGGTGGTCCACGGCGGTGGCCCGCAGATCGGTGACCTGCTCAAGCGCCTGTCGATCGAAAGCCACTTCATCGACGGCATGCGCGTCACCGATTCGGCGACCATGGACGTTGTCGAGATGGTGCTGGGCGGCCAGGTCAACAAGGACATCGTCAACCTGATCAACCGCCACGGCGGCAGCGCCATCGGCCTGACCGGCAAGGACGCGGAGCTGATTCGCGCCCGCAAGCTGACTGTCAGCCGCCAGACGCCTGAGATGACCACTCCGGAAATCATCGACATCGGCCACGTGGGCGAAGTGGTAAGCGTGAACACCGACCTGCTGAGCATGCTGGTGAAGGGCGATTTCATTCCGGTGATCGCGCCGATCGGCGTGGGCGCCAACGGTGAGTCGTACAACATCAACGCCGACCTGGTGGCGGGCAAGGTGGCCGAGGCGCTGCAAGCCGAGAAGCTGATGCTGCTGACCAACATCGCCGGCCTGATGGACAAGCAGGGCCAGGTGCTGACTGGCCTGACCACCGAGCAGGTCAACGAACTGATCGCTGACGGCACCATCTATGGCGGCATGCTGCCGAAGATCAAGTGCGCGCTGGATGCGGTGCAGGGCGGCGTGAACAGCTCGCACATCATCGATGGCCGCGTGCCGAATGCGGTGCTGCTGGAGATTTTCACCGACAGCGGTGTGGGCACCCTGATTACCAATCGCAAGCCGCGCTGATTGATCGGTTAGCCTGCACTGGCCTCTTCACGGGTAAACCCGCTCCTACATGGGGAATCGCCGACCTCGAGCCTGGCGCTGCCCCATGTAGGAGCGGGTTTACCCGCGAAGAGGCCAGTGCAGGCGGCACAAAAAAAGGCGACCCTCTGAAGAAGGTCGCCTTTTTCATTCCCAGGCCAGGATCAGATCCCGTACTGCGCCCGATAGGCCTCGACAGCCGGCAGGTGCTGCTTCAACTGTGGATCGTCAGCCAGGAACTCCAGCACCTGGGTCAGCGAAACAATGCTGACCACCGGGATACCGAAGTCGCGTTCCACTTCCTGGATCGCCGACAGTTCGCCATTGCCGCGCTCTTCACGGTTCAGCGCGATCAGTACACCAGCGGCCTTGGCCTGCTGGGCGTTGATAATCTGCATGACCTCACGAATGGCGGTACCGGCAGTAATCACGTCGTCGATGATCAGCACGTCACCGGCCAGCGGGGCGCCGACCAGGCTGCCACCTTCGCCATGGTCCTTGGCTTCCTTGCGGTTGAAGCACCATGGCACGTCCAGCTGATGCTGGTCGGCAAGGGCCACGGCGGTAGTCGCCGCCAAAGGGATACCCTTGTAGGCCGGGCCGAACAGCACATCGAACGGGATCTTGCTGTCGACGATGGCGGCGGCGTAGCAACGCCCCAGCTCAGCCAGTGCGGAGCCGGTGTTGAACAAGCCGGCATTGAAGAAATACGGGCTGGTACGCCCCGATTTCAGGGTGAATTCACCGAAACGCAGTACCCCGCGATCGATGGCAAAACGGATAAAGTCGCGCTGATACGGCTGCATGAATAGTCCCGGACACCACGGATTTAGCTAAATGGGTTGAGCTCGGGTATCATACACGCACGAGATTTTTGGGGCCATTTATGCGGATCATCAGTGTGAACGTAAATGGCATTCAGGCTGCGGCCGAGCGTGGTTTGCTCAGCTGGCTGCAAGCCCAGAATGCCGACGTCATCTGCCTTCAGGATACCCGCGCCTCGGCCTTTGAACTCGACGACCCAGCTTTCCAGCTCGATGGCTATTTCCTTTATGCCTGCGACGCGGAAGTGCCTGCCCAAGGTGGTGTGGCCCTTTACTCGCGCATGCAGCCCAAGGCAGTCATCACCGGCCTGGGCTTCGAGACAGCCGACCGCTACGGGCGTTACCTGCAAGCAGATTTCGACAAAGTCAGTATTGCCAGCCTGCTGCTGCCTTCGGGCATGAACGGCGACGAAGACTTGAACCAGAAATTCAAGTTGATGGACGACTTCGCCAAGTACCTGGACAAGCAGCGTCGCAAGCGTCGCGAATACATCTATTGCGGCTCGTTCTACGTGGCGCAGCAGAAGCTCGACATCAAGAACTGGCGTGACAGCCAGCAGTCGCCGGGCTTCCTGGCGCCAGAACGCGCCTGGATGGATGCGATCACTGGCGAGATGGGGTATGTCGATGCCTTGCGCGAAGTCAGCCGTGAAGGCGACCAGTACAGCTGGTGGCCGGACAACGAGCAGGCCGAGATGCTCAACCTGGGGTATCGGTTCGACTACCAGATCCTCACCCCGGGCCTGCGCCGCTTCGTGCGCAACGCCCGCCTGCCGCGTCAGCCACGCTTCTCCCAGCATGCGCCGCTGATCGTCGACTATGACTGGACGCTGACCATCTAAAAGGCCATTGGGGCTGCATTGCAGCCCCAATGGTTATTTGATCGGCCGCCAGATCATCGGGTAGCGATAAGGCTTGCCCTCATTCGCCCGCACCGCCGCAATGATGATCAGGATCATCACGGCCACTGCGAGCATGGCAAACAGCACCAGCCCGATGACCACGAACATCAGCAGGAAGCAGATGAGCCCGGCAATGGTCACGCTGATCTGAAAGTTCAGCGCCTCTTTGCCCTGGGCGTCGATAAAAGGGTCTTGCTCGCGCTTGAGGTGCCATAGCACCAGCGGGCCCAGCAGGTGGCCAAGCGGCACTACCAGGCCCAGAAGCGCGGAGAGGTGGCAGAGCATCGCCCATTGCCGCACTTCGGCATTGGGCGGGGTGACCGACAGGTTCGAATCGCTCATGCCCCGCACCTCCTGGGCTGGCTTCAGTCAGCCAGTGCCGCCTGCTGCAGCTCGAAAATCTCGTCCATGCCCTTCTGCGCCAGAGCGAGCATGGCGTTGAAATCTTCCGGCTGGAACGGTGCACCTTCGGCAGTACCCTGCACTTCGATGAAGCCACCGGCGCTGGTCATGACCACATTCAGGTCGGTTTCGGCTGCGGAGTCTTCCAGGTAGTCGAGGTCCAGCACCGCTTCGCCCTGGTACATGCCGACAGATACGGCTGCGATCATGTGCTTGAGCGGGTTGCCGCCCTTGAGGCCGCCGCGCTTCTTGATCACTGCCAAAGCGTCGCACAAGGCGACCATGGCGCCGGTAATGGACGCGGTGCGGGTACCGCCATCGGCCTGGATCACGTCGCAATCGACGTACAGGGTGATGTCACCGAGCTTGCTCATGTCCAGCGCGGCGCGCAGCGAACGGCCGATCAGGCGCTGGATTTCCAGGGTGCGGCCACCCTGCTTGCCACGGCTGGCTTCGCGTTGGTTACGTTCGCCGGTGGAGCGCGGCAGCATGCCATACTCGGCGGTCAGCCAGCCTTGGCCCTGGCCTTTGAGGAAGCGCGGTACACCGTTTTCAACGCTGACCGTGCAGATGACCTTGGTGTCACCGAACTCGACCAGTACCGACCCTTCGGCGTGCTTGGTGTAGTTGCGGGTGATGCGGATCGAGCGGAGCTGATCGGCGGCGCGACCACTTGGACGTTTCATCTGGGATACCTGTACTGGGACTTTGAATCTGCCGAGCATTATAGAGCCCGTAGCCCAGGGAAGACATGCCTATTGTCGCGCCCGGCACAGCCCGTCGCCTTTTCCTACCCCAGTAGCCACCCGTCGGTAACATAGGTGGATTGGGCGCCACGGCGACACTGCGCTACAATCCTGCGCCTTGCAGCCGAGAGGCTCCCACCGTTCATTCATCTACGCGAGGTACTCCCATGGTGCACAGCATGACCGCTTTTGCTCGTGTCGAGCGCGCCGGCAGCCAAGGCACCCTGGTCTGGGAGCTGCGTTCGGTCAACCACCGTTACCTGGAGCCGCATTTGCGTCTGCCTGAGGCCCTGCGCGACCTCGAAGGCGGCGTACGTGAAGGCCTGCGCCAGGGCCTGTCACGCGGCAAGGTGGAATGCACCTTGCGCCTCAACGAAGACAGCAACGGCAAACCGCTGAAGGTGGACCATGAGCGCGCCGCGCAACTGGTTGCCGCCGCCGAGGAAGTGGCCGGCCTGATCAAGCAGCCGGCCCCCCTGAACCCGCTGGAAGTGTTGTCATGGCCAGGCGTACTGGTGGCCGACACCAGCGACCCACAGGCACTGAATGCCGAAGCCATGGCGCTGTTCGACGAAGCGCTGGCCGAACTCAAGGCCGGGCGCCAGCGCGAAGGCCTGGAGCTGGCCCGGCTGATCAACGAACGCCTGGACAACATGGCCAGCGAAGTCACTACCCTGCGCGCCCTGGTGCCGCAGATGCTGGCGGCGCAGCGGCAGAAGATTCTCGACCGCTTCGGCGACATGCAAGCCGAGCTCGACCCGCAGCGCCTGGAGCAGGAGATGGTCCTGCTGGCCCAGAAAAGCGACGTGGCAGAGGAGCTCGACCGCCTCAGCACCCACGTCACTGAAGTACGCCGAGTGCTCAAGGGTGGTGGGGCCGCTGGCCGGCGCCTGGACTTCCTGATGCAGGAACTCAACCGCGAGGCCAACACCCTCGGCTCCAAGGCCTTCGACCCGCGCAGCACGCAAGCGGCGGTCAACCTGAAGGTATTGATCGAACAGATGCGTGAACAAGTACAGAACATCGAGTAAGGCCACCCCGACCATGAACCACAGCAGCGGCACCCTCTACATCGTTTCGGCCCCTTCGGGCGCCGGCAAGACCAGCCTGGTCACCGCCCTGACCAAGGACGACCAGCAGATCCGCGTCTCGGTCTCGCACACCACCCGCGCCATGCGCCCGGGCGAACAGCACGGGGTGAACTATCACTTCGTCGTCCACGAGGAATTCAAGGCGCTGATCGCGCAAGGTGACTTTCTGGAGCATGCCGAAGTGTTCGGCAACTTCTACGGTACTTCGCGCAGCGCGCTGCAGCAGACCCTGGACCAGGGCTACGACCTGATCCTGGAAATCGACTGGCAAGGTGCCCAGCAAGTGCGCAAGCTGATGCCACAGGCGCTGTCGGTGTTCATCCTGCCGCCAAGCCAGGAGGCGCTTCGCCAGCGCCTGGACGGACGCGGGCAGGACAGCGAAGAGATCATCGCCGGGCGCATGAAGGAAGCGGTCAGCGAGATGGTGCACTATGACGAGTATGACTACGTGATCATCAACAATGATTTCGACGTGGCGCTGGAAGATTTGAAAGCAGTGTTCCGCTCGAATCGGCTGCTGCTGAAGAAGCAACAGCAGCGCCATGCGGCGCTGCTGAAGCAAATGATCGGCTAAAGATCGATGGGGCTGCATTGCAGCCCTTCGCGGGCACGCCCGCTCCCACGGGTTAATCACTGCCTTGAGGCTTGTGCCGTACCTGTGGGAGCGGGCGTGCCCGCGAAGGGCCGCAAAGCGGCCCCAATGATTTATTCCTGCAGAGGCAAGGTAGCCTGCTGGCGCAGGGTAGCCCCGAGGAAGTACGCCGGCGCACGCATGCGCGACAGGATCATCAGCCCGATACCCAGCACCGAGATGATCGCAGCAATCACGAACACCAGCCCCACCCCACCCACATGCGAGCCGCTGCCGAAGTCCGGAGAGGCACTGTCGATGGCGGTACGCACGAAGATCACCGACAAGATCACCCCGCCCACCAGCGGGCACAGGCCGCGCATGATGAAGTGGCGCAGGCTGTCGAACAGGCTGTCGCGGAAATACCAGACGCAGGCAAACGCGGTCAGCGAATAGTAGAAGCAGATCATCATGCCCAGTGCAGTGATGGTATCTGCCAGTACGTTCTCGCTCAGCGTACGCATGGTCACGTAGAACAGGCCTGCGGCCACGCCGGCGCAGATGGTGGCATAGCGTGGCGTTTGCGAGCGCGGGCAGACGCTGGCGAACTTCTGTGGTACCGCACCGTAATAACCCATGGCCAACAAGGTGCGCGCCGGCGCCACGAAGGTGGACTGCAGCGACGCCGCCGTACTGGCCAGCACGGCGATGGACATCAGGATCGCCAGCGGCCCCATGACCGGGCCGGCCAGGTGGGCAAAGACGTTCTCCTGGATGCGCGGGTTGTTCAGGCCCAGGCCCGTTTCGCTGATACCGGCAAACTGCAGGGTGGCGATGGCGGTGAACAGGTACAGGCCGAGGATCAACATCACTGTCCAGGTGGCGGCCTTGCCCGGCACCTCTTCACTGCCCACCGACTCTTCACTGACGGTCAGGCATGTGTCCCAGCCCCAGAAGATGAAGATCGACAGTGACAGGCCAGCGGCAAAGGCCGAGAACGACTCGACACCGAACGGGTTGAACCAGGCGAAATCGAACGCCAGCGGTGGAGGCGCGGTCGTGCCGCCGAAAGCGGCGAAAGCAAAGCCGACCAACACCAGCAACTGCAGTGCCACCAAGCCGTACTGCACAGTCATGGTGGTGGCGATACCCCGACAACAGATCCACACTGCCAGGCCAATGAACACGCAACAGGTAATGATGTTGATCAACAGGTTGTCGGCCAATGCTGCCAATTCGTGCTTGCCGGTGATCTGCCCAAGGAACAGGTAGAAGAAGTCCACCGCGACCCCTGCCAGGTTCGACAACACGATCGTGGTGGCAACCACCAGTCCCCAGCCGCCGATCCAGCCGATCATCGGGCCGAATGCACGCGCCGACCAGGTAAACGAAGTACCGCTGTCCGGCTCCGCCGAGTTCAGCTCGCGATAGCCCAGGGCCACCAGCAGCATCGGCAGGAAGCCTACGATGAACACGGCAGGCAGGTGGGCACCCACCTCACGCACGGTAGGGCCAAGGGCGCCGGTCAGGGTATAGACCGGGGCGATGGTGGAAATGCCCAGCACCACGCTGGCCAACAGGCCCAAGCGGCCCTTGGCCAGGCCTTTGCTGCGCTGAGTGTTGCCCGCGTCGGCCGCCACATCGGGTGGGCGACCGGCTTCTGTGTAATTGCTCATGAGTATTTGCCGTAGATTTTGGAATTGTTTTCACAAGCCTTGAGTGCAAGGCTCGCTTTCACTCATTGAAATTTTGCTATCGGGGACGAGTCATCCGAGACCTTCGGCTGACGTCAGAATCATTCCTGCCGTAAGCCCTCCCGTACTGCGTAGGCAATGCAGGCCTCGCGAAACGCCTGAAACAGACGCAGCGAGACCGGGTTTTCGTTGAAGCGCCATTCCGGATGCCACTGCACGCCGAGCACAAAGCCCGGCGCCGCCGGCATGGACACCGCCTCGATCAGGCCATCCGGGGCCCGCGCCTCAACGCGCAGGCCAGGGGCCAGACGGTCGATGCCCTGACTGTGCAGCGAATTGACCTCGAACTGCGCCGCCAGGCCCAAGCGCTCGAACAACCCGCCAGGCTCGATACTGACCGAGTGGCGAGGGCTGTATTGCACCTCCAGGGGGGCGTCCTCAGGTTCGCGGTGGTCAAGGTAGCCAGGCAGTTCCTGCACACGCTGGTGCAGGCTGCCGCCAAGGGCTACGTTCAGTTCCTGGTAGCCACGGCAGATGCAGAATACGGGCACACCGGCGGCAATGGCTGCCTGCAGCAGCGGCAGGGTCAGGCGATCACGCGCCAGATCATGCCGGGTACCCGACACACTGGGGGCGCCATTGTAATGATGCGGCTCGATATTTGAAGGCGAGCCGGTAAAAACAATGCCGTGCAGGCTGGCCAGCAGCGCATGCGAGTCGCTGCCACCATCACGGGCCGGCAAGATCAGCGGCAAGCCGGCAAAGCCGGCCGCCTCGACATATTTGTCGCCGACCGTGTGCGATGAGTTCTTCCCTACCTGCTGGCGGCAGGCGCTGACACCGATCAAAGGGACCGCATTTGCGCTCATGGGCTTACACCGTGTGCAGGTACCAGTTGTACTCGAGGTCGGAAATCGACACTTCGAACTCGGCCAGTTCGCTTTCCTTGCAGGCCACGAAGATATCGATGTAGTCCGGGCTGATGTATTGGTTGAGGACTTCGCTGTCATCCAGCGCGCGCAGGGCATCGCGCAGATTGTTCGGCAGGCTTTGCTCCAACTGTTCGTAGGAGTTGCCTTCGA
The DNA here is from genome assembly GCF_043103865.1 of Pseudomonas sp. yb_5. Lineage (NCBI taxonomy): Bacteria > Pseudomonadati > Pseudomonadota > Gammaproteobacteria > Pseudomonadales > Pseudomonadaceae > Pseudomonas > Pseudomonas sp. yb_5. Next base: position 61,455 of record NZ_JBICKE010000084.1, read on the forward strand.
TCGGCGCCTCGGGCTCGACCTTGTTGGTCAGGCCGTGGTGAACCCCGGCAAGAATCGCTGCGAGCATCAGATACGGGTTGGCATCGGCGCCAGCTACACGGTGTTCAAGGCGCACATTGTCGCTGCTGTCGGTGGGCACACGTACGGCCACGGTGCGGTTGTCCAGCCCCCAGCTCGGCGCATTGGGCACATAGAACTGCGCACCGAAGCGGCGGTACGAGTTGATGTTAGGGCAAAGGAAGGCCATCGACGCCGGCATGGTTTCCAGCACGCCACCGATGGCGTGGCGCAGCGTATCGCTTTGCAGCGGATCGTCACTGGCGAAGATGTTCTTGCCGGTTTTCTTGTCCAGCAATGAAATGTGCACATGCAGGCCGTTGCCTGCCTGGCCCGGGTAGGGCTTGGCCATGAAGGTGGTGTCCATTTCATGGTCGTAGGCGATGTTCTTGATCAGGCGCTTGAGCAGGATCGCATAGTCGCAGGCCTTCAGCGGATCGGCCACATGGTGCAAGTTGACCTCGAACTGCGCTGGTGCGCTTTCCTTGACGATGGCGTCGGCGGGCAGGCCCTGTTCCTTGGCCGCTTCGAGCATGTCCTGCAAGCAGTCGGCGTACTCGTCGAGGTCATCGATCAGGTACACCTGGGTCGAATGCGGGCGCTTGCCGGAGATCGGCGAGCGCGGTGGCTGCGGGCGGCCGTTGAGGTTGTCCTGGTCGATCAGGTAGAACTCCAGCTCGAACGCGGCGCAGATAGTCAGGCCCAGTTCGTCGAACTTGCTCACCACCTGACGCAGCACTTCACGCGGGTCGGCGAAGAACGGCTGGCCATCCAGTTCGTGCATGGTCATCAGCAGCTGGGCGGTGGGGCGCTTCTGCCACGGCTCGTCCGACAACGTGCCGGGGATCGGGAAGCAGATGCGGTCGGCGTCGCCGATGTCCAGGCCAAGGCCGGTGCTTTCGACAGTGGAACCGTTGATATCAAGGGCGAACAGCGATGCGGGCAGGTTGATGCCCTTCTCGTACACCTTGTGCAGGCTGGCCCGCTCGATGCGCTTGCCACGCACCACGCCGTTCATGTCGGAGATCAGCAGGTCTACGTACTGCGTGTCCGGATGGGCCTGGAGGAAGTCATTCATCTCGCTGGAAGAACTGGCGCACGGGGTTACCGACGTCATGGTGTACATCCTTTGATGTGCTGCGGCGATGTGGGATACGGCTGGCGCCTCACGGGCGACGATGGTTGCAGCTGTTGTTGTTTTCACTTTCCCATCGTGGGGACTGGTTACCCGACCGGGCGCATTGATTCCGGGGGGCCGTTTCACTATAAAATGGCTCAGACGCAACAGACATTGGCAATTTGGCAAGCAGAGCGTGCATCAATGCAATATCAGATTACCCACGCCGACCTCTCTCTGGTCCTGGCACTGGAACGTGGCCGCTCGCTGGCCAAAGCCGCCGAACTGCTCAAAGTCGACGTTTCGACCGTGTTCCGCTCGATCCGCCGATTGGAGTCGGCGCTGGGCACCGCCTTGTTCGTCAAGAGCCGAAAGGGCTATCTGCCGACTGACACCGCCCAGGCCTTGGCAGAGCAGGCCGAACGTGCCGAGCAGGCGCTGGAAGCGGCGCGCATTGCCATGACCAGTGGCGAGCAGGTGGTCAGCGGCACGGTGCGCCTGACCTGCACCGAGGCGGTGATGCACAGCCTGTTGCTGCCGGCACTGGCCGAGTTCATGCCCAACTACCCGGCCTTGTCGCTGGAAATGGGTACCTCCAACACCTTCGCCAACCTCAGCCGGCGCGACGCCGACATTGCCCTGCGCCTGACCAACACGCCACCGGAGCACCTGGTGGGCCGCAACCTGGGCTCTACCTCCTATGTACTCTGCGGTCAGCCACAGTGGCGCGAGCGCCTGAGCGAGTCGCCTGCCAGCGTGCCATGGATCGCACCTGACGACTCGATGCAGGACCACCCTACGGTGGTCTGGCGCAACCAGCAGCACCCGGGCCTGAGCCCGCGCTACCAGTGCAGCAGCATGTCGACCATTGCCCAGTTGGTCACGGCCGGCCTGGGCGTGGCAGCACTGCCAGACTACATGGTGCATGCGCTGCCCGGGGTGGATGCACTGAGCGGCCCCCTGCCCGGCTGCGACACCCAGTTGTGGCTGCTGACCCGGCCGGATTGTCGGGCGTTGCGCTCGGTGCAGACCTTGTTCGAAGAGCTGACCCCGCGGTTGCGTGACGCGATGCTCTGAGGTTATCGTCGGGACAAAGCGTCGAGGGTGTCTGTTGCGACCCTTTCGCGGGTAAACCCGCTCCTACGAGGTAAGTGGTACCTGTAGGAGCGGGTTTACCCGCGAAGAAGCCGACGCGGGCCTGAAGGTACCACCCGGCAAAACAGCGCTTCCCTATTGGCTGGTGAATTTTTATACTATCGAGTCCGCCTGCCCACTAATGGGCTGCACGCCCACCGCAATTGCTACTGAGGAAGACCATGGCCCGCGTAACTGTTGAAGACTGCCTGGAACACGTGGATAACCGCTTTGAGCTGGTCATGCTCTCGACCAAGCGCGCTCGCCAACTGGCGACCGGCGGCAAAGAGCCACGCGTTGCGTGGGAAAACGACAAGCCAACCGTTGTTGCCCTGCGTGAAATTGCCGAAGGCATCGTCACCAACGAGTTCATCGCCGCTGAAGAGATCGTCACCGAGGATCCGGTGTTCGCCGCGTTCGAGGACGAGAACAACGAGGCTGTCTGATTGATGCCAGGTCGACGTCGTACGGCGCAAGGCCCTCTTCCTCGGCAGGAGGTGAACCCATGCCGGGTATAGAAGCCTTGGCCGAACGGCTTTCGACCTATCTTGGCCCCGAACAGGTCAACCTGGTCCGGCGTGCCTATTTCTACGCCGAACAGGCCCACGATGGGCAACGCCGCCGCAGCGGCGAGCCCTACGTGACCCACCCGCTGGCCGTGGCCAGCATCCTCGCCGACATGCACATGGACCATCAGAGCCTGATGGCGGCCATGTTGCACGATGTGATCGAAGACACCGGCATCGCCAAGGAAGCCCTCAGCCAGCAGTTTGGCGAGACCGTGGCCGAACTGGTCGATGGGGTCAGCAAGCTGACCCAGATGAATTTCGAGACCAAGGCCGAGGCGCAGGCGGAAAACTTCCAGAAAATGGCCATGGCCATGGCCCGCGATATCCGCGTGATCCTGGTCAAGCTGGCGGACCGCCTGCACAACATGCGCACACTGGAAGTGCTGTCTGGCGAAAAACGCCGGCGCATCGCCAAGGAAACCCTCGAAATCTACGCCCCCATCGCCAACCGCCTGGGGATGCACAATGTGCGGGTGGAGTTCGAAGACCTTGGCTTCAAGGCCATGCACCCGATGCGCTCGTCGCTGATTCACCGTGCAGTGAAGAGCGCACGCGGCAACCGCAAAGAGATCGTCGCCAAGATCGAACACTCGCTGGCCAACTGCCTGGCCGCCGACGGCATCGAGGGCGAGGTCAGCGGTCGACAGAAACACCTCTATGGCATCTACAAGAAGATGCGCGGCAAGCGCCGTGCCTTCAACGAGATCATGGACGTGTATGCCTTCCGCATCATCGTCGACAAGGTGGACACCTGCTACCGCGTGCTCGGCGCCGTGCACAACCTCTACAAGCCGCTGCCCGGGCGCTTCAAGGATTACATCGCGATCCCCAAGGCCAACGGCTACCAGTCGTTGCACACTACCCTGTTCGGCATGCACGGCGTGCCCATCGAAATCCAGATCCGCACCCGCGAAATGGAAGAGATGGCCAACAACGGCATCGCTGCACACTGGCTGTACAAGTCCAACGACGACGAGCAGCCCAAGGGCAGCCACGCGCGTGCCCGCCAGTGGGTCAAGGGCATCCTCGAACTGCAGCAACGTGCCGGCAACTCGCTGGAATTCATCGAGAGCGTGAAGATCGACCTGTTCCCGGACGAGGTCTACGTATTCACCCCCAAAGGCCGGATCATGGAGTTGCCCAAAGGCTCCACGGCCGTCGATTTCGCCTATGCGGTGCACACCGACGTTGGTAACAGCTGTATCGCGTGCCGCATCAACCGCCGCCTGGCGCCACTGTCCGAACCGCTACAAAGCGGCTCGACAGTAGAAATCGTCAGCGCCCCGGGCGCTCGGCCAAACCCGGCCTGGCTCAACTTTGTGGTCTCCGGCAAGGCGCGCACGAATATCCGCCACGCGCTCAAGCAACAGCGCCGCTCGGAGTCCATCAGCCTGGGCGAGCGCCTGCTGAACAAGGTGCTCACAGGCTTCGACAGCAGCCTGGAGAAAATCCCTCAGGAACGTGTCCAGTCTATTCTCGCCGAATACCGCCTGGAGCTGATAGAAGACCTGCTCGAAGACATCGGCCTGGGCAACCGCATGGCCTACGTGGTCGCGCGCCGCCTGCTGTCGGCCGAAGGCGAACAGCTGCCGGCGCCAGAAGGCCCGCTGGCGATCCGCGGTACCGAAGGCCTGGTGCTGAGCTACGCCAAGTGCTGCACGCCGATCCCGGGTGACCCGATTGTCGGCCACCTGTCGGCCGGCAAGGGCATGGTCGTGCACCTGGAGAACTGCCGCAACATCAGTGAAATCCGCCACAACCCCGAAAAGTGCGTGCAGCTCTCCTGGGCCAAGGACATCACTGGCGAGTTCAATGTCGAACTGCGTGTTGAACTGGAACACCAGCGCGGGCTGATCGCCCTGCTGGCCAGCAGCGTCAACGCCGCCGACGGCAACATCGAAAAGATCAGCATGGACGAACGCGACGGCCGTATCAGCGTGGTCCAACTGGTGGTCAGCGTGCACGACCGCGTGCACCTGGCGCGTGTGATCAAGAAGCTGCGTACCCTGACCGGTGTGGTCCGCATCACCCGCATGCGTACGTAGTCCGCCAACCGCAAGGAGTCATCATGAGCAAAACCGTCATCAACAGCGACAAGGCCCCTGCCGCCATCGGCACCTACTCGCAGGCGATCAAGGCCGGCAACACCGTGTACATGTCGGGCCAAATCCCTCTGGACCCGAAGACCATGGAACTGGTCGAAGGCTTCGAAGCCCAGACCGTGCAGGTGTTCGAGAACCTCAAGGCCGTGGCTGAAGCCGCTGGCGGTTCGTTCAAGGACATCGTGAAACTGAACATCTTCCTCACCGACCTGAGCCACTTCGCCAAGGTAAACGAGGTGATGGGCCGCTACTTCGAACAGCCCTACCCAGCCCGCGCTGCCATCGGCGTTGCCGCGCTGCCGAAAGGCTCTCAGGTCGAAATGGACGCCATCCTGGTCATCGAATGATGCCCGGGTGACGGGCCCTGCCCGTCACCCTTCTTACTCCGCAAGGTTACCCCGTCATGCGTCAAGCACTGCCCTTCGCGCTGGCAGCCCTGCTACTGGGCGGCTGCACCAGCCACAAACCCGAAGACTTCAACGGCATCTGGATCAACCAGGAAGCCATCACTGCGGCGGTCAAAGCCGGTAGCCTGCGCCAGGCCCTGAATGAGCATGGCCCAGTGTTCGAGTGGAAGCTCGACGTGGCCAATCAGCAAGCCAGCTATAGCAATGGTTTCGAGGCCGCTGACGGCCAGCTGAGCGCCAGTGACAAGCAATGGCAGGCCCGCTTCCAAGGCGGCCAGACCGAGCAGCTTTCGCTCGATGGCGACGAGCTGCTGGCCGTCGACCAGAACGGCGCCAAGCAAACCTTCGTGCGCGCCAAGGCGTCGGTGTCAGCCAATGCACCACTTGGCAGCAGCTTCGAGAAGGCGCTGTACCAGGCCTACCTGGGTGGTAACTGGAAGATCGTCGAAGGCCAAGGCAAAGGTGCCAGCGTGCGCTTCAGCGACACCGGCAACGTCACCGGCCTACCCGGGCCGGACCGCTTCGCCCTGTGCCTGGCGGGTGATTGTGCGACCATGGGTGGCAGCAATGACAGCCTTTGGCTGGAGCGCAACCAGCGCGGTGCACCGTTCATCATCAAGCGCGATGGCGACAAGCTGGAGATTTTCCAGGCAGTGAACCGTGCGCAGCCGGATGAAATGCCGGAGCTGGCAGCCGGCAAGCGTCAGTGGACGCTGGAGCGCACCTGAGATGATGCGCGCCCCCTGTAGGAGCGGGTTTACCCGCGAAGAAGACACCGCGGTGGATGGCACGGGCTTCGCCCGTGTTCGCGGGCAAGCCCGCTCCCACAGGGATCGCGCCAGCTTTTAGAAATTGAGCAAGACAGTTGCTCCCACAAGGCATCGCGCCAGTTGCCAGCTAGGCTTTTCCTGCCAGGATCGCGGCGTAGCCTTCCTTGTAGCTCGGATATACCGGCGCCCAACCCAGCGCCCGCGCCCGGGCATTACTGCAGCGCTTGCTGCCGGTACGCCGTACCCGTTGCTCATCGGACCACTCGGTAACCCCCATATACGCCCGCAGCCAGGCCACCACATCGGCCAGCGGCGCCGGGTCATCGTCGACACCGATGTAGCAATCATCCACTGCCTTGCCATCAGCATCGGCCTGCAGCAGAAACGCCAGCAGGCTGGCGGCATCTTCGGCATGAATGCGGTTGCCATACAGCGGCGGCTCCTCGGCCACGCGGTAACCCTGACGCACCTGGCTCAGCAACCACTCGCGCCCCGGGCCATAGATACCGGTCAGGCGGACCACGCTCGCCGGGATGCCGCTGCCCAATGCCAACCGTTCAGCCTCCAGCATCACCCGCCCGGAATAGCCCTCAGGCTCGGTGGCAGCGCCCTCCTCTATCCACTCGCCGCCCTTCTGCGCATACACGCTGCTGCTGGAGACGAACAACAGCCGGCGCGGGCGTTGGCCACGTTCGGCCAACCAGGCCAACACATGGCGCAAACCATCGACATAGGCTGCCTGGTAACCCGCCTCATCGTGCTGGCTGGCTGCCACGCAGTACACCAGGTAGTCCAGCGCGCCCTGTGGCCAGGCCTGCGGTATCGACGGTTCGGCCAAGTCTGCAGCAACCGGCTGAACCCCAGAGGGCAGCTGATCAACAGAACGGCGCAGGCCGCTCACCTTCCAACCTTTAGCCAACATCTGCCTGGCCAGACGCCCACCCACATCACCACAACCCACCACCATCACGGAAAGGTCTGACATCTCTAAACTCCCCTAGACCAATTGATCAGCCTGGCCACGCTACACGATGGGCGGCTAGACCATAGGCGAAAAAAGCTACAATATTACTTTTGTTAACAAGAATTACTTGCAATAATGGCCGCCAATTTGTTCTCGGCCTGCATCGAGGCCTTGGAGAACGTTCACTTTTTCTTCATCAGGTCCGGCCAGCATGACACGTACTCAATCTTCCGCTTCGCCAACCCCGTCGCGCGCCTGGCGCGCCATCGCCGCGCTGACACTTAGCCTGGTGCTGGCCCCGGTGGCCATGGCCGATGAGCCAACCACCAACGCCGCCACACCTGCTGCTGCCACTGCTCCGGCCGCACCCGCTGCTGCCCCAGCCGATGCGCCGGCGCCTGATGCCACTGCCACCAACCCGGCAGATGCACCGGCCGCGGCAGACCCGAGCGTTCAAGCCCTGGTCGAAGACACCTCGCTGGGCATGGCCCATGACCTGTCGCCATGGGGCATGTACAAGAACGCCGACATCGTGGTGAAGATCGTCATGATCGGCCTGGCCATCGCCTCCATCATCACCTGGACCATCTGGATTGCCAAAGGCTTCGAGCTGATGGGCGCCAAGCGCCGCCTGCGTGGCGAAATCGCCCAGCTGAAGAAGTCCACCACCCTCAAAGAAGCCAGCGAAGTCTCCAACAAGGCAGGCACCCTGGCCCATACCCTGGTCCATGATGCCCTCGAAGAGATGCGTCTTTCGGCGAACGCTCGCGAAAAAGAAGGCATCAAGGAACGCGTCAGTTTCCGTCTGGAGCGCCTGGTGCATGCCAGCGGCCGTACCATGAGCAGCGGCACCGGCGTCCTCGCCACCATCGGCTCCACCGCGCCGTTCGTCGGTCTGTTCGGTACCGTATGGGGCATCATGAACAGCTTCATCGGCATCGCCAAGACCCAGACCACCAACCTGGCCGTAGTTGCCCCAGGTATCGCCGAAGCGCTGCTGGCCACTGCTCTGGGCCTGGTCGCGGCAATCCCGGCCGTGGTCATCTACAACGTCTTCGCCCGCTCCATTGCCGGTTACAAGGCGCAGGTGTCCGATGCCTCCGCCCAGGTACTGCTGCTGGTCAGCCGTGATCTGGACCACCAGGGCAGCGAGCGCGCCGCCCCGCACATGGTGAAAGTGGGGTAAGCCATGGGCCTGCATCTCAACGAAGGTGGCGACGACCTCGCCGAAAACCACGAAATCAACGTTACGCCGTTCATCGACGTGATGCTGGTGCTGCTGATCATCTTCATGGTCGCCGCCCCCTTGGCAACGGTCGACATCAAGGTCGACCTGCCGGCCTCAACCGCCAAACCAGCGCCAAGGCCCGAGAAACCGGTGTTCGTCAGCGTCAAGGCCGACCAGAAGTTGTATGTCGGCGACGATCTGGTTGCTGCACCCGACCAGCTTGGCCCGATGCTCGACGCCAAGACCAAGGGTGACAAGGAAACCACCATCTTCTTCCAGGCTGACAAAGGCGTGGATTACGGCGACCTGATGGAAGTGATGAACAACATGCGCGCGGCCGGCTACCTGAAAGTCGGTCTGGTAGGTCTCGAGACGGCAGCCAAGAAATGATGAAAACGCGCTCTAACATGGCGCGCTACGGTGGCAGCCTGGCGATCGTGCTGGGCGTGCACGTGGTCGCCGTGCTGCTGACGCTCAACTGGTCGGTGCCCCAGGCCATCGAGCTGCCCCCGGCAGCGATGATGGTCGAACTGGCACCGTTGCCGGAGCCTGCGCCACCACCACCCCCAAAGGCAGCTCCGCAGCCACCGGCCCCGGTCGAGGAACCGCCGATGCCGAAGCTGGCAGAAGCGCCCAAGCCCAAGATTGCCATCCCCAAGCCGCCCAAGCCGAAGGCCAAGCCCCAGCCGCCCAAGCCCGAGAAAAAGCCTGAGCCGCCGAAGGAAGCACCCCCCACCGAGCAAACGGTGGATGCGCCGCCCAGCAACACGCCACCGCAGAAGTCCGCGGCACCGGCACCGAGCATTGCGTCCAACAGCAACGCCCTGCCAACCTGGCAGAGCGACCTGCTGCGCCACCTGGCCAAGTACAAGCGCTACCCGGAAGACGCGCGCCGTCGCGGCTTGCAAGGTATGAACCGCCTGCGCTTCGTGGTCGACGCCGAAGGCAAGGTCGTGTCGTACTCCATGGCCGGTGGTTCAGGCAGTGCTTCACTGGATCGGGCGACCTTGGAAATGATCCGTCGGGCCGGCACGGTACCCAAGCCGCCACCCGAGTTGCTGAACAATGGCACGATTGAAGTCGTGGCACCGTTCGTCTACTCACTGGACCGCCGCTGAGACTTTTGTTTCTGTCACAATTCGGCAAGTCTGATAACGTGCGTCTATCGATTGCAGCCGCTATGCTGGGCCCGCAACTTCATGGACGCACGTTATGACCCTCACAGAATTACGCTACATCGTCACACTCGCCCAGGAACAGCACTTCGGCCATGCCGCCGAGCGTTGCCACGTGAGCCAACCAACCCTGTCGGTCGGTGTGAAGAAGCTCGAGGACGAGCTTGGCGTTCTGATCTTCGAGCGCAGCAAAAGCGCAGTACGTCTGACCCCGGTCGGCGAAAGCATCGTCGCCCAGGCGCAGAAGGTACTGGAGCAGGCCCAGGGCATTCGCGAGCTGGCCCAGGCCGGCAAGAATCAGCTGACCGCCCCGCTCAAGGTCGGCGCCATCTACACCGTCGGCCCCTATCTGTTCCCGCACCTGATCCCGCAGCTGCACCGCGTGGCGCCGCAAATGCCGCTGTACATCGAAGAAAACTTCACCCACGTACTGCGCGAAAAGCTGCGCAACGGCGAACTGGACGCGGTGATCATCGCCCTGCCGTTCAACGAAGCCGACGTGCTGACGCTACCGCTATACGACGAACCGTTCTGCGCCCTGATGCCTGCCGACCACCCATGGACGGCGAAGAAGACCATCGACACCGCCATGCTCAACGACAAGAGCCTGTTACTGCTCGGTGAAGGCCACTGTTTCCGCGACCAGGTACTGGAAGCCTGCCCGACCCTGAACAAGGGGGGTGAAGGCTCAAGGCATACCACGGTAGAGTCCAGCTCGCTGGAAACCATCCGTCACATGGTGGCTTCGGGCCTTGGCGTTTCGATCCTGCCGCTGTCGGCAGTGCACAGCCATCACTACGCCCCCGGCGTCATCGAAGTGCGCCCGCTGACGGCACCGGCACCGTTCCGCACGGTAGCCATCGCCTGGCGCGCCAGCTTCCCGCGGCCAAAGGCGATCGAGATCCTCGCCGATTCGATCCGCCTGTGCTCGGTCGCCAAAAACCCTGCGGAACAACCGGCCTGAGTCATGAGTGAGCTGTCGAAGGTCCCGGTCACAGTACTGAAAGGTGTGGGCGAGGCAATGGCGGAGAAACTCGCCAAGGTTGGCCTGGAAAACCTGCAGGACGTGTTGTTCCACCTGCCCCTGCGCTACCAGGACCGCACGCGCGTGGTGCCAATCGGCCAGCTGCGTCCGGGCCAGGATGCGGTTATCGAGGGAGTGGTCAGTGGTACCGATGTGACCATGGGCAAGCGCCGCAGCCTGGTGGTGCGCCTGGGCGACGGCAGCGGTGTGCTGACATTGCGTTTCTACCACTTCAGCAACGCGCAGAAGGAGGGCCTGAAGCGGGGCACCCACCTGCGCTGCTACGGAGAAGCCCGCCCCGGCGCTTCGGGCCTGGAAATCTACCACCCGGAGTACCGCGCGCTGAACGGCAGCGAGCCGCCGCCACCGGTGGAGCAGACTCTGACGCCGATCTACCCGTCCACCGAAGGCCTTACCCAGCAACGCCTGCGCCTGTTGTGCCAGCAGAGCCTTGCCCTGCTTGGCCCGCGCAGCCTGCCCGACTGGCTGCCTGACGAACTTGCCCGGGACTACCAGCTGGCACCCTTGGACGAAGCCATCCGCTACCTTCACAATCCGCCGGCCGATGCCGACCTCGACGAACTCGCCGAAGGCCAGCACTGGGCCCAGCACCGCCTGGCCTTCGAAGAGTTGCTGACCCATCAACTGTCGCAACAACGCCTGCGCGAAAGCCTGCGCAGCCTGCGTGCGCCGGTACTGCCCAAGGCCACGCACCTGCAGGCGCAGTACCTGGCTAACCTGGGCTTCCAGCCGACCGGCGCGCAGCAACGGGTAGCCAACGAAATTGCCTACGACCTTAGCCAGCACGAACCGATGATGCGCCTGGTGCAGGGCGACGTGGGTGCCGGCAAGACCGTGGTCGCTGCACTGGCAGCGTTGCAGGCGCTGGAAGCTGGCTACCAGGTGGCATTGATGGCACCCACCGAGATCCTCGCCGAGCAGCACTACATTACCTTCAAGCGCTGGCTGGAACCGCTGGGCATCGAAGTCGCCTGGCTAGCCGGTAAACTCAAGGGCAAGGCCCGGGCCGCTTCCCTGGAGCAGATCGCCAACGGCGCCCCCATGGTGGTCGGCACCCACGCGCTGTTCCAGGAAGAGGTAAGGTTCAAGCACCTGGCCCTTGCGATCATCGACGAACAGCACAGGTTTGGCGTGCAGCAACGCCTGGCCCTGCGCAAGAAGGGCGTGGCCGGCGAGCTGTGCCCACACCAGCTGATCATGACCGCCACGCCTATTCCGCGCACCCTGGCCATGAGCGCCTACGCCGACCTGGACACTTCGGTGCTCGACGAATTGCCGCCAGGGCGTACGCCTGTGAACACCGTGCTGGTGGCCGACAGCCGCCGCTTCGAAGTGGTCGAGCGGGTACGTGCCGCCTGCGCCGAGGGGCGCCAGGCCTATTGGGTATGCACGCTGATCGAAGAGTCCGAAGAACTCACCTGCCAGGCCGCCGAAAGCACCTACGAGGAGCTTGGCAGCGCGCTTGGCGAGCTGAGGGTAGGGTTGATCCACGGGCGCATGAAACCGGCAGAAAAAGCCGAGATCATGGCCGAGTTCAAGGCTGGCAACCTGCAGCTTCTGGTCGCCACCACGGTCATCGAGGTGGGCGTGGACGTGCCCAACGCCAGCCTGATGATCATCGAGAACCCCGAGCGCCTGGGCCTTGCACAGTTGCACCAGCTGCGTGGCCGGGTTGGTCGGGGCAGCGCCGTTAGCCATTGCGTACTGCTGTACCACCCACCGCTGTCGCAGATCGGCCGCGAGCGCTTGGGGATCATGCGCGAGACCAACGATGGCTTCATCATCGCCGAAAAAGACCTTGAACTGCGTGGCCCGGGCGAGATGCTTGGTACCCGCCAGACCGGTCTGCTGCAGTTCAAGGTCGCCGACCTGATGCGCGACGCCGACCTGCTGCCAGCCGTGCGCGACGCGGCCCAGGCCCTGGTATCACGCTGGCCGGAACACGTCAGCCCGCTGCTGGACCGCTGGCTGCGCCATGGCCAACAATATGGCCAAGTGTGACGGCAGTCCCAGAATGGATCCAGATTTGCTCGCAGGCTGGTTATACTTCGCGTTTAAAAGAAACAGTGGATACGGACCATGACTGAAGTTGCCCTGGACACCGCAACCCCACACGCCCCCTCTGTCATCAGGCTGCTGCTCGACAAGCTCGGCGTGCCCTACCGCCAGGTGGTCGAACACCCGTACCTGCCAGCGGCTTCGCGGGTGCAGGCTGTCCTTCTCGACGACGAGGTCGGCGCCCTCATGGTGCTGTTCCCGCAGAGCCACCTGCTGGACCTCAACCGCCTGGCCGAGCTGACCGGGCGCAAGCTGACCGCCGTGTCGGTACCGCGCCTGAAGCAGATGCTCGACAAGCACCACCTCAAGGCGCTGCCGGGCATCCCGGCGCTGACCAGCTCGCCATGTCAGTACGAAAAGGCCCTGCTCGACACCGAAACGGTCTTTATCCAGTCCGGCGAAGCCGGCCTGTTGCTGGAAATCGAACGCGCACACTTCAAGCGCATGCTGGCCAAGGCCAGCGCCAGCAGCTTCGGCCAGCAAGTCGAAGCCATCAGCCCCAACCTCGACCGCCCCGATGACGACACCCGGGAAATCACCAATGCGGTCCAGGCCTTCACTGCCCGACGCATTCAGAAGCGCCTGGAAGAAACCATCGAAATCCCACCGCTCGCCGACAGCGCGCAGAAGATCATCAAGCTGCGGGTAGATCCCAACGCCAGCATCGACGACATCACCGGCGTGGTCGAAACCGACCCGGCGCTGGCGGCACAGGTGGTGAGCTGGGCTGCATCGCCCTACTATGGTTCGCCGGGCAAGATCCGCTCGGTTGAAGACGCCATCGTGCGTGTGCTGGGTTTCGACCTTGTGATCAACCTGGCCTTGGGCCTGGCGCTAGGCAAGACCTTGAGCCTGCCCAAGGACCACCCGCAGCAGGCCACGCCCTACTGGCAACAGTCGATCTACACCGCTGCGATCATCGAAGGCCTGACCCGCGCCATGCCTCGCGCAGAACGCCCCGAGGCCGGGCTGACCTACCTGGCCGGGCTACTGCACAACTTCGGCTACCTGCTGCTGGCGCACGTGTTCCCGCCGCACTTCTCGCTGATTTGCCGCCACCTTGAGGTCAACCCGCATTTGAACCACACCTATGTGGAGCAACACTTGCTGGGCATCAGCCGTGAACAGATCGGTGCCTGGCTGATGAAGCTGTGGGACATGCCGGAAGAGCTGTCGACTGCCTTGCGCTTTCAGCACGATCCGGCCTACGACGGCGAATATTTCGCGTTCCCCAACCTGGTATGCCTGGCCACCCGCCTGCTGCGCTTGCGAGGTATAGGCTCAGGGCCGCAGGAAGAGATTCCTGACGAGCTGCTGGAACGCCTGAGCATTACCCGGGACAAGGCCGAGGATGTGGTGAACAAGGTGCTCGAAGCCGAGAACCTGTTGCGTGAGCTGGCTTCGCAGTTCCACGCACCGCATTAAGCATTAACGCATACCCTGTGGGAGCAACTGTCTTGCTCAATTTCTAAAAGCTGGCGCGATTTGACTGTGGGAGCGGGCTTGCCCGCGAACACCGGCGAAGCCGGTGCCATGCACCGCGTCGCTTGTTTCGCGGGCACGCCCGCTCCCACAGGTAAAGCATCGGCATCCCCGTCGGGCTTCAGCCTTTCTTCTTCGGTTTCAGGTATTTCATCAACCCTTGGAACCACATCACCAACGCCGGGTTGCCCTTGATCTGGATGTGCTTGTCCTGAATCCCCTGCATGAACGCCAGCTGCTTGTTACCCGCCTGCATGGTGGCGAAGCCATAGGCGGCGTCCTTGAAGGCAATGGCGAACGCCGGCTGTGGGTGTGCGCCGCCCTTGCTGCTGATGCGCTCATTCTCGACGATGAAGTGCCGGGCGACCTTGCCGTCCAGGGTCTGCATCTGGAACACCAGGTCCTTGCCCTTGAGCTGCTGCTGGAATGCGGGGTTATTACGACTGGCCCTGGCCATCAACAGCCCCATGGCCCAGAGAAGAAAGCGAAACTTCATCAACGCGCCTCGAATGAAAAGTGACTAAGGCGCGCAGTTTATCCTTTTCCAGAACTATTTATGCAAGTTCGAAACATTTTGCCTGCAGAAAGCACAACGGGCGCCCCGAGGCGCCCGCTTGGCTGACACTGGAATTGTCAGGGAGCGATCACTTGCCTTTCTTGGCTGGCTTGGCGGGAGCGTTAACGCTGTCGCGCAGGTTCTTGCCAGGCTTGAAGGCCACGGTATTGCTGGCCTTGATCTTGACCGGCTCACCCGTTTGCGGGTTCTTGCCGGTACGCGCGCCGCGATGACGTTTTTCGAAGGTGCCGAAACCGACCAGGGTAACTGTGTCCTTGTCCAGGGCACCGGTGATGCTGTCGAGAATCGCGTTCAAAACCTGATTGGCCTTTTCCTTGGTCAGATCAGCCTTATCGGCGATGACGGCGGCGAGTTCTGGTTTGCGCATAGTGAAGCCTCTTTGACGGAATTCTTGTTGTTATGCCGTGCTGCCTCTGGGAGCAGCGCTCAAGGCACCGCAGGCTCTAATCTGCGGCAGACGGGAGTGAGAATGGCACGAGCTCAGGGGCCGCGCCAGTATCTGGGCGGCCATTGTGCAGGCAACAACAGGATAAATCCGACAGAACGCGCGCTATTTACGCCATAACCGGTGGCAACTGACGATTCAGCGCCAGCTTCTCCATCACCGCCGTCCCGGTAAGGGCGTAGCCCAGCAGCTTGCCGTCGGCATCAAGGCAGAGCACCTTGAGGTCACTGCCCTGCCCCTCTACCTGCCAGATGCCTTCGCAGCCCTGTGGCGCTGGCGAGACCACCAGCGGACACGCCGGGGTTTTCACGGTGATAGGCATCGGCCCGTAGGAAACTGCCGTCGGCTTGCCGGCCAAGGTTTGCGCCAGCGCCCGGGCACAGCTCATCAGCGGCATCACGTACAGCAGGTTGATGCCATCGACTTCGGCACAGTCGCCAAGGGCGAAGATGTTTGCGTGTGAAGTACGTAGCTCGCGGTCTACGCTTACGCCACGGTTGGTCTGCAGGCCGGCCGCGGCAGCCAGGTCGGTACGTGGGCGCAGGCCGATGGCCGAAACCACCAGGTCGCAGGCAATCACGCTGCCGTCCGACAGGTGCGCCTCGAGGCCTTGGGTTACCTGCTGCAGGCGAGTCAGCACCGGCCCCAAGTGGAAGCGCACACCCAGGCCCTCCAGCCCACCCTGCACTGCCGCCGCAGCGGCCGGGTGCAGCAGGGTCGGCATGACCTGTTCACACGGCGCCACGACGTCAACCTTGAAGCCGCCCAGGCTCATGTCGTTTGCGAATTCGCAGCCGATAAGGCCGGCACCGAGGATCAGTACACGCTGCTTGCCAGCGGCGGCAGCACGGAAGCGCGCGTAGTCTTCCAGGTCGTTGATCGGGAACACCAGATGGCCGCCATCACCCTCGATCGGCACCTGCACGGTCTGCGCCCCCCAGGCCAGCACCAGGTCGCGGTACTCCACGGTCTCTTCGCCGATCCACAGCCGCTTGTGGCCCGGGTCGATGCCGCTGATGCGGGTATGAGTACGGATCTCGGCGTTCAGTTGCTCGGCCATGGCGCCCGGCTCAGCCATGCACAGGCCGTCGGCGTCCTTCTGCTTGGCAAAGCCCATGGAAAGCATCGGCTTGGAGTAAGAGCGACCATCGTCGGCGGTGATCAGCAACAACGGCGTCTGCGCATCGAGCTTGCGAAATTCACGGGCCAGGTTGTAGCCCGCAAGGCCGGTACCGATGATTACCACAGGGGACGTCATGTCGTGCTTTCCTCGATTAACCGATGGAGATCATTTCAAAGTCGCTTTTGCCGACGCCGCAGTCGGGGCACAGCCAGTCTTCAGGTACATCCTCCCAACGGGTCCCGGGGGCGATGCCGTCGTCGGGCCAGCCTTCGGCTTCGTCGTAGATCAGGCCACAGACAATACATTGCCACTTTTTCATCAGGTCTATTTCCTCGGTTCAGGCTGGGGCTTGTGCTGCTGATGGTCTCTTCGCGGGTAAGCCCGCTCCTGCAGCGACCGCGAATGGGGCCAGTGCTCAATTCGTGGGGGCTTTGTAGCGGCCCTGCCGGCAGTATGCAAGCAGTTGGGGCAATCATGCTAAGCTCGCCGCCTCTCTGGCTGTAACAAAGCATACCGACGTGTCGTACGAATCCCCGCAAGCAGCCGCTGTCGCGTGGCTGCCGTATTCACAACTGGCGACCGACATCGACCAGCCCACCCTTGACTGGCTGTTCGACGAGGGCTCGCTGACCCGCCGCCTGACCCGTCTGTCCATCGATCACTTTTCCGTCACCCCGCTGTTCGAAGGCTGGCAGCCGCTGCGCGATGACGAATGCCAGGCGCTGGGCATCGCTGCCGGCGCCGAAGGCTGGGTGCGCGAAGTGTATCTGCGCGGCCATGGCCAACCTTGGGTATTCGCCCGCAGCGTGGCCAGCCGCAGCGCCCTGGAACGCGGAGGACTGGACCTGGAAACCTTGGGCAGCCGCTCGCTGGGCGAGCTGCTGTTCTGCGACCAGGCGTTCATCCGTCATCCACTCGAAGTGTGCAGTTATCCACAGGCCTGGCTACCGTCCGAAGCTGCACATGCGGCGCTGTGGGGCCGCCGCTCGCGCTTCGAGCGCAACGGCCTGGACCTGCTGGTGGCAGAAGTGTTTCTGCCGGCATTGTGGCAAGCGGCCAAGGAGGAAAACCGCTGATGTACCTGCAACTGCTCAAGTCGCTCAACCGCCTGCACCCGCGGGCCTGGGACTTCGTCCAGCTCAGCCGCATGGACCGGCCGATAGGCATCTACCTGCTGCTGTGGCCGACCCTGTCGGCAGTGTGGATTGCCGGCAACGGGTCACCAACACTGGCCAATGTGCTCATCTTCGGCCTTGGTGTGGTGCTGATGCGCGCGGCCGGCTGCTGTATCAACGACTTTGCCGACCGCAAGGTTGACGGCCACGTCAAGCGTACCGCCGACCGGCCCCTGGCCAGTGGCCGAGTGCGGCCACGCGAGGCGCTGACACTGTTCGCGATTCTGGTAGGAGTGAGTTTCCTGCTGGTGCTGTGCACCAACAGCCGAACCGTCTGGCTGTCATTCGGGGCGGTGGCGTTGGCGTTCTGCTACCCGTTCATGAAGCGCTACACCTACTACCCGCAGGTGGTGCTGGGAGCGGCGTATTCGTGGGGCATTCCGATGGCGTTCACGGCGGCCGGTGGTGACCTGCCGGCCAGTGCCTGGCTGCTGTATATCGCCAACCTGCTGTGGACGGTGGGTTATGACACCTACTACGCCATGGTCGACCGCGATGACGACCTGAAGATTGGCGTGAAATCGACCGCGATCCTGTTCGGCGACGCCGATCGCAGCATCATCCTGACCCTGCAGTTGCTGTCGCTGGGCTGCCTGTTGCTGGCCGGTAGCCGCTTCGATCTGGGTGGCTGGTTCCACCTCGGGTTGCTGGGTGCGGCGGCGTGCTTTGCCTGGGAATACTGGTCGACGCGCAAGCTGGACCGGGAATCGTGCTTCAAGGCGTTTCTGCACAATCACTGGGCTGGGTTGCTGGTGTTTATCGGGGTGGTGCTGGATTACGCGTTGCGCTGAGTGTTTTGGGGCCGCTGTGCGGCCCCGGCTATCTCAAGGCTTGGCAACGTGCCAGACGTCTTTCACGCCGTCACCGGTCATGTCGCCGGCCTTCTTGTCCTTGATGAAGGTATACAGCGGCTTGCCGTCGTAAGCCCACTGCATCGAACCGTCGTCACGCGTTACATGGGTCCATTTATCCTTCGGTGCTTCGTCTTCTTTCTTGACCATCAACGGTGGCCAGTTCTTGGCGCAATCGCCATTGCACATCGACTTGCCACCCGCATCCTTGTCAAAGGTGTACAGGGTCATGCCGGCATGATCGACCCACATGCCGTCCTTCTCCATGGCATGGTGGGCCAACGCCACCCCCGGGAGCGCCAGCGCAGTGAAAAGGGCCATCCAGCTCAGCGTATGTCGTGTCATTGGATTCACCATTGTTTCGGGGGAAATGAGTTCGGGTTGCCATTACGGCGGCCCTCTGTAGCCTAGTTCAGTCACGGAATGTCGCCAGAACGGCCAACACCCTGTCACACAGCTGCAATAATTCCGTTATCTAATGCGGGCCAAGACACCGAATCCAGGAGAGGTTTTGAGCATGGTAGGCAGGAACATTCTGATCGTCGACGACGAAGCGCCCATTCGCGAGATGATCGCCGTTGCCCTGGAAATGGCCGGCTATGACTGCCTGGAAGCGGAAAACTCGCAACAGGCCCATGCGATCATCGTCGACCGCAAACCGGACCTGATCCTGCTCGACTGGATGTTGCCGGGCACCTCCGGCATCGAGCTGGCCCGTCGCCTGAAGCGCGACGAGCTGACCGGTGATATCCCGATCATCATGCTCACCGCCAAGGGTGAAGAGGACAACAAGATCCAGGGCCTGGAAGTGGGCGCCGACGACTACATCACCAAGCCGTTCTCGCCGCGTGAACTGGTGGCGCGACTGAAAGCCGTGCTGCGCCGCACTGGCCCGAGCGACAGCGAGGCGCCGATCGAGGTCGGCGGCCTGCTGCTCGATCCGATCAGCCACCGCGTGACCATCGACGGCAAGCCGGCCGAGATGGGCCCTACCGAATACCGCCTGCTGCAGTTTTTCATGACCCACCAGGAGCGCGCCTATACCCGAGGCCAACTGCTGGACCAGGTGTGGGGCGGCAACGTCTATGTCGAGGAACGTACCGTCGACGTGCACATCCGTCGCTTGCGCAAGGCACTGGGTGAAGCTTACGAGAATCTGGTACAAACCGTCCGGGGCACTGGCTACCGCTTCTCGACCAAGAGCTGATCGAGTTCCAGAGCGCCAAGCTGCACGTCGTTGTACAAGGACCGTCAATTGAACCAGAACTGGCACGCAACCCTGATTCGCCATCTGCTGTTGCTGATTACCGTCTGCCTGATCGGCGGGCTGGTCAGCGGCTACTACGGCTGGAGCCTGGCCATTGGCCTGGCGCTCTATCTGGGCTGGACCCTCAAGCAATTGCTGCGCTTGCACGACTGGCTGCGCAATCACCAACCTGACGAAGCACCGCCCGATGGCTACGGCCTGTGGGGCGAGGTGTTCGATAGCATCTACCACCTGCAACGCCGCGACCAGCGTGTGCGCGGCCGCCTGCAGGCAGTGATCGACCGGGTGCAGGAGTCCACCGCCGCGCTGCGTGACGCGGTGATCATGCTCGACAGCGACGGCAACCTGGAATGGTGGAACCGCGCCGCCGAGACCCTGCTGGGCTTCAAGACCCCACAGGACGGCGGCCAGCAGGTGACCAATCTGGTGCGCCACCCGCTCTTCAAAGAGTACTTCGAGGCAGAAAACTACCTCGAACCGCTGGAAATCCCTTCGCCGATCAATGACCGCATGCGCGTGCAGTTGCACATCACCCGCTACGGCAACAATGAACACCTGATGCTGGTGCGCGATGTCACCCGCATCCACCAGCTGGAACAGATGCGCAAGGACTTCGTCGCCAACGTGTCCCACGAGCTGCGCACGCCGCTGACGGTAATCACCGGCTACCTGGAAACCCTGCTGGACAACGTCGAAGACGTGAACCCACGGTGGAGCCGCGCCCTGCAGCAGATGAGCCAGCAAGGCTCGCGCATGCAAACCCTGCTCAACGACTTGTTGCTGTTGGCCAAACTGGAAGCTACCGATTACCCATCGGACAACCAGCCGGTGGCAGTCGATGCCCTGCTCGCCGCCATCAAGAACGACGCCCAGGCCCTGTCCGGGCCGCGCAACCAGCGCATCAGCCTGGAAGCTGCGCCCGGCCTGAAGCTGAAGGGCAGCGAGTCGGAACTGCGCAGTGCCTTTTCCAATCTGGTGTTCAATGCAGTCAAGTACACCCAGGACGAAGGCAACATCCGTATCCGCTGGTGGGTCGATGCCCAGGGCGCTCACCTGTCGGTGCAGGACTCGGGGGTGGGCATCGATGCCAAGCACTTGCCACGCCTGACCGAGCGTTTCTACCGGGTAGACTCCAGCCGTGCATCGAATACCGGCGGTACCGGGTTGGGGCTCGCAATCGTCAAGCATGTGCTGATGCGGCACCGCGGCAAGCTGGAAATCAGCAGTGTACCGGGGCATGGCAGCACCTTCACCTGCCACTTTCCGCCAGCACAATTGGCCAACGAAAAGGCTTGAGATTGGGGCTGCGGCGCAGCCCTTCGCGGGCATGCCTGCTGCCACTTGGACCGCAATGAGTCCGCTGCCCTTTGCTTTTACGGCCCCAGCCGCTACATTGGATTCCCCGTGCCAGCAAAAGCTGGCACTTTTTTTCTCTCTATCTCAAAGACGGACCCCGTAAAAACTCCATCATGGACCCTTCTTCTGGTATCAGCCTCACCTCGTTATTCGCCGATTTCGGCATGATCATTTTTGCCTTCCTGCTGGTGCTGCTCAACGGCTTCTTCGTTGCTGCGGAGTTCGCCATGGTCAAGCTGCGCGCCACACGCGTAGAGGCCATCGCCGAAAAGCACGGCTGGCGCGGCAACATCCTGCGCAAGGTTCACAACCAGCTCGACGCCTACCTGTCGGCCTGCCAGTTGGGCATCACCCTCGCCTCGCTGGGCCTGGGCTGGGTGGGTGAGCCCGCCTTCGCCCACCTGCTGGAGCCATTGCTGGCCTATTTCGGCGTGGACAGCGCCGAGCTGATCAAGGGCATCTCGTTCTTCGTCGCCTTCTTCGTCATCTCGTACCTGCACATCGTGGTCGGCGAGCTGGCACCCAAGTCCTGGGCTATCCGCAAGCCAGAGCTGCTGTCGCTGTGGACTGCCGTGCCGCTGTACCTGTTCTACTGGGCGATGTACCCGGCCATCTACCTGCTCAATGCCAGTGCCAACACCATCCTGCGCATTGCGGGCCAGGGCGAGCCTGGCCCGCACCACGAACACCACTACAGCCGCGAAGAGCTCAAGCTGATCCTGCACTCCAGCCGTGGCCAGGACCCAAGCGACCAAGGCATGCGCGTGCTGGCCTCGGCCGTGGAAATGGGCGAGCTGGAAGTGGTCGACTGGGCCAACTCGCGTGAGGACATGATCAGCATCGACGCTCATGCGCCTCTGAAGCAGATCCTGGCCCTGGTGCGCCGCCACAAGTTCAGCCGCTACCCGGTGTACGACGCCGAGCGCGAAGAATTCACCGGTCTGTTGCACATCAAGGACCTGCTGCTGGAGCTGGCTGAGCTGGAGCACTTGCCAGAGACCATCGACCTGGAGGACCTTGCCCGGCCACTCGAACGCGTGTCGCGGCACATGCCGCTGGCCCAGTTGCTGGAGCAGTTCCGTAAGGGCGGAGCGCACTTCGTGCTGGTCGAGGAAGCCGATGGCAAGGTGATCGGCTACCTGACCATGGAAGACGTGCTGGAAGTGCTGGTAGGCGACATCCAGGACGAACACCGCAAGACCGAGCGTGGCATTCTCGCCTACCAGCCGGGCAAGCTGCTGGTGCGCGGCGACACCCCCCTGTTCAAGGTCGAGCGCTTGCTGGGTATCGACCTTGACCACATCGAGGCAGAAACCTTGGCCGGGCTGATTTACGAAACGCTCAAGCGCGTGCCTGAAGAAGAGGAGTCGCTGGAGGTCGAAGGGCTGCGCATCATCATCAAGAAGATGAAAGGGCCCAAGATCGTACTGGCCAAGGTGCTGAAGCTGGATTGATGGCCAAATCGCTCAGGGGTTGCCGGCAGTGAAATCCGGCATCCCGCTGATCGGCCTGTCGAAGCGGTAAGGTATCGACTCCAGCGCCAACCCCACATTGCGCTGCACCACAAAATGCAGGTGCGGCCCAGTGCTGTTGCCGGTATTGCCCGACTTGGCCAGCATCTGGCCCTGCCGTACCCGTTGCCCCTCCGCCACCACCACCGAACCGCGCATCAGGTGAAGGTATACGCCCATGGTGCCATCGGGGTGCAAAATCCTGACAAAGTTACCCGAGGGGTTGGGGCCGCGCCCGCTCTGGCTGTTCTCCGTCTTCACCACCACCCCTTCCCGCGCCGCGATGATGGTGGTGCCTTCGGGCATGGCGATATCCATGGCGTAGCGCCCTTTGGGTCCAAAATGACTGACGCGACCATTGGGGCCCTGAGTGACACGGAACGGCCCGCCAATCCACGGGAACGCATAGCGGAAGCCCTGGGGCCGTTTGCCCGGGTCACCCATGGCCTGCAGCAGGGTCGAACGGTAGTTCAGCAGCAGCCCGGGCCGCCCCCTGAGCACACTGAGCATCTGCGTGCTGCGCGGCGGCAGCAGCCGGCGCACGATACGCGGGGCATCGCCGCCTTGTGCGTTGACCAGGTTGTCCAGCCGCAACTCTACCTCTACCGGCACATGCAGCTCGTTACGTGCGGAAAAGCTCACGCCACCGTCGAAGGTTTTCGCATTCAGCCGCACTTGGCCTTCGAGCGTTTCGACCATGGGCTCGCGCAGCACCAAGGGCTTGGCGCCGGGGCCAGGCCGGTCGGAATAGGAGATGACACCGGAATCGTCGGTGATCTTGTAGAGCGTCACGCCCTGGCTCGACGCTGAGGCCATGAGCAATGCACAGAACAGCAGCAGGCGGGCGGGCATGATAGTGGCTTTTTGACAGTTATGATCTGTCGAAGCCTAGCAGCGGGTTTTACGGTCGGTATTGCAGCTGGTCGGATGGGCGACGCGAGCTTTTGCCAGGAGCACCTTGTGCTGCTCCTGCCAAAAGCATGGCGCGGGGCCGGGGTCAGCCACCAGGTGTGAAGTGCTTCTGCGCAGTGCCGCGGGCGATCAACCGAGAAAGGTAGTCGAGCTTCTGGGCATCCTGGTCGACAAACTTGAACGTCAACTGCAACCAGTCACTGTCTGGTTTTGGCTCCAGCGCCGCGACAGCATGCAGGTAGCCGTTCAGGCGAGCGACTTCGGCACTTTCGCCCTGCTCCAGGTCCAGCACCGCACCTTCCAGCACCTGTGGCAGCGCTTCGCTGCGGCGTACCACCAGCAGTGCCTCTTTCAGGCTCAACGCCTTGATCACACATGGCTGCGTACCACTGGCCAGGCGCAGCTGGCCCTGGCCACGACCGCTCGGCGCGGGGGCAGCAGGTGCAGGAGCCGCGACCAAAGGCTTGGCCGACGCCGGCGCTGGCGCCGCAACCTTGACCGCTTCCGGCTTGCCCGCAGTCAGCGCGTTCAACGAATCGTTGGCAAACGCCGAATTGGCTCGTGCCGGGCCGATGGCCATCAGGCTGTCGAGCTTGCCGATCTTGGTCAGGGCTTTCTTTACCTTGGTCAGCAGTTGCTCGTTGGTGAACGGCTTGCCTACAAAATCGGAAACGCCCGCCTGGATCGCCTGAATGACGTTTTCCTTGTCACCACGGCTGGTCACCATGATGAACTGCAGATTTTTCAGTGCAGGCTGCTGACGGCACCAGGTAAGCAGTTCCAGGCCTGACATTTCCGGCATTTCCCAGTCGCACAGGACCAGGTCGAACGCTTCCTTGCCGAGCATGGCCATGGCCTTGCGACCGTTGACCGCGTCGTCGATGGCCATACCCGGGAAGGCATTGCGCAGACACTTGCGGACCAGATCACGGATAAACGGGGCGTCATCCACGACCAGCACATTCACTTTACTCATCGATACTCCTTACGAATCCCGTCTAGCCTACTGCCAATGATGGCCACTTGCTACAACCTGGTCACGCCGGGACCTCTTCACATCGTTCGCGGGTGCCTGCCGGCTCTCGACCGCAAACGAAAACGCCCGGCCAAGGCCGGGCGTCGATGCTCGGGAGCAACCTTACTTATCGTCAGATTCGCCCGGAACATTAGCCTTTTCGCCGTTGGCGACAGCAGTGCCCTGCACCTCTGCCGTCATGCGCTTGAGCCCCATGTGGCGCACATCGGTGCCGCGCACCAGGTAGATCACCAGTTCGGAGATGTTGCGCGCATGGTCGCCAATACGCTCCAGTGAACGCAGCACCCAGATCACGCTCAGCACCCGCGAGATAGAGCGCGGGTCTTCCATCATGTAGGTCACCAGCTCACGCAGCGCGGTCTTGTACTCGCGGTCGATGGTCTTGTCGTACTGGGCCACCGACAGCGCCAGGTCGGCGTCGAAGCGGGCAAAGGCGTCCAGCGCATCACGGACCATGTTGCGCACCTGGTCGCCGATGTGGCGCACCTCGACATAACCTCGCGGCGACTCGCCCTCTTCGCACAGCTGGATGGCGCGGCGGGCGATCTTGGTCGACTCGTCACCGATGCGTTCCAGGTCGATCACCGACTTGGAAATGCTGATGATCAGGCGCAGGTCGGAGGCCGCCGGCTGTCGGCGAGCGAGGATGCGCAAGCACTCCTCGTCGATGTTGCGCTCCATCTGGTTGATCTGCTCATCGACTTCGCGCACCTGCTGGGCCAGACCAGAGTCGGCTTCGATCAGCGCGGTAACCGCGTCGTTGACCTGCTTTTCCACCAGCCCGCCCATGGCCAGCAGGTGGCTACGCACCTCTTCGAGCTCGGCGTTGAACTGCTGGGAAATGTGATGGGTAAGGCTATCTTTGTTGATCATCTTTTTGTCCTTTGGTAGCGCGGCCCTGTAGGAGCGGGTTCACCCGCGAACACCGGCAACCCCGGTGCCAGACACCGAGGTGCCTGTTTCGCGAGCGGCGCTTAGCCGTAGCGACCGGTGATGTAGTCTTCGGTCTGCTTCTTCGCCGGGTTGGTGAACAGGGTATCGGTATCCCCGAATTCGACCAGCTTGCCCATGTACATGAACGCGGTGTAGTCCGAAACACGCGCCGCCTGCTGCATGTTGTGGGTCACGATGACGATGGTGTACTTGGATTTCAATTCGTAGATCAGTTCTTCGACCTTCAAGGTCGAGATCGGGTCCAGCGCCGAGCACGGCTCGTCAAGCAGCAACACCTCCGGCTCCACGGCAATGGTACGGGCGATGACCAGACGCTGCTGCTGGCCACCGGACAGGCCCAGCGCCGACTCGTGCAGGCGATCCTTGACCTCGTCCCACAAGGCGGCGCCCTTCAACGCCCACTCGACGGCTTCATCGAGCACGCGCTTCTTGTTGATGCCCTGGATGCGCAGGCCGTAGACCACGTTCTCGTAGATGGTCTTGGGGAACGGGTTCGGCTTCTGGAACACCATGCCCACACGCCGGCGCAGTTCGGCAACGTCTTCGCCTTTGCGGTAAATATTGTTGCCGTACAGGTTGATGGCACCTTCCACACGGCAACCGTCAACCAGATCGTTCATCCGGTTGAAGGTACGCAGCAGGGTCGACTTGCCGCAGCCGGACGGGCCGATGAAGGCGGTCACACGCTGCTTTGGGATGTTCATCTGTACGTCGAACAGCGCTTGCTTGTCGCCATAGAACAGGCTCAGGCCCGGCACTTCGATGGCCACGGTTTCTTCAGCCAGGCGCAGGCTCTGCTTGTTGCGGCCCAAGGCAGACATGTCGATGCCATGGGTGTGGGAATCTTGCTGCATGGTCAACTCCATACGCTATCAATTCGTTTCAAAGGCCCGCCCGGCTTACGGGCGGCACGCTTGCTATCAGGGTCAGCTGTCCAGCGCCTTGTACTTCTCGCGCAGGTGGTTGCGGATCCACACGGCAGAGAGGTTGAGGGTCGCGATTACCAGCACCAGCAGCAGCGCAGTGGCGTATACCAGCGGCCGAGCGGCTTCGACGTTCGGGCTCTGGAAGCCGACGTCATAGATGTGGAAGCCCAGGTGCATGATCTTCTGGTCCAGATGCAGATACGGGTAGTTACCATCCACCGGCAGCGATGGCGCCAGCTTCACCACACCCACCAGCATCAGCGGCGCCACTTCGCCGGCGGCACGGGCCACGGCAAGGATCATGCCGGTCATCATGGCCGGACTGGCCATGGGCAGGACGATTTTCCACAGGGTCTCGGCCTTGGTTGCACCCAACGCCAACGAGCCTTCACGCACGGTGCGCGGGATACGCGCCAGGCCTTCTTCGGTGGCCACGATCACCACCGGCACCGCCAGCAATGCCAGGGTCAGCGATGCCCACAGCAGCCCCGGAGTACCCAGCGTCGGCGCCGGCAGTGCTTCCGGGAAGAACAGGCGGTCGATCGAACCACCCAGTACGTAGACGAAGAAGCCCAGACCGAACACACCGTAGACGATCGCAGGAACACCGGCCAGGTTGTTCACCGCAATGCGGATAAGCCGGGTGACCGGACCCTGCCTGGCGTATTCACGCAGGTAAACGGCAGCCAGCACGCCGAACGGGGTGACGATCACGGCCATGATCAAGGTCATCATCACAGTACCGAAGATGGCAGGGAAGATACCGCCCTCGGTGTTGGCTTCACGCGGGTCGTCGCTGAGGAACTCCCAGACCTTGCCGAAATAAGTACCCAACTTGGTGAGCGCCGACATGCCGTTCGGCTGAATGGCATGCACCACCTTGCTCAGGTTGATTTCCACTTCACGGCCATTGGCATCGCGGGCCACCAGGCTGTCACGGGCAAAGGCCTGGTGCAGGCCAGTCAGGCGGTCTTCGATAGCCTTGTAGCGGCTGTTCAGTTCGGCACGGTCGGCGTCCATGTCGGCTTGCGCGGCGGCGTCCAGCTTGCCGTCCAGCTCCAGCTTGCGCGCCTGCAAACGCAGGCGCTCGAGGCCATGGTTGATGGCCCCGATATCCTTCTTCTCGAGGCTTTGCAGCTCGTTGTTGAGCTGGTTGGCGCGTTTGAGACGGGCCTGCAGTTCGTTCCAGGCGGCAGGCCCCTCAGCGACTACGCGGCCTTCTTCCTTGACGCTGACCAGGTAGCCGTAAAAATTGCCCCACTCACGGCGTTCCACGGCAATCAGGTCGGCTGGGTGTTGCTCATCGACCAGCCAGTCGCCGACCACCCAGGTGAAGTCGCTACCATTGAGGTCGCGGTTACCCACCTTGATCAGCTCTCGGGTCATGAACTCCGGCCCCTGGTCAGGCACCGGCAGGCCAGCCCCCTTCAGACGAGCTCGGGGTACTTCCTCCTTCTGCACCACTTCACCAATGACGACGTGATCGGCCTGACCCGGCACCTTGTAGGTGGCCTGGACAAGATCGGCTGGCCAGAAGTGGCCCAGGCCACGCACGGCGATCACCGCCAGCAGGCCGACGGTCATGATCACGGCCATGGCCACCGCACCGCCGCTCATCCAGACGCCTGGGGCGCCGCTCTTGAACCAGCCTTTGAGGGAATCCTTTTTCACGGATCGCTACCTTTCTATCAAAGCGACGAGTATTTCTTGCGCAGACGCTGGCGAATCAGCTCGGCCAAGGTGTTCATGACGAAGGTGAACATCAGCAGCACCAGGGCGGCCAGGAACAGCACGCGATAGTGGCTGCCACCGACTTCCGATTCCGGCATTTCCACAGCCACGTTGGCGGCCAGGGTGCGCATGCCCTCGAACAGGTTCATCTCCATCACCGGTGTGTTGCCGGTCGCCATCAGCACGATCATGGTCTCGCCTACCGCACGGCCCATGCCGATCATCAACGCCGAGAAGATGCCCGGGCTGGCAGTGAGGATGACCACGCGGGTCAGCGTCTGCCAAGGCGTCGCGCCCAGTGCCAGCGAGCCCAGGGTCAGACTGCGCGGCACACTGAACACGGCGTCTTCGGCAATCGAGTAGATGTTCGGGATGACCGCGAAGCCCATGGCGATACCGACTACAAGGGCGTTGCGCTGGTCGTAGGTGATACCCAAGTCGTTGGTGATCCACAGGCGCATGTCGCCGCCGAAGAACCAGCTTTCCAGATGCGGGCTCATGGTCAGGGCGAACCAGCCGGTGAACAGGATGACCGGAATCAGGATCGCCGCTTCCCAACCATCCGGTACACGCAGGCGGATCGACTCCGGCAGTCGGCTCCAGAAAAAGCCGGCCAGCAGGATACCGATCGGCATCAGCAGGAACAGGCTGAACACACCGGGCAGGTGGCCTTCCAGGTACGGGGCCAAAAACAGGCCGGCGAAGAAGCCAAGGATCACCGTCGGCATCGCTTCCATCAACTCGATCACTGGCTTGACCTTGCGGCGCATGCGCGGGGCCATGAAGTAGGCGGTATAGATGGCTGCGGCAATGGCCAGCGGGGCAGCCAGGATCATGGCGTAGAACGCGGCCTTCAAGGTACCGAAGGTCAGCGGCGACAGGCTCAGTTTGGGCTCGAAGTCAGTGTTCGAAGCGGTCGATTGCCAGACGTATTTCGGCTCGTCATAGTTCTCGTACCACACCTTGCCCCACAGCGCGCTGAACGAAACTTCCGGGTGCGGGTTACGCAGGCTCAACGGCAACAGCTTGCCGCCTTCTTCGATGATGATGCGGTTGGCGCGTGGCGACAGGGCCAGCGTGCCAGGGCCTTCGGCAGCCGGCTCAACCAGCAGGGTTCGGTGTGCAGTGCTGTGGAACACGCCCAGTTTGCCTTCGGCGTCCAGGGCGATGAAGCCCTTGCGGCGCTCTTCGGCGTCGATCTGCACGATTGGCGCCTTGCCCATCTGGAAGGTACGGATCTGCTTGAAGCGCGATTCGCCATCCGGGTCACGGGCCATGAACCATTGGGCCAGCCCCCCCTTGGAGTCACCGATGATCAGCGAAATGCCACCAACCAGCTGGGCGGTGGCGGTAATTTCGGTGTCAGCGCTTTCAGACAGCTTATAACGGCCGTTGAGGCTCTTGTCGCGCAGGCTGAACACATCGGCCGTGGCGCGACCGTTGATCACATACAGCCAGTGCTGGCGTGGGTCGATGAAGATATTCTTCACCGTTTCGGTCATTTGCGGCAGGTCGATGCGGTTCTGCTCGGTGGTGACCTCTTCGGTCATCATGTTTTCCGTGCGGGTCAGTTCGACCACCTGCAGCTGAGCACCAGTAGAGCCGGCCAGCAGCAGGGTGTCCCCATTGACGTTGACGCTGACATGGTCCAGCGCACGCCCCTGCTCGTCGAGCACGAACGATTGCTCGCCGTACGGGTAATCGATGCCAGGGGTGATGGTTTTCTTGTTGTCCGGGTAGGTGATCTTGTAGGTGTGGTGGAACACCAGGGCCTGACCATTGGACAAGCCCAGTACCACCAGCGCGCTGCCCGGCTGGTCAGTACTGATGGAAGTAACCTGGGTGTCCGCCGGCACTGCCAGATCGACACGCTTGAGTTCGTTACCGGTCTTGGTATCGAAGAACAGTGCCTGGCCCTTGTCCGAAACACGCATCCCCACCTGATTCTGCTCTTCAAGCGCGATCATCAGTGGCTTACCGGCATCCTGCTGCAGCCATGTCGGCTCCAGGGCCTTCTTGCTGGTCAGCTCGGCGCCCTGGAACAGTGGCAACACCACATAAGCCAGGTAGAAGAAGATCAGCGTGATGGCCGCCAATACGGCAAGCCCGCCTACCAGTACGTACCAGCGGGTCAGGCGGTCCTTGAGCGCGCGCATGCGCCGCTTGCGTTGCAACTCGGGCGTATTGAAATCAATGCGCACGGGCTGGGAGTTTTGGGTCATGTTGGAATTGGCCAGATCATTCATGCGCACACCCTAGCGGTCCCGTGTGACAAAAGCATTACAAAGTGGTGACGCGCGAAAGCCCGCCGCACAGGGAGCCTGGCTTCGGACTGAAAATGCGTGGAAGAGGCCGGGCAGTGGCACCGGCCTCTTCTTAATTACTTACTTCTTTGCAACGTTACCGGTGTGCGACAGGCCCAGGTCAGCCAGGGTCTTGTCGACGACTTTTGCCGGCAGCGGGATGTAGCCGTCCTTCACCACCACCTGCTGGCCCGCTTGCGACAGCACCAGCTTGACGAACTCGGCTTCCAGCGGGGCCAGAGGCTTGTTCGGCGCCTTGTTTACGTAGACGTACAGGAAGCGCGACAGCGGGTAGGTGCCGTTCAGGGCGTTGGCTTCGTTGTCTTCAACAAACTCGCCGCCTTCTTTCTTGGCCAGGGCTACGGTCTTGACGCTGGCGGTCTTGTAGCCAATACCCGAGTAGCCGATGCCGTTCAGCGAGGAGCTGATCGACTGCACGACCGAAGCCGAGCCAGGCTGTTCGTTGACGTTAGGCTTGAAGTCGCCTTTGCACAGGGCTTCTTCCTTGAAGTAGCCGTAGGTGCCGGATACCGAGTTGCGGCCGAACAACTGAATTGGCTTGTTGGCCAGGTCACCGGTCACACCGACGTCGCCCCAGGTCTTGATGTCGGCCTTGCCACCGCACAGGCGAGTGGAGGAGAAGATGGCGTCGACCTGAGCCATGGTCAGGCCCTTGATTGGGTTGTCCTTGTGCACGAACACGGCCAGGGCGTCGACGGCAACCGGGATGGCGGTCGGCTTGTAGCCGTACTTCTGCTCGAAGGCTTGCAGCTCGACGTCCTTCATCTTGCGGCTCATCGGGCCGAGGTTGGCGGTGCCTTCGGTCAGCGCGGGTGGCGCGGTAGAGGAGCCGGCAGCCTGGATCTGGATGTTTACGTTCGGATATTCCTTCTTGTAGGCCTCGGCCCACAGAGTCATGAGGTTCGCGAGGGTGTCGGAACCGACGCTGGAGAGGTTGCCCGATACACCAGTGGTCTTGGTGTAGGTCGGGATCGCAGGATCGACAGCGGCTACCGCGTTGGCGGTTGCAACGCCAGCGGCGGCAAAGGTAAGGGCCGCCATCAAACGCTTCAGTTTCATGCCTTGCTCCTAGCAGGAATATTGGGGTGTTGGATGGAACGGGCCCAAGTATCGGCAGGCCGCATGAATACGATATGACTTCATTATGACAATTGGATGAAAGGCCATCACTGGAAGCAGGTCTGGCCACTTCGCGGCTAAAGCCGCTCCTACAGGTTTGGTGTCGGCCTTGAGGCTTGTGCAAAACCCTGTAGGAGCGGCTTTAGCCGCGAAGAGGCCAGTAGCCGTAGCGCAGATCAGCGCTTGTTGGCGAGCAGGTACAGGCCCACGGCCAGACCAACGGCGCACAGGCCTGCCACGTAGTAGGCAGGCGCCATCGGGCTCACCTTCAGCAGCGCGGTCACCACCATCGGCGTCAGCCCGCCAAAGATGGCGTAGGCCACGTTGTACGAGAACGACAGCCCGCTGAAACGCACCACCGCCGGGAACGCCTTGACCATGACATAAGGCACTGCGCCAATCACGCCCACGCACAGGCCGGTCACGGCATACAGGGGGAACAGCAACTCGGGCCGGGTCGGCAGGCTGTGGTAGAAGACCCAGGAACTGGCCAGCAAAAGCAGGCTGCCGATCACGAACACCCGACCCGCCCCATACCGGTCAGCCAGGCTGCCGGCACCAATACAGCCGAAGCTGAGCAACACGATGGCCAGGCTGTTGGCCTTGAGCGAGTCGGTCGGGCTGATGTGGTAGATGCTCTGCAGCAGCGCCGGGGTCATCAGGATGACCACCACGATGCCGGCCGAAAGCATCCAGGTCAGCAGCATCGACAGGATGATCGGACCACGATGGTCACGCAGCACGGCGCGCAGTGGCAACTCCTCCGCCAGTGCCTTGCGTTGCTGCATTTCGGCGAACACCGGGGTTTCGTGCAGCCAACGGCGCAGATAAACCGAGAACAGGCCGAACACACCGCCAAGCAGGAACGGGATACGCCAGGCGTAGTCAGCCACCTCTTCCGCGCTGTACACGCTGTTGATCAAGGTCGCTACCAGCGAGCCCAGCAGAATGCCGGCGGTCAGGCCGGCGGTCAGGGTGCCGCAGGCGTAGCCGGTGTTGCGAGCCGGCACGTGTTCAGAGACGAACACCCATGCGCCCGGTACTTCGCCGCCGATTGCCGCGCCCTGGATCACGCGCATCAGCAACAGCAGGATCGGTGCCCACATGCCGATCTGCGCATACGTCGGCAGCAGGCCCATGATCAGGGTCGGCAGGGCCATCATGAAGATGCTCAGGGTGAACATCTTCTTGCGCCCGAGCAAGTCGCCGAAGTGAGCCATGATGATGCCGCCCAGCGGCCGCGCCAGGTAGCCGGCGGCGAAGATGCCGAATGTTTGCATCAGCCGCAGCCACTCGGGCATGTCGGCCGGGAAGAACAACTTGCCCACCACCGTGGCGAAGAACACGAAGATGATGAAATCGTAGAACTCCAGCGCGCCGCCCAGGGCGGACAGTGAGAGGGTCTTGTAGTCGCTGCGGGTCAGCGGCCGCGAGGGCTGCTCGATACTGCTCGGCACGGAAGTCATCGCTCGTTGTTCTCTTTGTAGGGCATGCAGGCCGCTTGGCGCGCGGCTTCTGGATTGGAGACAGGCGAAGATAGCAAATTGCCGAGCTACGCCGAAAGCGATACAAAATCCACACAGATATTCATGAATGCGCGGTCGTCGCTGGCCGTTATGCCCTATATACTGGCAGTTCGTAGGATTATGTTGCTCCTGACGTGGGATGTTGTGCGAAAACGCCGGTCACTATTGTCGGGCGGTTTCGCAGAGTTTCCCTACGGCCGCCCAGTGAAACGAAATCGGCGTAGTATGTTTCAAGCTGAATCGTTTACCCGGCCTTTGCGCCACACCAACGAAAAGCGTCACGGGTCAGAGGCCCCATCGCATGATTGAGCTCGAACAAGAAGATCCAATCCCGCAAGGCGACCTGGCC
The DNA here is from genome assembly GCF_043103865.1 of Pseudomonas sp. yb_5. Taxonomy (NCBI): domain Bacteria; kingdom Pseudomonadati; phylum Pseudomonadota; class Gammaproteobacteria; order Pseudomonadales; family Pseudomonadaceae; genus Pseudomonas; species Pseudomonas sp. yb_5. The sequence goes on from NZ_JBICKE010000084.1 coordinate 94,745, forward strand.
TTGCAGATCACCGCACTGCCGCGAGAAACCAACGGTTTCGGCGATATCTTCGGCGGTTGGCTGGTTGCCCAGATGGACCTGGCAGGCACGGCCATGGCCAGCCGTGTCGCCGGCGGCCGCGTAGCCACCGTAGCCATCGACCGCATGGCCTTCCTGGTGCCCGTCGCGGTCGGCGCACAGCTGTCTTTCTATACCCAGACCCTGGAGATCGGCCGCAGCTCGATCCAGATGATGGTCGAGGTGTGGAGCGACGACCCGCTGTCCAGCGAATGGCGCAAGGTCACCGAAGCGGTATTCGTCTTCGTCGCCATCGACGGCAGTGGTCGTACCCGCTCGGTGCCTCGTCGCTGAGCCACGCTGGCGGTAAACTCATTGCATCTGCCCGGGTCCAAGGCCCACTGGCAATCAATGAGAAGAACGCAATGGCTACCTTTCAGGTCGTAACCGAGCAACATGGCGAACTCAACTGCTGGCGTATCAGCAGTGACCGCGCCGAACTCCTGATCGCCCAGCAAGGCGCACAGGTCCTCAGCTACCAGCAGGTAGGCGAACCGCCACTGCTGTGGCTGAGCGACCAGGCCCTCTTCCGCCAGGGCAAGTCGGTACGCGCCGGGGTACCGGTGTGCTGGCCATGGTTTGGCAACCTGCAGCGTAACCCTCAGGCCGTCCAGGCCATGTACCACGGAGCACAGGCGCCTGCCCACGGGCTTGCGCGCACGCGTGACTGGCAATTGCTGGGTATCGAGGACGTGGGGGAGACCCTGCGGATCGAGTTCGAACTGCCTGAAGCACAGGGCGACCTGCCCGGTTGGCCCCATGATGTCGAGCTGAAACTGGTGGTGGAGATGGGCGCAGACCTGAAACTGAGCCTGACCAGCCGCAACATGGGCAATACCCCCGTGACCATCAGCCAAGCCCTGCATAGCTACTTCGCAGTGAGCGATGTGCGCCAGGCACGAGTCGAGGGTGTCGACGGGCTGGGTTACATCGAGACCCTGGCGGACTGGGAACAGCGCCAGCAGCAAGGGGCCCTGATGTTTGCCGGGGAAACTGACCGGATCTACCTGAACACCCCGCAGACCCTGAGCATCGTCGACCCGCATTGGAATCGGCGGATTACCTTGACCAGCAGCGGCTCGCGCTCGGCGGTGATCTGGAACCCTTGGACCGAGCGGGCCAAGGAGCTGGCAGACATGGCTGACGATGGCTGGCAGCGGATGTTGTGCATCGAGACGGCCAATGTGTGGGATGACCTGGTGGAGTTGGAGCCTGGGCGCAGCAGTTCGCTGGGGGTCAGGATTGTCAGCGAAATGATCTGAGTTTTACAGTGCCTGTGCCGGCCTCTTCGCGGGTAAACCCGCTCCTACAGATACCCCGCGGCATGCAAGGCCTGTGGAGGTTCCGTAGGAGCGGGTTTACCCGCGAAGAGGCCGGCACAGCCGTTCAGAGATCAGCATCCTCCACCACCCTCACCTTCCCCGCATCCAGTGCATAGGCCGCATCGGCCAGGTCATTGCTGACCTTTTCCACCTTCAGCTTGCCGCTGACCCACAGCGGTGTGTAGATGTCATCGATCTTCAACCCTTTCGGGTAGCGCACCAGCACCAGCTGGTTCGGCGGCGGTGGTGGCACATGGATGCACGCGCCTGGGTACGGCACCAGGAAGAACAGCGTGCTGTTCCCCTTGGCATCGCTTTCCAGCGGTACCGGGTACCCGCCCAGGCGGATATCCCTGTTGTTCATGGCCGCCACGGTCTTGGTCGAGTACATCACCGCCGGCAAACCCTTGCCCTGCTTGAGGCCGCCCTTGTCGGTAAAGGTGCCCATGGCTTCCGGCGAGTTGTGGTCGATTTCAGGCATTTGTTCGAGTGCCTTCTGGTCCGACTTGGGCATCAGCTCCAGCCAGTCGGTTTCGGGCAGTTCGGCATGGGCCAGGGTACTGGCCAACAGCAAGGGGATGAGGAAAAAGGCACGCATGAAAATGCTCGGCAACTCGAATGAATTGCCGAGCATTCTAACCAGTAATCAGCGCTTCTTGATGAATCCGTAGATCACCAGCAGCACCACGGCACCGACCAGCGCGCCAAGGAAGCCCGCCGCTTGCCCAGCCTGGTATATACCCAGCGCCTGGCCGCCATAGGTAGCCACCAAGGAGCCGGCAATACCCAGCAGGATGGTCATGATCCAGCCCATGCTGTCATCGCCCGGCTTGATGAAGCGGGCCAGCAGGCCGACGATGAGGCCGATGAAGATGGTTCCAATGATACCCATGGCAATCCCTCTGCAGTGAAGTTGGAACAAGCCAAAGCCTAGACGGGCTTCGACTTGTTGCCATATTCAGAGGGCATGCCGCTTGCAGAAGTTCGATTCGAAGCCCGATCAGTTGCTGATCAGCGCCTCTACTTCAGCAATCTTGCGCTCGAGGGTAGCCATGTCAGCGCAGCGCAGGGTGGCGTGCCCTACCTTGCGGCCAACCTTGAAGGCTTTGCCGTAGTGGTGCAGGTGGCAGTCCCCGATGGCGACAACCTTGTCCACGGCCGGCACTTCACCGATGAAGTTGAGCATCGCGCTCTCACCCACCTTGGCGGTCGAGCCAAGTGGCAGGCCGGCAACGGCACGCAGATGGTTCTCGAACTGGCTGCACTCGGCGCCTTCGATAGTCCAGTGCCCGGAGTTGTGCACGCGCGGGGCGATTTCGTTGGCCTTAAGGCCACCGTCAACCTCGAAGAACTCGAAGGCCATCACGCCAACGTAATCCAGCTTCTGCAACACGCGGCCGACGTAATCTTCGGCCAAAGCCTGCAGCGGGTGTGCCTGGCTGGCTACCGACAAGCGCAGGATGCCGCTCTCGTGGGTGTTGTGCACCAGCGGATAGAAGCGGGTTTCGCCATCGCGGCCACGCACGGCCACCAGCGACACTTCGCCGGTGAACGGCACGAAGCCTTCCAGCAGGCATGGCACGCTGCCCAGCTCGGCGAACGTACCAACCACGTCTTCTGGCGTGCGCAGCACCTTCTGGCCCTTGCCGTCGTAACCCAGGGTGCGGGTTTTCAGCACGGCCGGCAGGCCGATGCTGGCCACTGCGGCGTCCAGATCTGCCTGCGAGAGGATGTCGGCAAAGGCCGGGGTGGGAATGCCCAGGTCGCGGAACATGCTCTTTTCGAACAGGCGGTCACGGGCGATGCGCAGCGATTCGGCGCTGGGGTACACCGGCACGAACTGCGAGAGGAAGGCCACGGTCTCGGCCGGGACGCTTTCGAACTCGAAGGTGACCAGGTCGACTTCGTCGGCCAGCTGGCGCAGGTGATCCTGGTCGCCGTAGTCGGCACGCAGGTGCTCGCCCAAGGGGGCAGCGCAGGCGTCCGGGGCCGGGTCGAGGAAGGCGAAGTTCATGCCCAGCGGGGTACCCGCCAAGGCCAGCATGCGGCCGAGCTGGCCGCCACCGATTACACCGATCTTCATGGGTTGAGCCTCAAGCCTGGCGCGGGTCTGGGTTGTCCAGCACGGTGTCGGTCTGTTCCGTGCGGAACTGCTTCAACGCCGCGTGGTACTGCGGGTACTTGGCGCCCAGGATGCTGGCCGACAACAAGGCAGCGTTGACCGCACCGGCACGGCCGATGGCCAGGGTGGCAACCGGCACGCCGGCTGGCATCTGCACGATCGACAGCAGCGAATCGACGCCCGACAGCATCGACGACTGCACCGGCACGCCCAGCACCGGCAGGTGGGTCTTGGCGGCGCACATGCCTGGCAGGTGGGCTGCGCCACCGGCACCGGCGATGATCACCTCGATGCCACGGCCCTCAGCCTCCTCGGCATACTGGAACAGCAGATCCGGGGTGCGGTGGGCGGAGACCACCTTCACTTCGTAGGGAATGCCGAGTTTTTCCAGCATTTCGGCGGTGTGGCTAAGGGTGGACCAATCGGACTTGGAGCCCATGATCACGCCAACCAGTGCACTCATCGTCGAGCCTCTCCTGCAAGCGCCTTCTGGCGCGCTAAAAGCAACAAGCCACGCAGGTGGGCCGGCGTGGCTTGTCATACGGATTCTGAATCGACCAGGTCGGCCGAAGGCGCGGGATTGTAACGTATTTAAAGGCTGGCCGCCCACCCCTACAAGCACATGTCGGATCAAAGGGCAAGCTGTCTCGTGGGACAACTTTTTCCCGCCGCCTCGGGGTCGACGAGTGCTGTAAGCCTGCATCCTTACTCGAGCATTTTGGTACGTCTACATGAACGCTCCATGCTTCTTCGCACTTTCGTTTGGCCTGGTACTCGGCATGCAATTGCCAAGCGCTTCCGCAGCCCGCTCGCTCACCGTGCCCAGCTCATGAAATTAGCCATCTGCCAGGTGCCACGCATGAAGACGCCGAACTGAAGTTCAATGGCTGGGTGTGTGAAACGTACACGCCCCCGTGTACCGACACGATCCAACTGCTACCGCTACAGCGGCAGGAATCGTGCAAATATCACTGATTACCTGAAAGGCAACTCAACGTGACGCTTCACCTTGTGCTCCAGACGACTCCAGCTTGCGCCATAGCAAGCGGACGTTAGCCTTACGCACCAAAGCGCAGCGATACAGGCGGATTTCCAGCGGCACATGCCATTGGCTACCACCGCAGATCGCCAACTCACCGCGTTCGAGCTCGCCACGCATCGACAGACGCGGCACCCAAGCGATGCCCATCCCTTCCAGGGCCATGCTCTTGAGGCTGTCGGCCATGGCGGTTTCATAGACGGTGGTATAACGCAGGTTGCGCTGGCGCAGCAGTAAATTGACCGAGCGGCCGAGGAACGCGCCGGCGGTATAGGCTAGCAATGGCACGCTGCCCTCGCCTTCCAGGTCGAACAATGGCTTGCCATCGGCATCCACGGCGCATACCGGCAGCATTTCAGTGGTGCCCATGTGCAGCGACGGGAAGATTTCGGCATCCATCTGCAAGGCCGCGTCCGGGTCGTAGAAAGCCAGCATCAGGTCGCAACCGCCTTCGCGCAGTGCGTGTACGGCATCTCCGACGTTAGTCGCAACCAGGCGGGTGGCGATGTTCAAACCGTCGTTGCGCAACTGGGCCACCCAACGGGGGAAGAAGCCCGACGCCAAGGAGTGTGCCGCAGCTACCTGCACCACTTCGCCCTGCCCGCCTTCAAGATGATGCAAATGGCGGAGAATTTCGCTCAACTGGTCGACAACAGTACGCGCCGTGACGAGAAATAGCTGCCCGGCCTCGGTCAGCTCGATGGGTGTGCGAGAGCGGTTAACCAGTTGCAAGCCCAACGCCGCCTCAAGGCTGCGAATGCGCCGGCTGAAGGCCGGTTGAGTAACGAAACGCCGCTCTGCCGCCTGGGAAAAACTGCGGGTAGCGGCCAGAGCGCTGAAGTCTTCCAGCCATTTGCTTTCAAGGTTCACAAAGCACATCTCCCGGCGTGCACCAAAATGGAACACGCTCGAATATCAATTGGCGTCACATGAAACACTATGCCGTTTGTGCATAGGTTAGCGTGCAATAGCATTGGCCGCAAAAACACCTTCAGGCCTAGGATTGGCGCCATTCCGGCAGGTGCCGGGTCAAAATCGAGATGATATACATCATGTCCTCTGCTGCATCGTTCCGCGTCGAAAAAGACTTGTTGGGTACCCTTGAAGTTCCTGCAGATGCCTACTACGGCATCCAGACCCTGCGCGCTGCCAACAACTTCCACCTCTCTGGTGTTCCGCTGTCGCATTACCCGAAGCTGGTCGTGGCCCTGGCCATGGTCAAGCAGGCCGCTGCCGACGCCAACCGTGAGCTGGGTCACCTGAGCGATGCCAAGCACGCTGCCATTTCCGCAGCCTGCGCCCGCCTGATCAAAGGCGATTACCACGACCAGTTCGTGGTTGACATGATCCAGGGCGGCGCTGGTACTTCTACCAACATGAACGCCAACGAAGTCATTGCCAACGTTGCGCTGGAGGCCATGGGCCACCAGAAGGGTGAGTACCAGTACCTGCACCCCAACAACGACGTGAACATGGCGCAGTCGACCAACGACGCCTACCCGACCGCAATTCGCCTGGGCCTGCTGCTGGGTCACGACGCGCTGCTGGCCAGCCTTGATAGCCTGATCCAGGCCTTCGCTGCCAAGGGTAAAGAATTCGACCACGTACTGAAGATGGGCCGTACCCAGCTGCAGGACGCCGTACCGATGACCCTGGGCCAGGAATTCCGAGCCTTCGCCACCACCATGAACGAAGACCTGCAGCGCCTGCGCTCGCTGGCTCCGGAACTGCTGACCGAAATCAACCTGGGCGGTACCGCCATCGGTACTGGCATCAACGCCGACCCTGGCTACCAGGCCTTGGCCGTACAGCGCCTGGCCACCATCAGCGGCCATCCGCTGGTACCGGCTGCCGACCTGATCGAAGCCACCTCCGACATGGGCGCCTTCGTGCTGTTCTCCGGCATGCTCAAGCGCACTGCGGTCAAGCTGTCGAAGATCTGTAACGACCTGCGCCTGCTGTCCAGCGGCCCGCGCACCGGCATCAACGAGATCAACCTGCCAGCGCGTCAGCCAGGCAGCTCGATCATGCCAGGCAAGGTCAACCCGGTTATTCCAGAAGCTGTAAACCAGGTGGCCTTCGCCATCATGGGCAACGACCTGGCCCTGACCGTCGCCGCCGAAGGTGGCCAGCTGCAGTTGAACGTGATGGAACCGCTGATCGCCTACAAGATCTTCGACTCGATCCGCCTGCTGCAACGTGCCATGGACATGCTGCGCGAGCACTGCATCGTCGGCATCACCGCCAACGAACAGCGCTGCCGTGAACTGGTCGAGCACTCGATCGGCCTGGTTACCGCACTGAACCCGTACATCGGCTACGAGAACGCCACCCGTATCGCCCGCGTTGCCCTGGAAAGCGGCCGCGGTGTACTGGAACTGGTGCGCGAAGAGAAGCTGCTGGACGACGCAATGCTCAACGACATCCTGCGTCCGGAAAACATGATCGCTCCACGTCTGGTTCCGCTGAAGGCGTAATCAGGCCGCTGTAAACAGTCTCACCAGGTCGAGGGACTAGACACCTCTCAACCTTTCCAAGGCCCGAGCGCTTGCTTCGGGCCTTTTTTTTGCCTGAAGGTTTTGGGGGCCGCTTTTGCGGGCCTTCGCGACACCAGACCGCGCCTGCAGAGTATGTGGTTTACCTGCAGCCCCGATATCGGCACACAACTTGCTCCATAATGCGTCCCAGCCCCACGGGATTACCCAGCATGCTGCACAGCCACCTGACCACCCTCAACGCAGTTTCGCTGATTCTCAACGTCTTCCAGGCAGACGGTTGCGAGGCTTCAGCGCTGCTGGCCGGCAGCGGCATTGGCCCGGCAGACCTGGGGCATGCCGATGCGCGCATCACCACCCAGCAGGAGTTGCAGGTTTGCGCCAATGCCGTGGCCCGACGCGAGGACATTGGCCTGGAGCTGGGCCAGCGCATGCATGTGTCGTGCTACGGCATGCTCGGTTACGCACTGCTCTCCAGTGCCACTTTGGGTGACGCATTACGCCTGGCGCTGCAGTATCCGGCACTGCTGGGAACAGTCTTCAAGCTGCGCTTGCTCGACGACGGCCAACGTGTCTGGTTCAGCGCCAGCGATTACCAGGACAGCCCGGCGCTGAGCACTTTCAACGCCGAGTTCTGCCTGGTGTCGCTGAAAGTCATCTGCGACGACCTGCTTGGCCGACCGTTGCCGCTGCTTGGCGCCCGCTTCGAACACCCTCGCCCTGGCTACCACGGGCTCTATGCCGGAGCGTTTCAATGCCCGATCGGTTTCGCCGCCGAGGACAATGCCTTTGCCTTCGAACGGCGATGGCTGGATATGCCGCTGCCGCTGGCCGACCCGATTACTCACAAAGCCATGAGCGAGCGCTGCCGGCGCCTGAACCTTGAATTCACCGGTCGCCAGGCATGGCTGGGACGGATTCGCCAGCTGCTGGCGCAGCAACTGGACGCAGCCCCCGGGCTGGAAGGGCTTGCACGGCAGATGAACTGCTCGTCGCGCACCCTGCGCCGGCATTTGCAGGCGCTGGGCTGCAGTTATCAACAACTGCTGGACGAGCTGAGGTTCGAGCGGGCCAAGCAGTTGCTGGCCGATGAACAGATGCCGATCTACCGGATTGCAGAGACTTTGGGGTTCAGTGAGACGGCCAGTTTTCGGCATGCCTTCCAGCGCTGGAGCGGCGTGGCGCCCAGCCATTTTCGTGGTTGACCTGTCCTGGCCTCTTCGCGGGTAAACCCGCTCCTACAGGGGCGTCACAACCTCTGACGCCCTGGTGGCCATTGTAGGAGCGGGTTCACCCGCGAAAGGGCCGGGCCTGCCGGCCAATGTCCAAAGGCCGTTCACCGTTGCCGCCGCTGCCTTACCCGCGACGAGGCTGGGATAGGTCACCACCCATACGGCCAAAGACCTTGGCCATATCGATCCCCTTTTGGCCGTTTGCGTCGTTCTCCCCTGCCGATCAGCCCATGACAATGGACCCACGCCAGTCCCACCGGAGAACAACAATGCTGACGATCTATTCCGATGACCACCGCCTGCACCACGGCCGCTGCGAGCTGATCGATGGCAAGCTGATGCCCTGTTTCGAAATGCCTTCGCGCGCCGACCATGTGCTCGACCAGGTGAAAAAACGCAACCTCGGCGACATCCAGGGCCCGACCGACTTCGGCCGTGCGCCATTACTGCGCGTCCACAGCGCCGACTACCTGAATTTCTTCGAAGGCGCCTGGGCCCGCTGGGCTGCACTGGGCCACGAGGGTGACCTGCTGCCCTTCACCTGGCCGGCCCGCACACTGCGCCAGGTCAAACCGACCGGCCTACATGGCGAACTGGGTTACTACAGCTTCGATGCCGGCGCCCCCATCACCGCGGGTACTTGGCAGGCTGCCTATAGTGCTGCACAAGTTGCCCTGACCGCCCAGGCAGCGATTCAGCAAGGCGCCCATGCGGCGTTCGCCCTGTGCCGTCCGCCAGGGCACCACGCTGCCGGTGAAGTGATGGGCGGCTACTGCTACCTGAATAACGCCGCCATCGCCGCCCAGGCCTTCCTCGATCAAGGCCGAAGCAAGGTCGCCATCCTTGACGTCGACTACCACCACGGCAACGGCACCCAAGACATCTTCTACAGCCGCGACGACGTGTTCTTCGCTTCGATCCACGGCGACCCGCAGGACGAATTCCCGTTCTTCCTCGGCTATGCCGATGAAACCGGCGAAGGCGCAGGCCAGGGCTACAACATCAACTACCCCTTGCCCGCCGGTAGCGACTGGGCCGCCTGGAGCGCAGCCCTGGAGGATGCCTGCAAGCGCATCGCCAGCTATGACGCCGACGTGCTGGTCATCTCCCTGGGTGTGGACACCTTCAAGGACGACCCCATCTCACAGTTCAAGCTGGACAGCCCGGACTACCTGGAAATGGGCAAGCGCATCGGCCAACTCGGCAAGCCGACCCTGTTCGTGATGGAAGGCGGCTACGCTGTGGAAGAAATCGGCATCAACGCGGTCAATGTGCTGGAAGGTTTCCAGCGCGCCCAGCCAGGAGCCCGATAATGGTCCGACTCAAGCGTCTGCTCGCCCCGTTCATCGCTGCCACCCTGTTCGCGGGCGCCCTGCATGCGCAAGCTGAGCAGCGTACCCTGCGTGTATATAACTGGTTCGATTACATCACCCCGCAGACCTTGACTGCCTTCCAGAAGGAAAGCGGCGTGAAGCTGGTGTACGACATCTTCGACACCAACGAGGCGCTGGAGGCCAAGCTGCTAACCGGCAACTCCGGTTATGACGTGGTAGTACCGTCCAACGTGTTCCTCGCCAAGCAGATCGAAGCCGGGGTGTTCCAGCCGCTGGATCGCAGCAAGCTGCCGAACTGGCAACACCTGGACCCGGCGCTGATGAAGCTGATCGAAGCCAATGACCCGGGCAACAAGTTTGCCGTGCCGTATATGTACGGCACCGTGCTGATCGGCTTCAACCCGGCCAAGGTCAAGGCTGCACTCGGCGACAACGCGCCGGTGGACAGCTGGGACCTGATTTTCAAGGAAGAGAACATCGCCAAGCTCAAGCAGTGCGGCGTAGCCCTGCTCGACTCGCCGTCGGAGATTCTACCGGTGGCCCTGCAGTACCTGGGCTTGCCGCCGAACAGCGACAAGCCGGCCGACTACAAGAAGGCCGAGGCGCTGATGCTGAAGATTCGTCCGCATATCACCTACTTCCACTCCTCGAAGTACATGGCAGACATCGCCAATGGCGACATCTGCGTGGCGGTGGGCTACAGCGGCAGCTTCTCGCAGGCTGCCAACCGCGCCCGTGAGGCGAACAACGGCGTGGTGGTGGACATGCGCCTGCCCAAGGAAGGCGCGCCGATCTGGTTCGACATGCTGGCGATTCCAAAGGGCGCAGCCAACCCGGAGGATGCGCATACGTTCATCAACTACCTGCTGCGGCCAGAAGTGATTGCGCCGATCAGCGACTTCGTCGGGTATCCGAACCCGAACAAGGATGCGACCGACAAGGTGAATCCGACGATTCGCAACAACCCCAACCTGTATCCGACGGCAGAGGCGATGGCCAAACTCTATACGCTCAAGCCCTTGACGCGAAATGCCGAACGGGCCAGGACCCGCGCCTGGACGCGGATAAAGTCCGGTACCTGATGTTGAACCGGGGGCTGCTTTGCAGCCCCCTTCATTTTCTCCAGACTTTGCGTAGTTTCATCAAGGCCTCGGCTATCTCGCCCTCTGGCACCGCCGCAAAGCCCAGCACCAGTCCTGCCCGTTTATCCACAGACGCCTCACTGTCCGTCAACCAGAAACTGCTCAGTGGCGTCACCTCCACCCCCACCGCCTCGGCCTTGGCCACCAGCTCCTGTTCCCGAGTAAAGTTATCCACACCCACCTTCACATGCAGCCCAGCGGCCACTTCCGGCATTGCGCCCAAGCCCGGAATATCCACAGGCCAACCGGCCTTGAGCACATCGCGCCGCTTCAACGCCGCCTTGCGCATACGGCGGATATGCCGCTGAAAATGCCCGCGCGCCATGAACTCGGCCATCACGCACTGGCTGCTGACTTCCGAATGCCGCACTGCCAACGCTCTACCCTGGCTGAACGCCTGCACCAGCTTCGACGGAAGCACCAGGTAGCCCAGACGCAAGGCCGGGAAGGCTATCTTGCCGAAGGTACCGACATACAACACTCGCCCGTGCCGGTCGAGCGCTGCCAGCGGGGCCAGCGGCGCACCGCTGTAGCGGTACTCACCGTCATAGTCGTCCTCGATGATCCAGCCGTCAGTGCGTTCAGCCCAGGCCAGCAATGCCAGGCGACGTGCAAGGCTCATGGTCACCCCGGTCGGGTATTGGTGCGCAGGCGTGACATAGGTCAGTCGGCAATTCGTCAACTGTTCCAGCCGGCTGCAGTCCAGTCCGTCTTCATCCACAGGCACGCCAACCACCCGGCCACCCGCGAGCGTGAAGGCATGAGCGGCCGCCCGATAGCCTGGGTTTTCCACAGCCACACCGTCGCCCGGTTGCAGCAGTAACTGTGCACAAAGGCTGATGGCCTGCTGCGCACCGCTAGTGATCACAATTTGTTCAGCCGTGCAGTTCAGGCCCCGCGAGCGTCGTAGGTAGGCCGCAATCAGATCGCGCAAAGCCGGCTCGCCTGCCGGATCACCATAGCCCAGTTGCGCAGGGCACGGGTTGCGCCAGAAACCCGCCTGTAGCTTGGCCCAGACGTCAAACGGGAACAGGTCGAATGCCGGAATACCAACACGAAAAGCACGCGGCGCACCGCTTCTGGGCGGTGGCAAATGGTTGCTTTTCAGGCGCTGCAGAGGCTCACTAAGAAGTCTTCCGCTGGATAAATCCTCAGTACTCTCTTCGCAAAATGTGGATAAACCTGTTGATAAACCCCGGGATAACCCTGTGAATACTTGTGTGGACAGTTTTGGCAGTCGGCTGACGTAAGTGCCATCCCCGACGCGGCTTTCGATGAAGCCCTCGGCATACAGTTGATCGTAGGCGCGCACCACGCTGTTGCGTGAAAGCGCCAACATGGCAGCCAGGTCGCGCGTGGCCGGCAGCCGCGTACCACTGCTCAGGCGTCCATCCAGTACCCGCGCTCGCAACGCCTGATATAGCTGCTGGCTAAGCCCGCGGCGGCGATCGAGGGCGATCCCGGCAGGGTCGAAAGGCAGTATGAGGGGGGACTCGCTCATGGTATTGGACCTATCAAAACAGGCAGTAATGGCTCTTACCCAGAACCAATAGCCTGCCTAGGATGGAGCCATTCGACAAGGATCCCGCCATGTACAACAGTAAGCCTCACCAGGAACACGACCTCACCCGCCTGCACCAGCACATGCTAGACACCCGCCTGGCCGTTCTGGTCAGTCAGGGCGAACAGGGCCTTCTGGCCACACACCTGCCGGTGCTGGTCGATACCGCCGAGGGTGATTTCGGCACTGTGTATGCTCACCTGGCCCGGGCCAACCGCCAATGGCAAGACCTGCAGCAAGGCGGCGAAGCGCTGCTGGTATTCCCCGGCGCCGATGCCTATGTCAGCCCCAGCTATTACCCAAGCAAGGCCGATAACCCCAAGGTGGTGCCGACCTGGAACTACCTGGCGGTGCACGCTTACGGCTCGGCCGAAGTCATCCATGAGGCCGAGCCGCTACTGGCTATCGTTAGCCGCCTGACCGACCGTCACGAACAGGGTCGCAGCGAACCATGGAAAGTCACCGACGCCCCTGCCGACTACATCGACGGCATGCTCCGCGCCATCGTCGGCATTCGCCTACCCATTGCGCGCCTGCAAGGTGCGCGCAAGCTCAGCCAGAACCGCTCCGGGCACGACATCGAAGGCGTGCGCGAAGGCCTGAGCGCCAGTCCCGATCAACTGGACAATCAACTCGCGGCGCACATGCGCCAACTCTGAAGGAATAGCCCATGCCCAACCTTACCCTGCGCCCTGTCACGGCCCAAGATCACGCAGCCTGGCACGCCCTGTGGCAGGCCTACCTGCACTTCTACGAGACCGAGCTGGCCGATGCCGTCAGCCTGAGCACCTGGCAACGCCTGCTCGACCCCAGCGAGCCAACCCATTCGGCACTGGCCTGGGTCGACGGCAAGGCGGTGGGGATGGTCAACTTCATCTACCATCGCTCCAACTGGAGCATCGAGAATTCCTGCTACCTGCAGGACCTATATGTGGACAGCACGCAACGTGGCCTGGGCATTGGTCGACAGTTGATCGAGCACGTCTACACCACCGCCAAGGCCGACAACTGCATCAAGGTGCACTGGCTGACCCACGAAACCAACGCCACCGCCATCAGCCTGTACCAGCAGGTTGCCGAGCGCTCGGGTTTCATCCAATTCCGCAAAGGCTTGTAGGTCGAACATGACAGACGTATTGAACTGGAAACCCGCCGCAACCCCCAAGGCTGAGCCCATTGAAGGCCGCTTTATTCGCCTGGAAAAGCTCGATCCAGGGCACCATGGCGAAGACCTCTGGGAGGTGCTGCAGGGGCCGGCCTCCGATCCGGTGCTGTGGGACTACCTGCCCTACGGTCCGTTCGCCGAACGTGCCGCCTTTGACCGCTGGCTGGAAGGCAACGCAGCTGGCCGCGACCCGCTTTTCTACACCGTCATCGACCGCGCCAGTGGCCAGGCCCAAGGCATTCTCAGCCTGATGTCGATCGTGCCTGACCACGGCCGAATCGAGATCGGCCACATCGCCTTCGGCGCCGCCATGCAGCGCACGCCCAAGGGTACCGAGGCGGTGTACCTGCTGGGCAAGCTGGGCTTCGAGCTGGGTAATCGACGGCTGGAGTGGAAGTGCAATAACGCCAATGCCCGTTCCAAACGCGCGGCAGAACGATTCGGCTTCGTCTACGAAGGGGTGTTCCGCAAGCACCTGGTGGTCAAGGACCATAACCGCGACACGGCTTGGTACTCGATTACCGATGATGAATGGCCGGCGGTGGCTGCCGGGTTTGAGCGGTGGCTGAGTGAAGAGAACCAGCAACCGGGTGGCCAGGTGGAAAGCCTTGAGGTGTGCCGTAAAGGTTGAACGGTGTGCTGAATCAGAGGCTAGTGAATCCAGCACAAAAAAGGGGAGCATCCGCTCCCCAGAGGTTAACCACTTGTAGATGAGGGCTTAAATCAGCCCTCGATCTCGATCAGGATCTCACCTGGCGTCACGCGATCACCCTTGGCCACATGGATGGCCACGACCTTACCGGCGATGGCCGCCTGCACTTCGGTTTCCATCTTCATGGCTTCGGTTATCAAGACGGCCTGGCCGGCCTTGACCATGTCACCTTCCTTGACCAGCACATCAACGATGTTCCCTGGCATGGTGGTGCTTACGTGGCCAGGGTCAGTCGCTTGCTTGCGCTTGCTGCCGCCACCGCTGACGAACTCGTTGAGTGGCTCGAAGACCACTTCTTCCGGCATGCCGTCGATCGACAGGTAGAAGTGACGCTTGCCTTCGGCTTTCACGCCCACACCGGTGATGTCAACGCGGTAGGTTTCGCCGTGAACGTCGATGACGAACTCGGTCGGCACGCCTTCACCACCGGGCGCAGCCACGGCACCGGCTTCCGGAATCGGCAGCAGAACTTCAGGCGTCAGCGTGCCAGCTTCGCGTTCTTCGAGGAACTTGCGGCCAATGTCAGGGAACATGGCGAAGGTCAGCACGTCTTCTTCGCAACGGGCCAAGGTACCGATGTCGCTACGCAGCTTGGCCATTTCCGGCTTCAGCAGATCAGCCGGGCGCACATCGATCACGTCTTCGCTGCCGATAGCCTGGCGACGCAGTTGCTCGTTGACCACACCCGGTGCCTTGCCATAACCACCTTGCAGGTACAACTTCACCTCGTTGGTGATGGTCTTGTAGCGCTCACCAGCCAGCACGTTGAAGAACGCCTGGGTGCCGACGATCTGCGAGGTCGGGGTGACCAGCGGTGGGAAGCCGAGGTCTTCACGCACACGCGGGATCTCGGCCAGCACTTCGTTCATGCGGTTGAGGGCGCCCTGCTCCTTGAGCTGGTTGGCCAGGTTGGAAATCATGCCGCCCGGTACCTGGTTGACCTGCACGCGGGTGTCCACCGTTGTGAACTCGCTTTCGAACTGGTGGTACTTCTTGCGCACGGCGTAGAAGTACAAGCCGATTTCCTGCAGAAGCTCCAGGTCCAGGCCGGTGTCGAACTCGCTGCCCTTGAGTGCAGCAACCATCGACTCGGTACCTGGATGGCTGGTGCCCCAGGCGAAGCTGGAGATGGCAGTGTCGATGTGGTCGGCGCCATTTTCCACTGCCTTGAGCTGGCACATGGCAGCCAGGCCGGCGGTATCGTGGGAGTGGATGAACACCGGCAGCGACTGTTCAGCCTTCAGCGCCTTGACCAGTTCGCCAGTGGCGAACGGGGTCAGCAGGCCAGCCATGTCCTTGATCGCCACCGAGTCGCAACCCATGGCTTCCATCTGCTTGGCCTGCTTCACGAAGGCTTCGATGGTGTGTACCGGGCTGGTGGTGTAAGCGATGGTGCCCTGGGCGTGCTTGCCGGCGGCCTTGACCGCTTCGATGGCCACGCGCAGGTTACGCACGTCGTTCATGGCGTCGAAAATGCGGAACACATCGATGCCGTTGACCGCAGCCTTGGCGACGAAGGCCTTGACCACGTCGTCGCTGTAGTGGCGGTAGCCCAGCAGGTTCTGACCGCGAAGCAGCATTTGCAGGCGGGTGTTGGGCAGCGCCGCGCGCAGCTTGCGCAGGCGCTCCCACGGGTCTTCCTTGAGGAAGCGCACGCAGGCGTCGAAGGTGGCACCACCCCAGACTTCCAGCGACCAGTAGCCGACCTTGTCGAGCTTGTCACAGATCGGCAGCATGTCTTCGGTACGCATGCGGGTGGCCAGCAGGGACTGGTGGGCGTCGCGCAGGATCGTGTCGGTTACGTGAATTTTCTTGGACATTATGGGGTTCCTCACAGGCCTGCGTGGGCGGCGATGGCGGCAGCGATGGCCAGGGCCAGCTCTTCGGGTTTGCGCTTGATCGAGTAGTTGGTCAATTCAGGGTGGCTTTCGACGAAGCTGGTATTGAACTGGCCGCTACGGAATTCCGGATTGCGCAGGATTTCCTGGTAGTACGCGGCGGTGGTCTTCACCCCTTGCACGCGCATGTCGTCCAGGGCCCGCAGGCCGCGGTCCATGGCTTCTTCCCAGGTCAACGCCCACACCACCAGTTTCAGGCACATGGAGTCGTAGAACGGCGGAATGGTATAGCCGGTGTAGATCGCCGTGTCGGTACGCACGCCCGGGCCGCCGGGGGCGTAGTAACGGGTGATCTTGCCGAAGCTGGGCAGGAAGTTGTTTTTCGGGTCTTCAGCATTGATACGGAACTGCAAGGCGTAGCCACGGTGCTGAATATCTTCCTGCTTGACCGACAGTGGCAGCCCCGAGGCAATGCGGATCTGCTCACGAACGATGTCGATCCCGGTGATTTCCTCGGTGATGGTGTGTTCCACCTGCACCCGGGTGTTCATTTCCATGAAGTACACTTCGCCATCGGCGAGCAGGAACTCCACGGTACCGGCGTTCTCGTAATTCACCGCTTTGGCCGCACGTACCGCCAGGTCACCGATGTAGGCACGCTGTTCGGGAGTGAGCTGTGGGCTGGGGGCAATTTCGATGAGCTTCTGGTTACGGCGCTGGATAGAGCAGTCGCGCTCGAACAGGTGCACTACGTTGCCGAAGCTGTCACCGAGAATTTGCGCCTCGATGTGCTTCGGGTTGACGATGCACTTCTCCAGGAACACTTCGGCCGAACCAAAGGCCTTGGTCGCCTCGGAAATGACCCGCGGGAAATTCTGTTCCAGTTCTTCACGGCTATTGCAACGGCGAATACCGCGACCGCCACCACCGGAGGTGGCCTTGAGCATCACCGGATAACCGATGCGGTCACCTTCGCTCAGGGCTTCATGAATATCGGCAACGTTGCCTTCGGTGCCCGGGGTTACCGGCACACCGGCGGCGATCATGGTGCGGCGCGCTTCGGTCTTGTCGCCCATACGGCGGATCACGTCGGCGGCCGGGCCAATGAACTTGATCCCGCGCTCGGCGCAAATCTCTGCCAGTTCGGCGTTTTCCGAAAGGAAACCATAGCCCGGGTGCAAGGCATCACAGCCGGTTTCCACAGCCAGGTTCACCAGCTTGCGCGGGTTCAGGTAACCGGCCAGCGGCTCGGCACCGATGCTGTGGGCTTCGTCAGCGCGCTTGACGTGCAAGGCATGCCGGTCGGCGTCGGAAAAGATCGCTACCGAGCGAATGCCCATCTCGGCGCAAGCACGCACGATCCGAACTGCGATTTCACCTCGGTTGGCGATCAGGATTTTTTTTATCACTGGAGTCTTCCCAAAGCCGTAGGAACAGTCGAGCCGGTTCTACCGGTCGGCGCGTGACCAGACGTTGCTGGCCAGTCGCGTAATCACCCTAGCGCTGTAGGTCGATAAACAAAAATCAATATTTGTTAGAGGCTGTATTAGTAAAAGCTTATAGTTGGGTAACAGGGTGTTGCCGAGGAGCCGATTAAAATGCGTAAGTCATTGATGCGTATGACATTGCGTCAACTCCAGATCTTCAATGAGGTGTGCGATTTGCGCTCGTACAGCCGTGCTGCGGAGGAGATGGCGCTGACGCAACCCGCCGTTAGTCTACAGATCCGCCAGCTTGAAGAGCTGATCGGCCAGCCGCTGTTCGAGTACGTGGGCAAGAAGCTCTACCTGACTGAGGCGGCCGAGGCCCTTCAGCGCGCCAGCCACGATATCTTCGGGCGCCTGGAAAGCCTGGACATGCAGCTTTCGGACATGCAGGGCTCATTGCAGGGCCAGTTGAAACTGGCGATCGAGTCCAGTGCCAAGTACTTCGTGCCACACCTGTTCGCCGCCTTCAAGCAGCGTCACCCGGAGGTCAACCTGACCCTGACGGTAGTCAACCGCGCCCAAGCCATCCGCCGCCTTTCCGATAACCGCGACGACCTGATCATCATGTCGATGGTGCCGCAAGACATGGGCCTGGAGTTTCTGCCGTTCCTCAACAACCCGATCGTTGCGGTGGCCCCGCCGCAGCACCCGCTGTGCAAGCTGGAGCATTTGCGCATGCAGGACCTGGAGCCTCATACCCTGTTAATCCGCGAGCAAGGTTCGGGAACACGCAAGGCGTGCGAAGAGTACTTCAAGGACAAGCGCGTGCATTTCGCCCAAACGCTTGAAGTAGCCTCGGCCGATGCCCAACGCGAATGCGTGATCGCCGGCTTGGGGATCGCCCTGCTGACCCGCCATGCAGTCAACCTGGAACTGGCCACCGGGGTGCTGAAGGAATTGCCGGTCGAGGAACTGCCGCTGTACCGTAGCTGGTGCGTGGTGCAGGCCAAGGCCAAGCGACAGTCGCCGGTGGCCTTGGCATTTCTGGCATTCATCCGCGGCGAACGTGCGCTGATCAGCGCGCTTGTTGAACGTTTTTCGGGGAAGTTGCCGCCGACGACTGCCATACCGTGAGTGCTTGCAGCTCAGGGTAGTCCGCCAGGTCGCGGAGCAGTTGACGTTGGTCGCAATAGCTCTCGATCGCGCGGCGGTATTCCATACGGCGCTGATCCTTTTCCTGCTGCTTGCGAGCCTTGGCGTTGGGTTGGTACGTACCGTCGAAGTCACGAGCCATTGCCTGTCTCCCAGATAGGATGCGGGAGTT
Organism: Pseudomonas sp. yb_5; assembly: GCF_043103865.1. NCBI lineage: Bacteria > Pseudomonadati > Pseudomonadota > Gammaproteobacteria > Pseudomonadales > Pseudomonadaceae > Pseudomonas > Pseudomonas sp. yb_5. The sequence goes on from NZ_JBICKE010000084.1 coordinate 113,515, forward strand.
TCAGACTGGCCTTGATGGTTTACCGTTTTGCGGTGGAATGGTGACAGAATCGTGAATTTTCACTGCCTGTACCGGCCTCTTCGCGGGCTTGCCCGCTCCCACAGGAATGGCACCGATTTATACAGGTGCACAGTACCTGTGGGAGCGGGCAAGCCCGCGAAGAGGCCAGTACAGGTTGAATTCAGTCGTCTGTAGCCTTGATCGATTTGGGCGACAGACGCAAGCTGCGCAAGCTGCGCTTCACGCTCTTCAGGTGGTTGACCAGGCTTGGCCCGCGCGCCATGGCAACGCCCATGGCCAGCACGTCGATCACCACCAGATGGGCAATACGCGAGGTCAGAGGGGTGTAGATCTCGGTGTCCTCATGCACGTCGATCGCCAGGTTGACCGTCGACAGCTCGGCCAGCGGCGTCTGGCTGGGGCACAGGGTAATCAGGTTGGCGCCGCTCTCACGCACCAGGTTGGCAGTGATCAGCAGGTCCTTGGAACGGCCCGACTGGGAAATACACACCGCCACATCACCCGGTTTCAGGGTAACCGCCGACATCGCTTGCATGTGCGGGTCGGAATACGCTGCCGCGCTGAGCAGCAGGCGGAAGAACTTGTGCTGGGCATCGGCTGCAACCGCACCGGACGCGCCAAAGCCATAGAACTCTACCCGCTGCGCCTGGGCCATGGCGCTCACTGCTTGTTGCAGCGCCTGCGGATCAAGGTGCTCGCGCACTTCCATCAGGGTGTGGAGGGTGGTGTCGAAGATCTTCAGACTGTAGTCGGCGACCGAGTCATCTTCGTGGATGGCGAACTGACCGAAGCTGGCCCCGGCAGCCAGGCTTTGCGCCAGCTTCAGCTTCAGGTCCTGGAAGCCCGAGCAGCCGATGGCCCGGCAGAAACGCACGATGGTCGGCTCACTGATACCCACGCTGTGCGCCAAGTCGGCCATGGAGCTGTGCATGACGGCAGCCGGGTCGAGCAGCACGTGGTCGGCCACTTTCAGTTCCGATTTGCGCAGCAGGTGGCGCGATTGGGCGATATGTTGCAACAGATTCACAGGCTGGACTCGGTTATGATCGGCTTGCCGGGTTGTAGCTTTCTTGTAGTTATACTACATGGACGCCAACCCGCCCAGTTAAACGAACGTGGAGAGTGGTGGTTTGACTATTCCTTGCGACATTCTGGTCTTCGGCGGCACCGGCGATCTGGCCCTGCACAAATTGCTTCCGGCGCTCTACCACCTGTTTCGCGAGGCCCGTCTGAACCCTGCCGTGCGGGTCATCGCACTGGCCAGGCGCAACCTGCCACGCATCGACTATCTGAAGCTCGCCGAACGCCATTGTCGGGCGCAGATTGCCCGCAGTGACTTCGACGAAGAGGTGTGGCAGCGGTTTTCCGCACGTGTCGACTACTTCCCGATGGATGCTTCACAGAGCGCCGACTTCGGCCGCCTGGCACGCTACCTGGGCGAACCCGGTGGGCTGACGCGCATCTTCTACCTGGCCACCGCCCCCAACCTGTTCGTACCGATTGCCAACCACCTGCGCATTGCCGGACTGGCCGACACCGAAGCGCGCATCGTGCTGGAAAAGCCGATCGGCCATTCGCTGGAATCAGCCACTGCCATCAATGAAGCGATTGGCACGGTGTTCGAGGAAAGCCAGGTGTTTCGCATCGACCACTATCTGGGCAAGGAAACCGTGCAGAACCTGATGGCCCTGCGTTTTGCCAATGCCCTGCTGGAGCCAGTGTGGCGCAACAACCAGGTCGACCATGTCCAGATCAGCGTTTGCGAGACGCTGGGCGTAGAAAACCGCGGTGCCTACTACGACCGCGCCGGGGCTATTCGCGACATGCTGCAGAACCACCTGCTGCAACTGCTGTGCCTGGTGGCCATGGAGCCACCCGCGCAGTTCGAGGCCGAAGCGGTACGCGACGAAAAGGTGAAAATCCTGCGCGCCCTCAAGCCGATCACTGGCCAGGATGTACAGGACAAGACAGTACGCGGCCAATATGGCGCCGGACGTATCGGCGGCCAGGAAGTGCCGGCCTACTACTTTGAAAAGGATGTCGACAACGACAGCGATACCGAGACTTTCGTGGCCATCGAGGCGCACATCGACAACTGGCGCTGGGCGGGCGTGCCTTTCTATCTGCGCACCGGCAAACGCATGGCGCGGCGCGCTTCGCAGATCGTCATCCAGTTCAAGCCAGTGCCTCACGAACTGTTCAGCGGCGGCCAGGTCAACCAGCTACTGATACAGCTGCAACCGGACGAACGCATCAGCCTGCGCATGATGACCAAGAGCCCAGGCAAGGGCATGCGCCTGGAACCCGTGGAGCTGGACCTTAATCTGGCCCAGGTGTTCAGCCAGACTCGCCGCTGGGAAGCCTACGAGCGTCTGCTGCTGGATGTGCTCGAAGGTGATTCGACACTGTTCATGCGCCGCGATGAAGTGGAAGCAGCCTGGGCCTGGGTAGATCCAATCATCAAGGGCTGTGAAGAACACTTCCAGGCACCCCGCCCCTACCCGGCTGGCAGTTTCGGGCCCGAGCAAGCCAACAGCCTGCTCGCCAGGCATGGCAGGCGCTGGCATGGCTGAATGACCTGCGCGATGGCGCGACCTTTAATCTGAAACAGCAGCAGATGAAGTTCGAAGGTGCGAAATCCATAACGTGAAGGCCATCGACTGACCATGCCTCCGCCAGCTTGCGCAGGCCGTGACCTGGCCTCGGCCGATGAGCGGGATGCCGCCAGGTGAATATTCATACAGTAGATATTTGCCCCTTACCCGGCATCGCCCTAGAATGGCCCGATGCGCACAGACGACCTCTCTCTCCTGCTGAATTCCCTCAACGATGCCCAACGCCAGGCCGTAGCGGCCACGCTCGGGCGTCAACTGGTGCTTGCCGGCGCCGGTTCCGGTAAAACCCGCGTGCTGGTACACCGCATCGCCTGGCTGATCCAGGTCGAGCAGGCGTCGCCGCACTCGATCCTGTCGGTGACGTTCACCAACAAGGCCGCGGCAGAAATGCGCCAGCGGATCGAGCAACTGCTGGGCATCAACCCGGCAGGCATGTGGGTCGGTACCTTCCACGGCCTGGCCCATCGCCTGTTGCGGGCCCACTGGCAGGAAGCGCGGCTGGTGCAGAACTTCCAGATCCTCGACAGCGACGACCAGCAGCGCCTGATCAAGCGGGTGATGCGCGAGTTGGGCCTGGACGAGCAGAAGTGGCCGGCACGCCAGGCCCAGTGGTTCATCAACGGGCAGAAAGACGAAGGCCTGCGCCCGCAGCATATCCAGGCGGGGGGCGACCTGTTCCTGGCGACCATGCGCGAGGTCTATACGGCCTACGAGCAGGCGTGCGAGCGCGCCGGTGTCATCGATTTCTCCGAGCTGCTGCTTCGCGCCCTGGACCTGTGGCGTGACCACCCGGGCCTGCTGGAACACTATCAGCGACGCTTCCGCCACGTGCTGGTGGACGAGTTCCAGGATACCAACGCCGTGCAGTACGCCTGGTTGCGCCTGCTGGCACGCGGCGGCGACAGCCTGATGGCGGTAGGCGATGACGACCAGTCGATCTACGGCTGGCGCGGCGCCAAGATCGAAAATATTCACCAGTACACCGCCGACTTCCCCGACGCCGAAATGATCCGCCTGGAGCAGAACTACCGCTCCACCGGCGGCATCCTCAAGGCGGCCAACGCGCTGATCGCCAACAACAGCGGGCGCCTGGGCAAGGAACTGTGGACCGACATGGGCGAAGGCGAACCACTGACCCTGTACGCGGCCTACAACGAGCACGATGAAGCGCGCTATGTCGTGGAAACCATCGAGAGCCTGGTCAAGCAGGGTAATGCGCGCAACGAGATCGCCATCCTGTACCGCTCCAACGCCCAGTCGCGAGTGCTGGAAGAAGCCCTGCTGCGCGAGCGCATCCCCTACCGCATCTATGGCGGCCAGCGCTTCTTCGAGCGCGCAGAAATCAAGAATGCCATGGCTTACCTGCGCCTGATCGAAGGGCGTGGCAACGATGCCGCTCTGGAGCGGGTGATCAACGTGCCGCCGCGCGGTATTGGCGAAAAAACCGTCGAAGCCATCCGCGAGCACGCCCGCCACAGCCAGCTGTCCATGTGGGAGGCCATGTGCCAACTGCTCGCCGCCAAGGCCCTGAAAGGCCGCGCTGCCAGTGCCCTGGGGGCCTTTATCGAGCTGATCGAGGGGCTGGCCGCCAAGGTCGTGGACATGCCGCTGCATACCATGACCCAGACCACCATCGAACAGTCCGGCCTGATCACCTATCACCAGGAAGAAAAAGGTGAAAAGGGCCAGGCACGGGTAGAAAACCTTGAGGAACTGGTCAGTGCGGCACGCAACTTCGAGTCCACCGACGAAGACGCCGACCTGTCCCCGCTCTCGGCCTTCCTTGGCCACGCCTCACTCGAAGCTGGCGATACTCAGGCTGACGAGCATGAAGACAGCATCCAGCTGATGACCCTGCACAGCGCCAAAGGCCTGGAATTCCCCTATGTGTTCCTGGTGGGCATGGAAGAAGGCTTGTTCCCGCACAAGATGAGCCTGGAAGAACCCGGCCGCCTGGAAGAGGAACGACGCCTGGCTTATGTAGGCATCACCCGCGCCATGCGCCAGTTGGTCATGACCTACGCCGAAACACGCCGCCTTTATGGCAGCGAGACTTACAACAAGGTGTCGCGTTTCGTGCGTGAAATTCCGGCAGGCCTGGTTCAGGAAGTACGCCTGTCCAACAGCGTCAGCCGCCCGTTCGGCGGGGCCAAGACGGCCACCAACAGCAACCTGTTCGCCAATGCCAGCATTCCGCAGACCGCGTTCAACCTTGGCCAGCGTGTGCAGCATGCGGTATTCGGCGAAGGCGTAATCCTCAATTTCGAAGGTTCTGGCGCTCAGGCGCGGGTGCAGGTGAATTTTGCCGAAGGTAGTAAATGGCTGATGCTGGGGTATGCCAAGCTCGAGGCTATCTAAAGCCCACAAGGGTCGGGCCCCCAGCTTTGTAACATTCAGGCAAAAGCTCGAAACATTATGTCGCTGGTCATGTGCCCGGGAACCTGTGCACCATGACGCGCGTGCAATCCACCACAGGGGATATCCCACTTATGCAACGTTTTCTTAGCATCGCACTGGCGCTCTGCGTCGGCCTGACGCTGAGCCTGGACGCCAGCGCCAAGCGTTTCGGCGGCGGCAAGAGCTCGGGCTCCGCGCCTATCCACCAGACCCGCCAGGCTACGCCAACCACGCCTGCTGCCGCGCCGACCGCACCTGGCCGTGCACCGGCTGCCGCCAGCGGTGCTTCGCGCTGGTTGGGCCCACTGGCTGGCCTCGCCGCCGGTGGCCTGCTGGCTTCCATGTTCATGGGCGACGGTTTCGAAGGCTTCCAGATCATGGACTTCCTGATCGTGGCGCTTATCGCCTTCCTCGTGTTCCGCTTCATCGCCGCGCGTCGCCGCCAGCAGCAGCCACAAATGGCCATGCCGGGCCATGCGCCGATGCAGCGTGAGGCTCACGCTCAGCCTTCGCAGCCGTCGATTTTCGGTGGTTCAGCCGCACCCGCTGCCGCAGCCGCCCCGGTGATCAACGCGCCGGCCTGGTTCAACGAGCAGAGCTTCCTGGCAGCAGCCCGTAGCCATTTCCAGTCGCTGCAGCAGCACTGGGACGCCAACGAAATGGACAAGATCAGCGAGTTCGTTACCCCGCAAATGCTCGAGTTCCTCAAGCGTGAGCGTGCTGAACTGGGCGATGGCTTCCAATCTACCTACATCGATAACCTGGAAGTGCAACTGGACGGTGTCGATGACCGCGCCGACCGCACCGACGCTACCCTGACCTTCCGTGGCGTATCGAAGAATTCGCGCTTCGACCAGGGCGAAGTGTTCAGCGAAAGCTGGCACATGGTTCGCGCCCAAGGCGAGAACCAGCCTTGGCTGGTAGCCGGTATCCGTCAAAACGGCTAATCGCTGCGTGCTAAACAGAGAACCCCGGGCTTGCCCGGGGTTTTTTGCTTTTGCCAAAGTGGGCTACTAGGGTATAAGGCGCAGCGTTGTCATCTAGGTCAGAGGAAGTGAACCGTGGAAGAAGTGATCGAACAACTCCGTGAAGCGAATGAGCCGGTACCGGTGCCCCTGGAGCTTCCCGACGAAGACCAGCTGGTAGAGATCGAAGAGCAGCTGTTCATCAATATTCCATTCGTGTTCAAAGAGTTTCTGCTGACCGTAAGTGATGTGGTTTACGGCTCCCTTGAGCCTGTTACCGTCACTGATCCGCAGTCGCACACCTACCTGCCAGATGTGGCCTCCAACGCCTGGGATGCCGGCGTACCGCGCGACCTGATTCCACTGTGCCAGGACGGCGACAATTACTATTGCGTGGAAGAAGACGGCACCGTGGTGCTATGGGATGCCGAAGAGGAAGGTGTCGGCGAAGACAGTTGGGAATCGGTGTGGCATTGGGCGCGAGATGTTTGGCTGGAGAGCTGATTTCTAGCGCCTGTAGAGAAATCCACGCGATTCCAGGCTGGAAAAAAGACGGCTGAGGCCATCAATGTAGTTAAAGTCGCCAGGCTTTCTGCGCCTGGCGACAGGGATATCGCCCCCATTCCCTTGGGCGACGGTGAAATACTGCACAGGGCGTGTTCCCCTCATTGCGAGTTCTCGCGACTGTTCTCCAGCGTCTCTAGCAAGGCAATCTGCATACGCGTATGCACGCGGATGAACCAGCGCCACAACAACGCCACCACCACTGCAGCTACGACAGCAATCACCAGCAGTAACTCGCTAGTCGGCAAAATACTCGCCGACAATGCCGACAGCAGCAGGAAAATTACCAGCAGCGACAATAGCGGGATCACCTCAGCAATCACGCGACGCACACGCTGGGTATGCCGCCCGGCCATTTCTGGCTTGACGCCCATTTCTGCAAGCAGCATCGACAGGGCCTTGAGCTTGCGGTAGGCGGCGATCAGGAATGGCAGCGACAGCAACAACGCTGCGCCCCAGATCAACGCCTTCTGCAGACTAACATCGCTTACCCACTCGCTGAGCCAGTTGCCGATACGCGCTGCAAAGTAGCCCCCGCTGAAAAAGATGGCGATCACCAGCGCCAGGTTCACCCCCACCTGCAACAGGATGCGCCGGATCATCGCAACCAGCATGGCACTCTCGCCCTGCGGCTGGATGTTGCGCAACCACTCGCCATACAACGAAAGCACCCGTGCCAGGCGAGCAGGCACCATATTGCCCAACTTCTGCGACAACGGGTCGGCCGCGCGGATCAGGTACGGTGTCAACAGCGTGGTGATTGCCGATACCGCCACCGCCACCGGGTACAGGAAATCGCTGGTCACCTGCAAGGTCATACCCAGCGCGGCAATGATGAAGGAGAACTCGCCGATCTGCGAAAGACCCATGCCCACACGCAGTGACGTGCGCCCGTCATTACCGGCAATGAACGCCCCCATACCACAAGACAGCATCTTGCCCAGTACCACCGCCAAGGTGATGACCACGATCGGCCAGGCATAGTCGAGGAGCACCTGAGGGTCAATCAGCAGACCGATGGCGACGAAGAAGATGGCACTGAACAGGTCACGTACGGGCTCGATCAGCCGTTCAATCTTCAATAACTGGCGTGATTCGGCCATGATCGCGCCAATCAGGAAAGCGCCCAGTACCATGCTGTATTCCAGCTTCACAACCAGCAGGCAGAAGCCGAAACACAGGCCCAGAACGGTGATCAGCAACATTTCGTTGCTTTCGAACCTGGCGACATAGGCCAATAACCGCGGCACCAGCAAAATACCGATGACCAGAGCGACGATCATGAACAGCGACAGCTTGCCGACAGTGGAGAACACCTCGCCCGAGCTGACCGTGCCGCTGACCGCGATGCCTGACAGCAGGGCAATGATACCGATGCCAAGTATGTCCTCGACGATCAGCACACCAAAAATCAGCTGGGCAAAGCGCTCGTTCTTCATCTTCAAGTCGTTGAGCGCCTTGACGATGATGGTTGTGGAGGAGATGGCCAGGATAGCGCCCAGGAACAGTGAATCCATGGTGCTCCAGCCAAACCAACGGCCAATCTCGAAGCCGATCCAGATCATCAGCACGATTTCCAGGAACGCTGCGATGAATGCCGTGGCGCCGACCTTGAACAGCTTGCGTAGGCTGAACTCGAGCCCCAGACAGAACATGAGGAATATCACACCCAGTTCAGCGAGGATCTTGATGGTTTCCTCATCATGAATCAGGCCGAACGGCGGGGTGTGCGGGCCAATGATGAAGCCGGCGACAATGTAGCCCAGCACCACCGGCTGCTTGAGGCGGTGAAAAAGAATGGTGACGACGCCAGCGATCAGCATGATGACTGCCAGGTCCTGGATGAAGCTGATGGCATGCATGGCGTGATACTCCTTATCTCGTCTTCTTATGAATGCCTGGGCAGACCCCCTGTCGAGGCAAAACCGAGCGAGCAGCAAGTACATACTGTATTGAATGCAGAGACGCCCATGTTGCATGGGCGTACTCAGGTTAACATCGCACCCCGCCGCTAAAAGTCGGTGCAATATGCAGAAACAGATCGGCTGGAAAAGCGCTCGCGATGGCATGATCAGCGTGACGACAGCGCGCCAGCCAACGTCCCGTATCAGCAAGGCAAATTCAGAGAGGGGAACAACAGTGTCAGCAGATAACGCCCTCCATTCGCCCGATTCAGCGCAACCTCACCGTGAGCACACTATGGAACCTGGAAACGCCCAGCTGAGCATGACCGTCCTGATGACCCCGGACATGGCCAACTTCTCTGGCAACGTACATGGCGGCACCCTGCTCAAGTACCTCGATGAAGTGGCTTATGCATGCGCCAGCCGTTATGCCGGCAGTTATGTGGTGACCCTGTCGGTCGACCAGGTGATCTTCCGTGAACCCGTACACGTGGGTGAACTGGTGACCTTCCTGGCGTCGGTCAACTACACCGGCAACACTTCAATGGAAGTTGGCATCAAAGTCGTGACCGAGAACATTCGCGAGCGCTCGGTGCGCCATTCCAACAGCTGCTTCTTCACCATGGTCGCGGTCGATGACAACCGCCGCCCGGTGCCAGTGCCACCACGCCAGCCCCACAGCAGCGAAGAAAAGCGCCGCTTCCTGCAAGGCCAGCAGCGCCGGCAGATCCGCCAGGAGCTGGAAAAGCGCTACCAGGACCTGAAAACCGACGCCATTTAAAGCGCGAGCAGCTGCGCCTCGAAGCGCACCCGTGGGTGCGCAATGCGGTCCTGGGCCCGTACCAACTGCAATTCATAGCTGGCGCAGGCCTGGGTTTCCAGCAGCACTTCATGCACTGCCGCAGCCGTGAATTCGAATGCCTGCACCCAGCTGTCGCCGAGCAGCACCCGCGCCAGGAACAGCCCTGAGGTCAGGTCACCCACCCCCACCGGCTGACGCGGAAACGCCAGCAGCGGACGGCGCAGGTGCCAACACTGCTCGGCAGTCACCAGCAGCATTTCAAACTGATCTTCGGCCCGCCCGGGATAAACCAGGTGCTTGACCAGTACAACCTGCGGCCCACGCTGCAGAAGGCTGCGCGCCATGTTCACGCAATCCTCCAGCGACTGGGCGCGGCGCCCACAGAAGCTGTCCAGCTCCAGCTGGTTGGGGCACAGGATGTCCGCCGTGGCTGCCGCCTCGTCAAGCAGGAACTCACTGACTTCCGGCGGCACGATGCAGCCCTTCTCCGGGTGCCCCATGACCGGGTCGCACAGGTACAAGGCCTTTGGGTTCACGGTCTTGATCCGCTCGACGCCAGCCAGGATCGCTCGCCCTTGTTCGGCGCTGCCCAGGTAGCCGGAAAGCACCGCATCGCAGTGGCCCAGCTCGCCGATGTTGGAAATGCCTTCCACCAACGCAGGAATTTGCGCTGGGGCAAGCACTTCACCCGCCCACTGGCCATACTGTGTGTGATTGGAGAACTGCACGGTATTGAGCGGCCAGGCATTGACCCCGATACGCTGCATGGGGAATACCGCGGCGCTGTTGCCGGCGTGGCCGAACACCACGTGGGACTGAATGGCGAGCAGGTGCGGGGTACGTTTCATGCGGGAGTTTTCCAAAGCTGTTTCAAGGATTGTGCGCAGCGCAGTATGAACTCGATTGCCACCTGTACGACAGGCCAGGAACGCAGTTAAGCTGGATCTACCTGTTTGGAGCATATGCAAATGTTGACCCTGGAGAACCTCTTCGTCCTGATGCTGGTAGCCACGGCAGGCGCCTGGTTGTGGCACAACCATGGGTTGCGTGAAAAGGCCTTGGAACGGGTCAAACAGCATTGCGCCAAACTCGACCTGGAGTTGCTTGATGATGCCGTAGCGCTCAAGCGCATCGCCTTTGTCCGGGATGCCAATGGCCGCAAGCGCCTGGCACGCGTCTATGCCTTCGAATTCACCGTCACGGGTGAGCAACGTCACCCCGGCACCGCGACCCAGTTCGGCGCCCACAGCGTGCAGATCGAACTGGCGCCCTACCCGTTCGAAATCAAGACCCCACCACGCACCGACAACGTCATAGAGATGCAGCAATGGCGCCAGGAGCACAACCGCTGGCGCAACTGATCAACTGACGCGACATTCATTCAACCCGGCTTGCAACGCGGGTTGCGGTTGCGGCTGATCGAAAATCAGCTCGATACGGCTATCCCTGCGCCAGTCGCTGGGCTGCCAAGCGGGCATATCCCCATTCAGCCCATTGAACGACCACCAGCCCTCCATGCTGTGGATAACTCCCTTGGCCCGTCGCCATGGCAAAGCACACAAGAAAGCTTTTAGCCGCTGTGGATAAAACTGTTGGCCAGGGTGCCAGCGCCAGCCAATACTCCAACCGCCCTCCCCTTGCTGGGCAAGGCAGATCGGCTGACGGGGGTCTGTCCACAGTAATGCGGGAGCGATTCCAGGATTGTCGACAATCTGGTTTTTCAGTAATGAGCTGTCAACAATCTGTTCGGGGGCCGTCGGAAGGCCGGACAGAGGCAGTTGCCCTTGCACGGTCCACACAATGTTCCTTTCTTTAAATTTATTAGTTATCAACAACTTATGTTGTTCATCCACAGCCTCTGATTTATTGAAAACCACGTGTTCAGAGGCATTGAAAGCCTGCTGTTGAGCCTCTGTAAGCGGCTCGTTTCGAGCCATGGCCTGGGCATCCACAACCATCAAGAGTGGCTGAATTGTCAGCACTCCAACCCAAGGCGCTTGTTGCAACTGAGCCAGCAGCTGCAACGGATGGCCCAGGCCGGAAGGTTCGATAAACAGCCGGTCAGGCCGCGATTTGCGTAGCAATCGGCCCAGGCCCACCTGGAACGGCATGCCGTTGACGCAGCACAGGCAGCCACCTGCGACCTCGCCGATGACAATGCCGTCTTCGTCACGGCTGAGTAAGGCTGCATCCAGGCCGACCAGGCCGAACTCGTTGATCAATACCGCCCAGTGCTCGTTGGCTGGGCGCTGGGCCAGCAAGTGACGGATCAAAGTGGTCTTGCCAGCACCCAGCGGGCCAGCAATTACATGGGTGGGAATGTTCTGCAACATGGCGTGGCTTCAGGCGGCGGTGATGCCTCACTATGCGCTGTCAGGCCAGCCAGTCAAGGCTGAGCAGCAAACGCCCCTGCTGTGCCGAAGGCGACCTATGAACCAGGCCTGCCCCTTCATTACCCTGCCATTTTTCACCTTTGAGTATCGCCACCTCACCGGCTTGCAGTTGCTGGATGTTATCCACAGATGGTTCAGCTGTGTGTAACTCACCACGACCGCTATCCCGTTCTTGCAACCATTCGCTACCCGGGCCGACGTAGGTGGTGAGCAGGCGCAACGGTACGTTATCCACATGGAAGCGTGGACACATGGGACCGTCCAGAACGCGCAAGCGCAAACCGACCCGACGTGCGCCAACCAGGCAGGTATAAGCCGCCACCAACCAGGTCACATCAGCAACGAAAGCTTCATATCCATGCAAATCCGCCGCTTCACGCAGCAGATCTGGCAATACCGGCTTCTGTTCCTCGTCCACATCAATTACCCGCTGATCAGCCAAGGGCTGGCCAAGGCTGATCACCAGTGCGGCAAAGTCCTCCAGTTGTGCCGGCAAGCGCCGCCGCCATACGGCCAGGTTTACGCCATCCTGCAGCACTTCGGCCAGCACCTGGGGCGTCTCGCCAAACACCTGAAAGATATCCACAGGTCGGTGCGCCAGGTTCATGCTGCCGCCTCCTCATGCCATGGGCCAAATGGGTCAGGTAGGCGCAACCAGCCCATGTGGCCCAAGTCCATTTCTTGATCCGTCAACAGGCATGCATCGAGGGCTGTGGATAATTTTTCGAAGTCGATATTCTGCCCGATAAACACCAACTCCTGGCGGCAGTCACCGGTCTCAGCGGTCCAGTGTTTCAAGATCTCGCTGGTGTTATCCACATCCTGCGGCCACTGCTCGCGTGGCACGAAGCGCCACCAGCGGCCAGCCAGACCATGGCGCATCATGCCACCCGCTTGCGACCAGCTGCCCGCTTCCTGATATTTGCTGGCCAACCAGAAAAAGCCTTTGGAACGCAGCAGCCTTCCGTTACTCCAGTCCTTGTGGATAAAGTCGTAAAAGCGCTGTGGATGAAGCGGGCGTCGAGCCTGCCAGGTCATGGCCGCGATACCGTACTCTTCGGTTTCTGGCACATGCTCACCGCGCAGTTCCTGCAACCAGCCTGGTGCCTGGGCCGCCTGATCGAAGTCGAACAGCCCGGTGTCGAGGATACGTGCCAGCGGCACTTGGCCCATGACCATGGGTACAATCTGCGCCCGGGCATTGAGGCTGCGCAGAATGGCGATGAGTTCTTCGCGCTCATGTTGGCTGATCAGGTCGATCTTGCTCAGCAGCAGCACATCTGCGAACTCGACCTGCTCGATCAACAAATCACTGATCGACCGCTCGTCTTCTTCGCCCAACGTTTCGCCGCGGCTGGCCAGGCTGTCTGCTGCTTGATAGTCGCGCAGGAAGTTCAAGCCATCGACCACGGTGACCATGGTGTCCAGTCGCGCCATATCGGACAGACTGCGACCCTGCTCGTCGCGGAAAGTGAAAGTCTCAGCCACTGGCAGTGGCTCAGAGATACCGGTGGACTCGATCAGCAAATAATCGAAACGCCCCTCTTCGGCCAGCCGCGCAACCTCCTCAAGCAGGTCTTCGCGCAACGTGCAGCAAATGCAGCCGTTGCTCATCTCGACCAGTTTCTCTTCAGCGCGGTTGAGACTGACATTGCGCTGCACCTCGCTGGCATCGATGTTGATTTCACTCATATCGTTGACGATAACCGCGACCCGAAGGTTGTCGCGGTTGCGCAGAACATGGTTGAGCAGCGTGCTCTTGCCGGCGCCGAGAAAGCCGGACAGCACGGTGACGGGGAGACGATTGGACATGGCGAACCTCTTCAGGCAGACGCATTCGAAACGATGCATTGCATAATGTTATAAGGTAACAATACACTTTCGCCAAGTGGTTCTCGACGGACGAGTGCTCACAGAGGATGAAAAATGAATCTGCCACGCGTCATGGCATTGCTGTTACTCGCCATGCCTGCTTCCCTGTTGGCCATGCCACAAAACCAAACACTGGCCCTTTGTACGCGAAGTGCGACGCTGCTCGCTTGCCAGGACGGCAAAGGCAGTTACTACAGTGTGCGTACTGAAGGCAGCACGTTCTACCTTCGCGGCTACGACTTCAGCAGCCGCCGGCTGTGGGCACAAACCAACAGCCGCTATGGCACATTGACTTTTTTTACCGGCCTGGCCAGCGATGGTGAGGCCTGGGTGGGTTACAGCCGCCGCGTAGGCTGGACCACTTTGAACCGCGTATCCAGTTCCAGCGGGGAGCGCTTCAAGCTGCATTGCAGCTTGATCGAGGGGTGCCGTTGACCCCTGCTTTTATTTAGAACGCTTTTTCTCTGCCGCCTCTTTTGTAAGTCAGCGTCGAGCTCGTGCTGAAAACGCCAGCCTTGACCAGCCCTTTGTCAGACCGAAAAGCTAAGCCGTAACCGCGTCGAGGCAAGGATCGAAATGAAATGTTCCACGTGGAACTATCCGAGCCTGCATGCCCACGACGCGGTTGCCACTCACCAGTGGGGATTTCAGCTGCGCGGTTTGACCGCCCCGCAATCATTGCCTAACCACACCGCACGCGTGTTCATGCTGCCTTGCTGCTGCACACCCGAAGCGTTGAACGTGCCACTGACCTGGGTGGTGAATTCCCGATCACTGAGGAATGTAGCCTGGCCACTACCCTGTGCCTTTGGGCAGCTGAACTGGAATTTCCACACGTTACCGGTACGGTCAGTAATTTTCTGCGTGCAGCCCGATTTCGGGTCCTGCAGCGGAATGTCATTCGTTGCCACCTGTTCTGGCGTCAGGCACGAACGCACACCCTTGCCACCTATACTTACCCCTTGCTTGGCCAACACTCCTTCCATCATCGCGCGCTGCTCTGGCGGCAGGTTCTTCAACTGGCCGAGCATGAATTCCATGTCGGGTAGCGGCTTGCCATCGACCTGCATGTTGCTGGTGGTCAGCTCCCACAAACCCGGTTGCAGCATCTGGGCTTGCACCAGCGGACTGCTCATGCCTAGGGCCAACGCCAACAGTGGCAGACGATTCTTCATGGACGAACGCTCCTGGAAAAAAGCCGGTCAAACGGGCCGGACTGAGCCTTAGACGCCAAATCCGCCTGCGGGTTGCAGGCGGACCGGGAACGTGTTCTGTTACCTCAAGTGTACTCGGCAAGCAGGATGCATATGGATTACCACAGCCCCTACTTCTTTGGTTACCTACTCGGCCTGATCCATCTGCTGGGTATTGTCGCCGCACTGCATGCGCTGTTCACGGTGCGGACAGCTCAGGGTGCCATTGCGTGGGCGATGCCCTTGCTCTTCATCCCTTACCTCACCTTGATCCCCTACCTGATTTTCGGCTCCCGCTCGTTCTATGCCTACATCATGGCTCGGCGCCAAGCCAACCAGGAAATGCACGTGGCCATGGCCAATCTCAACTGGCGGCCTTGGGTTGAAGAAGCCCTTGCCGCCCGCGAGTCGGAAAGCTATACAGCTTTGCGCGCCATGCCCAAGCTAGGTCGCATGCCATGCCTGGCAAATAACCAGGTGAAATTGTTGATCAACGGCAAGGCCACCTTCGATGCGATCTTCGCAGCCATCGAGAAAGCACGCGATGTGGTACTGGTGCAGTTCTTCATCATTCATGACGACACCCTCGGCAAGGCACTGCAGCAACTCTTGCTACGTAAAGCCGCCGAAGGCGTGCAGGTGTTCGTGCTGTACGACCGTGTCGGCAGCCACGCCTTGCCGGCCAGCTACAGCCAGTTGCTACGTGACGGCGGTGTGCAGATCCATGCATTCGCCACCCGTCGCGGCTGGTTCAACCGCTTCCAGGTGAACTTCCGCAACCATCGCAAGATTGTGGTAGTGGATGGGTTGCTCGGCTTCCTCGGCGGTCACAACGTGGGAGACGAGTACCTGGGTGAACATCCACAGCTTTCACCCTGGCGTGACACCCACGTACAGATCAGCGGTCCGGTACTGGCCTGCCTGCAAGAGTCATTCGCCGAAGACTGGTACTGGGCCACGCGCCAGCTACCGCCGCTGATCCTGCCCGATACGTACCCGGACAACGGCGTGCTGTGTCAGGCCTTGGCCAGCGGCCCGGCAGACCCACAAGAAACCTGCTCGCTGTTCTTCCTTGAAGCGATTCATTCGGCCACCCGCAGGGTGTGGATCACAAGCCCCTACTTCATCCCTGACGAGGCTGTGTTCGCCGCCTTGAGGCTGGCGGTACTACGAGGAGTCGATGTGCGGGTGCTGATCCCGTCACGCCCTGACCACCGCATCGTCTACGCCGCCTCCAGCCTGTTCGCCTTCGAAGCAGTGCGCGCGGGGGTACGTATGTTCCGTTACCAACCCGGGTTTCTGCATCAAAAGGTAGTGCTGGTGGATGATGACGTCAGCGCCATTGGGAGTGCCAACCTGGACAACCGCTCGTTCCGTCTGAACTTCGAGATTACCCTGCTGACAGTCGATCGCGGCTTCGCAGACCAGGTCGAGCACATGCTCCAGGAAGACTTCGAACAAGCGCGGGAAATTACTGCAGAAGACACCCAAGATACCCATCGACTGCAGCAATTGGGGATGCGAATTGCGCGGCTGATATCGCCGATTCTTTAGGGTGAGTACTCCCGTTGAAAGCGGCCTTTTCGCGCTAAAGGCCGCTCCTGCAAAGCCAAATCAGGGCTGAGACACTTACGATTTCAGCGGTACAAGTCTTCCCGCGTCCAGGGCAGGTCATGATGCCCGTCGGCGTATGGCTTCACTGCCAGTATCTGGTGCAGGTTGATCCAGCCCTTCTGAAAGGCGTAGGCACACCCGGCCAAGTACAAACGCCAGATCCGCAGGGTCTTCTCAGGCACCAGCGCTGCTGCCTTGTGCAACTGGTTCTCCAGGTTCTCGCTCCAGTGGTGCAAGGTTTTAGCGTAGTGCAGGCGCAGGCTCTCCACGTCCACTACCTCCAGCCCGGCTTCACAGATACTGGCGCTGATCATCGACAGGTGCGGCAGTTCGCCGTGGGGGAATACATAGCGATCGATGAACTCACCCGCCCCGCGCCCGACCGGTCGGCCATCGACGTGCTTGGCTGTGATGCCGTGGTTCATCACCAGCCCCCCTTCCCTCACCGCCCCAAACAGCTTCTGGCAGTACAGCGCCAGGTTGGCATGCCCGACATGCTCGAACATACCCACGCTGACAACCTTGTCGAAGCGACCATCCTGAGGCAGATCGCGATAATCGAGAATCTGCAGGTCGACCTTGTCGGCAAGCCCTTCGGCTTGCACACGCTTGCGGCCGAGCTTCAATTGCTCCTTGCTCAGGGTAATGCCGAACACCTTGGCGCCATATTCACGGGCAGCGAACCGCGCCAGCCCGCCCCAGCCACAGCCAACATCGAGCAGGTAGTCACCGGCATCCAGGCGCAGCTTGCGGCACAGGTGGTCGAACTTGTCCTGCTGCGCCTGGTCGAGCGTATTGTCCGGCTCACGGAAGTAGGCGCAGGAATAGGCCATGTCCTGGTCCAGCCAAAGCTGGTAGAACGCGTTGGACACGTCATAGTGGTAGGAGATTGCCTTGGCGTCGGTGCTCTTGTCATGAGACAACCGTTGCGGCGGCGTTTCATCCTCATCCGCCAGCAGCGCTTCGCTCAGCTCGTCGCACACGCGGATGGCCTCACCGATATCGCCTTCCAGCTCCAGCTTGCCTTCGACGAATGCGGTGCCTAGCTGGTCCATGCTTGGGTGGGTCAACTGGCTGATCAGCTGTGGTTCCTTGACCAAAATCGTGACCTGAGGACTAGGCCCAAGATCAAAATGGTTGCCGTCCCACAGCTTCAGCCTCAGCGGCAGATGCAAGCTCTGCAATGCAGGTGGAAGTTGAGCAAGCATGAAACACCCCTCCTGTCCGTAATTGGCCACGACGCCTAATATTTCGAACGTCACCGGATCAGAGTAGTTCATCTGTAGGATGTTTCCTCTAAGCAAGACCATGGTCTAGAACCAACTGATCTTATCCACACAGCAGATTGTATACAATCTGTGCGTCTCAGCTTAACCTTGTGCCCTCTCGCACTTCTACATCCTGGAGTTGAACCCATGAAATCCTATGACGTGGTGATCATCGGCGGTGGCCCTGGCGGCTACAACGCAGCCATCCGTGCTGGCCAGTTGGGCCTGAGCGTTGCCTGCGTGGAAGGCCGCTCGACCTTGGGCGGTACCTGCCTGAACGTCGGCTGCATGCCATCCAAGGCACTGCTGCATGCTTCGGAGCTTTACGAAGCGGCCAGCGGTGACGAGTTCGCCCACCTCGGTATCGAAGTAAAGCCCACCCTCAACCTCGCCCAGATGATGAGACAGAAGGATGAGAGCGTGACAGGCCTGACCAAGGGCATCGAATACCTGTTTCGCAAGAACAAGGTCGAGTGGATCAAAGGCTGGGGCCGCCTGGATGGCATCGGCAAGGTCGTGGTCAAGGCCGAAGACGGAAGCGAAACTGCATTGCAGGCCAAGGACATCGTCATTGCCACCGGTTCTGAGCCTACCCCTCTGCCAGGTGTGACCGTCGACAACCAGCGCATCATTGACTCGACCGGCGCGCTGTCGCTACCGCAAGTGCCCAAGCACCTGGTCGTCATCGGTGCTGGCGTGATCGGTCTTGAGCTGGGTTCGGTCTGGCGCCGCCTGGGTAGTCAGGTCACTGTCATCGAATACCTGGACCGCATCTGCCCAGGCACTGACACGGAAACCGCCAAGGCCCTGCAGAAGGCTCTCGCCAAGCAAGGCATGATGTTCAAGCTGGGCAGTAAAGTGACTCAGGCTACCGCAGGTGCCGATGGCGTCAGCCTGACGCTGGAGCCTGCCGCCGGTGGTACCGCAGAATCGCTGCAAGCCGACTACGTGTTGGTGGCTATCGGCCGCCGTCCTTATACCAAAGGGCTGAACCTGGAAAGCGTGGGCCTGGAAACCGACAAGCGCGGCATGCTCGGCAACGAGCACCACCGTACCTCAGTGCCGGGTGTCTGGGTGATTGGCGACGTCACTTCGGGCCCGATGCTGGCGCACAAGGCCGAAGACGAAGCGGTGGCCTGTATCGAACGCATCGCCGGCAAGCCCCACGAGGTCAACTACAACCTCATCCCTGGCGTGATCTATACCCGCCCGGAGATGGCCACCGTGGGCAAGACTGAAGAGCAGCTCAAGGCCGAAGGACGTGTCTACAAGGTTGGCAAGTTCCCCTTCACCGCCAACAGCCGTGCCAAGATCAACCACGAGACCGAAGGCTTCGCCAAGGTCATCGCCGATGCCGAAACCGATGAAGTACTGGGTGTGCACCTGGTGGGCCCAAGCGTCAGCGAGATGATTGGTGAGTTCTGCGTGGCTATGGAGTTCTCGGCCTCGGCAGAAGATATCGCCCTCACCTGCCACCCACACCCGACGCGCTCCGAGGCCCTGCGCCAGGCGGCGATGAATGTGGATGGCATGGCCATGCAAATCTGATGAGCCCCACTCGCTGCGTCAGGCCATGATCATGATCTGGATCGTATGAGTGAGTGGCCGTTTTCTGAATATCAGAAATGAAAAGACCTCCGGATGGAGGGCTTTTCATGTGTCTCAATAATAAAGGTTGTCACAGGCTGAAGGGGCAGATCCAATGGGCCACGCTGCACGTGGTCGGTACAGGCGCGTTGTTAACCGGGGCTACTTGAAGCAGTCCAGACTGCGGACACCCGGTAGCTGTTGAATTTATTGCCAGGAGGCACCTTGCATGGCCAGTTATGGACTGTTTCTCATCCTCGCGACCCTTACCGTATTGAGCCCCGGCCCCGGGGTGGTGCTGACTCTCTCCAATGCCCTGCGCCACGGTTGGAGCGGTGCTCTGACGGGGATCTTCGGTATCGCCCTGGGCGCTTTCATCGTCGCTGGGCTCTCGGCCAGTAGCGTGGGGTTGGTTCTGGCGACCTCGGCAACGGCGTTCACCGTATTCAAGTACGTCGGCGCGTTGTACCTGTTGTACTTGGGGGTGAAGATGTGGCGTACCCAGCGTTTCATCCCGGAGCTCACCGTGACCGCCACGCAACCTTGGCGGCGCTTCGTCGAAGCGTTGTCGATCCAGCTGCTGAATCCCAAGGCTGGATTCTTCTTCCTGGCGGTGTTCCCACAATTCATCAGCCCGCAGGCCAACTACTACAGGCAGTTCTTCCTGCTGGTCTCTTCCTACGCGTTGCTGGTCGTGCTGGTACACACCGGCTACGCGCTGATGGCCAGTGGTGCCAGGGGTTGGTTGTCGACCAACCGTGGTGCGCGAATCGTCGGCAAGCTCTCCGGTATTACCTTCTTTTGTTTTGGGGTTCTGATGGCCTCGGCCAGCAAATAGAACCATCGTTGAACTTATCCGAAAGTCGCAATCTATATGTAACATGCGATACGTACTTTGGACGTAATCTCGATAGCCGCGAAAAACGGGTAACCAGAGATCCAGCATTCTCATTGACTTACTTTTTAATATCTCCGACCATCACGCTTGCGCGGTAATCCGAGAATCACGATCTCTTCGAACAACAACTCTAAAAGGGTTTGCACGGCGCAATGGCTCTGCCAGTTTATTGGCGCCGTAAAAACGGCAGGGAAGACGACATGGAAAGTCGAAACCGGGACGCAGCCACGACATGCGATAAAAACCACCCCATCACACACCTGCACGACGAGTTGCAGCGTCAATTGTGTGGTTTGAAGGATTTGAAATACGCCTACTACGCGGCTACGCACAATCGCAACGTAGAGCCGATTATCATTTCAAATTACCCACCGAGTTGGGTCAAAAGCTATAAAGATAACAAGAGCTATCTGATTGACCCGATCATCAAACATGGGCTCAAGGAGATCACCCCCTTCTCCTGGCATGATGCCCTTGCCAACAGCGGTCCCGAAGGCGTGGACTTCTTCAGGCGCGCCACCCGTTATCAAATCTGCTCGGGCACCACATTCACCCTGCGCGATGCTTCCGGGACATTCTGTGCCTTGAGTGTGTGCGATGCGGGTTCGCAGGTAGATTTTGATCGGCGTCTGGCCAAGCAGCAAAGCCAGCTGCAACTGCTACTGATCGAATTTCATAGTTGGCTGATGACCTCGCGCACAACGGATCAGCTGTTTTCCAGTGCGGCCGATGGGCCGCTTTCCACCCGCGAACTGGGCGTGCTGCAACTGGTCATGCGCGGCAAAACCTACCGCGAAATTGCCACGGACTGTGGAATTTCAGAGCGCACAGTGAAATTCCACATGTCGAACATTTCTGGCAAATTGCAGGTCGGCAACGCCAAGCAAGCCGTCTACGAGGCAAAGCGACAGGGCATCATCTGATCAGGCGATGTGGTTGTCGGATACATCGTGCAACTGCAGGCTCAACGGCCACTGCTGGGTCTGCAGGGATGACAGCGGTTGCTTACGCGCAATGCTTTCGAGCAGTCGCAGGCGGTTGGACGAGCTGATCGGCATATCCAGCAAATGCACCGTCTCACCCGGCGACGCCTCGCCGCTGTCCAGAATCTGGTAGTGCCAGCCTGCCTGTCGAACGATGCGCGCCATGGCATCGCTGACCACGGTGACGATCGATTTCAAGCCGGTCAGTTCGCCGTGGTCATGCATGCTGAAAAGCAACATTTCGGTCAATGGCAAGTGCGCCAGGCCCAACTTGCGTGAACGGGTCTTGTCGACGAAGAAGCGGCTGGATTCAGCCATCAATGCCCGCTTGGGCGGTATGCAACTGAAGAAGTCGCGAAAGGGACCTTCAACCATATAAGGGTGCAGTGTATTGATCAGGCGAAGGCCTGCCAACGGTATGCCTTGGCAAGTGCCAACCAGATAAGTCGTGTTCCAGTTGTCATATTCATCCAATTCAATGCCATTTCTCACAGCGACCTTCCAATTAAGGCGATCACAGAAGACATGCTTGCGTAAGCCGTATAACTCGGCAACCCAGGGATGCGGGTCACGACGGTATTCAATCTTGTGAAAGTCGATAGTTATCATGTTGGGCTGTTCCCTTGCCTCAGGTATGGCGTTCGCGTGGGCGTTGGTATAACAACCTGCTGATTCTATCAACTGACGGCGCTGAGCAACCTGTACTTAAGTGCATGCAGGCCGTCGGTATTTCTCCAAATACCAAACACCTGCACCTAGATACAGTTGTCGTCATCGCAAAATTGGGCACACTTCTCGGGGCGTTGTGTAGGACGCCAGTTTTCACAACTTACAAGACGCTATTTGCCAGGCGCACGGTTGCGGTGGGTATCGAAAACCATCGTACCTTCGGCCCTGGCAGTTATCGCCTGCACTCAATGCCGCCCTTGTTCATACAAGGGTTGTCACGTCAGCACATCAATCAGGGAAGACAATGGAAAAGCCAGCCTCTCCAGCACCTCGCCGCGTCGTCGTTACTGGTTACGGTGCGATCTGCTCGCTCGGCCAGAACGCCGATGCTATCTGGGACGCGATGATGGATTACCAGATCGGCTATCGTCTGCACCGTTTTGATGATCCGACGATCCATGCGCGCTTCTTCGGTTTTATCGATGACTTTGGCCGCGAGGCCATGCGACCGTTCTCGAAGAAGATTTCCAAGATGTTGCCTCTGTTCGCCAAGTACAGCTTGGTGGCGGCCCATGAAGCATTGCACATGGCTTATGGCGACACACCACTGGATGACGTGGTCGCACCGTTCGACCGTGGTGTCGTTCTCGGCACCGGTTGGGGCGGGTTGGACACGGCGAACTTCAACAACAACGAATACTGCCAACAAGGCATTTCCACCTCGTTCGCCACGGTCATGTCGATGTGCAATGCCGCGACGGCTGCCATCACCATGAACTGGAACATGCGCGGCGTTCAAAACAGCCCGGTGGCAGCCTGCGCAACTGGCACCATCGCCATTGGCGAGGCCTATGAAGCGATTCGTGCCGGTCGAGCGAAAATGATGATCGCCGGTGGCAGCGAATCGTTGAAAGAGCAGTTCAACGTCTGGTCGATCGACGTCATCCAGGCGTTGAGCAAGGAGCAGGAAAACCCGCGCCTGGCATGCTGTCCGTTCAGCAAAGGGCGAAGCGGTTTCATCCTGTCCGAAGGCGCAGCGGTACTGTGTCTTGAGGATTATGAGCTGGCCAAGGCCCGCGGCGCCAAGATCCTTGGCGAAATCACCGGCTACGCCAACTACTCGGACGCCTTCGACATGACGGCCCCGGCCGAGGACATGCTGGCTCGAGTGCGGGTGATTCAGGAAGTGTGCAGGCAAGCCAGTGTCGATGCGCCGCACATCGATTACATCAACCTGCATGGCACCTCCACCCCGCTGAACGACGTCAACGAAGCCCGCTCCATCAAACTGGCGCTGGGTGACGCTGCCCATGGCATTCCGATGTCCAGCACCAAGTCGTACACCGGCCACCTGATTGGTGCAGCAGGTTCGATGGAAGCAATCTTCTGCCTCAAAGCCATTGCCCGCGGAACGATCCCGGCCACCATCCATCTGGATGAGGCCGATCCTGAGTGCGACCTGAACTTCGTCCCTAACGAGCACTTGCACGGACAGCACCTGGAAAACGTGCTGAACCTCAGCTTCGGGTTCGGTGGCGCCAATGCCGGCATCATGCTGCGTAAGGTGCAATGATCATGCAGTGGCAATTTGGCCCTGAACAGATCGAAGCGTGGGCTGATCTTTCCGGCGACCGCAACCCTATCCATTTTGACCTGGAAGCAGCGCGGCGCATGGACGCCGCGGATGTCGTGGTGCACGGCATGCTGGCGCTGCTGCCAATCAAACATCAAATGGGGCGTGTTGCCGAGGGCCGCGATGAGGACTGGGTACAGTTCAAGGCGCTACTGAAGGCGCCGGTCCTGCGCAACTGCCCTGTCGCGCTTGCTACCCGCCCCCGCAGTGCAAGCACTGCATTTACGCTGCGTTCAGAAAAAAGTGAAGGCGAGCATGTGCTCGGCCATGTGTCTCAAGTTCCGCCGCCAACGTGGACATCGAAATCCCCAGGCTTCGCGCTTGACCGGGAATATGTAGAGGCTTGGCTTACCCAGTTTCGTGACGGGTTGGGCAAGGGGCTAGATGATTGGGTGGCACTGGATGCGCTGATATTTTCCCACTTCATCCGCAACCATCTGGGGGTGATCTTCGAGCGCCTGTCCGGGCAATTTGCCCAACACCAGGTTCCCGAGCGTATCGAGGACATCACCAATCACCTGGTCGTCCAGACCAGTCACCAGATCACGTTCTGCACGCAACTGCGTTCATTGGGCAGTTTGCAATCCGATATCCGCTGCGAGATCGACAACATTCTGTTGATTGAAACACCAGGCAAGGCCGTCGGCACCCTCGACCTGGGTGTCGTCGTCAGCGGCAGCCATGTGATGACCATAACCCTAGGCTTGATGATTAAAACCGTTCTCACCCCCACAGGAGCGAAACAATGACCACCGTTGACCAAGTATTCACCATCGTTCGTGATCTGATCCTGGACCTCAAGGATGTCGACGACAACGAAGTGACCCTCGATACCACCATTGAAGCAATGGAGTTCGACAGCCTGGACTTCGTCGAGATGCAGGTGGTCGTGCAGAAAAAGATCGGCGTGGCGATCAACCCGGATTCGTTCGTCACCCGCAAGATCGCCACTTTGCGCCAGCTCTGTGAATTCATTGTTGAGCTCAAGGAATCGACTGCCGTCGAGGCCTGAGCCGCTGGGCCCAATTCATGGAGGAGCAGGAAATGTCTACGCTGACCAACAGTGTGCTCGCTATTTCCCCGGCGAGGGAGTCGAAGGTTCGCAAGTTAAGCGAAGTGTCGCATCACAAGACGATGGACCACGCGACCGTACTACCATGGGACCAGGACATCAATCGAAGCCTTTACCCCAAGGATCCCGAGCATCTGTGGATCAATGGAACACGCTATTGCGAAGGCTTGACCGAGGCCCAGAAACTGGAACTGGCCTGGCTCGAGACGGGCCGTGACATTTCCATGTTCATCTGGCTCGAGCAGACCATTCCGCCGTTGTACATGGGCTACATCACGCAGTTCCATGACCGTATTTCGCCGGACCTGCAGGAATACCTGATGATCTTTTCCAAGGAAGAGATCGTTCATACCCTCACCTTCAAGCGCTTCATGGCCAAGGCTGGCCTGCAGATCTGGAACCCACCGGTCGGGCTCTATGAGTTGCTGACCCAGACACTGCCAAAAATGGAGCCGGCGGTTGGCGTGCTGTTCACGCTGTTGATCGAATGGGTTGCCGAAATGGGGGCCATGCACACCTCCCAAGGCGCTGCGGTCGAACCCATGACCCGTACCCTGTTCCGTGAGCATCACTATGACGAGGCACGGCACATCGCCTTTGGCCGCTGGATCAGCGAGTCCTACTTCGAAACTGCCAGCGCTGAATCGATCGCCCAGGTTAAAGCGATGAGCCGGAAAATCATTCCGGCGCTGATCGACATGTTCACCTACAACCCCGAGATCGCGTTGCACACTTCCTTCGCGTTTCCGATTGCAGTGGATGACAAGGCGAAAATCGAAGAGGTTTGGCGCTCACCGAACAATGCTCGACTGAACGACGCTCGCTTCGCCGAAATTTACGCCTGGATCGACAAGTTGGGGCTGCGGCAATGAGTTCTTCGACCTGGGACGCGGTCTTCGTGGGTACCGGGATCACGAGCCTGGCCTGCGCGGCCATGCTGGTCAAGCGTGATCGCGGTGCACGCGTCCTGATGCTCGACAAGCATATTGTGGTTGGGGGCTATGCCTCGACGTTCAGCCGGCCCAAGCAATCGGCGATTTTCGATTGCAGCCTGCACAAGCTCAGCGGCATGTCGGAAGGGGGCAACCTCATCCGCATCCTGCGGGATCTGGGCCTTGAGGATGAACTGAACCTGGTCTACCCCAACGACTATTTCTGCGCCTACCAGAACGGCACGGCGCTGCCGTTGGCTAACGATGCCGACCAGGTCGAACGGCAACTGATCGAACGGTTCCCTCATCAGGCAGAGCCCTTGGTTACCTTTTTCACTCAGGTACGCACCTATGGGCGCAACGGGTACTACCAGTTCCAGATGCTCGATGGCAGTTTCGAACCTGACATGGCGCAGTTGCGCTGGGCCCATCGTAACCTCAAGCACAAGACCGTGCGTGAAGCGTTGCATGAGTTGTTCGATGACCCCTACCTGATTGAAATTCTGGCAGCCCCTGGCATTTATGTTGGCGGCTACTCGGAGGATCTGGGCTACCTGTACTACCTGCATGTGGTGTATGCCACGCTCAATCGCGGCAACGCCTATGTCGCAGGCTCTTCCCAACGCTTGTCCGACTTGCTGGCGCAGCAGATCGAACAGGCCGGGGGCAAGATCATGCTCAGCACGCCTGTAGAAGAGGTGACCACCGACAACCAAGGCAATGTCACGGGGGTACGCACCCGTGCTGGTGAGTTTCATGCGCCACAGGTCTTCATCAATACCTCACCCCATTATGCTGTGGAGCATTTGTTCCAGGCGGATGTGGACCTGACGAGCACCCGAGAGAAGCTGGCCGCGTTGAAGCCGGCACGCTCGACCACCACGGTATACCTGACCACGGATCAAGCACCCGAACAGCTGGGGCTGCGGCATAGCGAGTCGATGCTGTTTGCTGCGGACCCCGCGTTGGCAGCCGAGCTGCGCATCAACGCCGAGCGCAGTGGTTTTCAGCCAGAGCTCTGTGAACAGGCCTTCTGGGCCATGTCCCCGATCGAGGTCACCAACTATCACGCCCTGGCGCCCGCTGGCGGCAAGGTCGTGTGTATCAATGTGCTTGATTCCATCGCACATTGGCCTGCAAGGCGTACGGCGCAATATCGCGCGAAAAAGCAACGCGCGTGTGAGGTGCTGGTAGAGCGGCTGCTGGCTCAGATTCCTGAACTGCGTGGTCACATTCTGCATACGGAAGTGGCAACCCCGCATACCTATGTGCGCTTCACCAATAACACTGATGGCTCTGGCTACGGGGCGATGGTGGGTACCGACCTCAAAGGGCATGTCTTCCATCACGGCTTCCCGGTGCAGGGCGTGCAATTTCTCAGCGCTTGGGTAGCTGGCCCAAGTTACGAGGCCGCCTTTGGCTATGCCGAGATGAAAGCCAGGCAATGGAGACGCGCATGAGAGCGGTTGAACAGTCCCCCACCCGGTTTGGGATAGCCATTTCCAAACTTTTCATTCGCGTGATGTTCAGGCAGGTACAAGGGTGGGAGCGCGACGTACCCAGCCGGGCCGAGGGCTTCGTTGAGACGGCCAGCGACGGCAGCAAGCTGGAAGGTGCGGTGTTGCTGGCCAACCCAGCCAAAGCCAAGGGTGTTGTGCTGCTTTGCCATCCGTTCTTGAAATATGGCATGCACTACTTTTTTGAGAACGGCATCGATCAGGTATTCCTGGAACAGGGCTACCACGTCATTGCCTTCAACTTCAAAGGCTTTGGGCGCAGCACCATAGGTGGTCATGCATTCGCCGATGACGTCTTGTCCATTGCGCGAAAGATCGCCCGGGAATACCCAGGCCTGCCGATTCATCTTGTGGGCTGCTCATTTGGTGGCTACCACCTGTCACATGCCTTGGCACGGGACGCCTCGCCCTTCACCTCGGCAGTTCTGGACAGCGTGCCTGTCTCGGTCCGCAGCTATTTCACGCGTGGTCCGTTACGCCTTGCCATGCGCTGGATCAGCGGAAGCCGTCTGGCAGTGCCTACCGGTACTTGTGCGATCGACCATTCCCTCAAGAGCGTTCACCACCTGCCAATCGCTTACTTCTACGGGTTGAGTGACCGCTATATCCCCGAGGCGAGTGTGACAAGGCTGAGCCTGGATTGCACATCCCTGCATGTGGTCGGCTTCGAAGCGTGTCGCCACCTGGAAAACCATAAGAAGCACCGGGATCGGTACTTCCAGGAGATCTTCGCGTTCTTCGCCCGTGCAGAATCTCATAAACCCGTTGTAACGGCCTGACTCTGGGCTCTTTGAATTAAGGAAACAGAACATGGATGTCCAACAGCTGGGCAAAGGCAAGTGGATACTCATCAGCGGCGGTACCCGCGGTATAGGGCGCGCACTTGTACAACACCTGGCGCGTGAGGGTTATGAGGTCGCGTTCACCTATCAATCCTCTGCTGACGCGGCCCGCAAGCTCGAGCAGGAGGTAGCCGCCAACGGTGGCCGGGCGCACGGGCATGCCTGTGACGGTCGGGACTTCCAGTCGGTCAGTTCATTGTGCGAACAGTTGGTCAACGATCTTGGCGGCCCCTATGGCTTGATCAACAACATGGGCGTGACTGGCGACCAGCTGTTGTTCAACCTCGATGTCGAGCGCTATCGCGACGTGGTTGCGACCAACCTCGACTCGGCGGTTTATTTCAGCAAGTCGTTGGTCCCGGCCATGGCTGGTGAACGGCGAGGCAAGATTTTGCACATGTCCTCCGTCAGTGGCGTAAAGGGGAACAAGGGCCAATTGGGTTATTCCGCGACCAAGGCCGCGATGATTGGTATCACCAAGACCATGGCGTTGGAACTGGCGCGCTTCAAGATCAATGTCAATGCCATCGCGCCCGGCTACATCGCCACGGACATGATCGATCAGATCCCCGATCATGTGCGCAAGTCGATCACCGACAACATCCCGCTCAAGCGCTTCGGTGAAGTACAGGAAGTTGCTGCATTGGCCAGCTTCCTGTTGTCACCGCAAGCTGACTACATCACTGGCCAGACCTTCCTGATCGACGGTGGCCTGACAGCCTGATTCGCCTTGCGCAATCTGCTGCGTGGTGATGCCTGGAGCATTCATGAGTCAATCATACGATACTGTTTTTGTAGGAGCAGGGCTGGGCGCGCTCGCCAGCGCCAGCCTGATGGCCCAACGGGGTCAAAAAGTCCTGGTGGTGGAAAAGCACAATATTCCGGGTGGTTACGCGAGCAATTTTCGCCGTAAAGACTTCACCTTCGATGTGTCCCTGCATTCGTTCGATGGTGTCGTCCGCGGTGCGCATTCATTCAAGGTGATCGAGGCTTGCGGTGTCGCGGACAAGATCGAGTTTCTCCATCACCCGACGCTCTATCGCTACCGTTCACCCGATATCGACATCACCGTAGGGCATCGCGACCTGGAAGGTTACAAACAGACCCTGTATCGCTGCTTCCCCGAGGAAATCGACAACATCAATCGGTTGTTCGCCGAGTCCAAGCGCAACTATAAGGACCTTTGCGGCTTCCTTTATTCACCCAAACCGTTCTGGATGCGATTTGTCGCGACCCCCTTCGCCTATCCCCGGGTTCTGCGCTATGGCCATGAAACGGTGGATAAGTACTTTTCCAGGTTCACCCGCAACGAACGCCTGAAGGAAGTACTGTCGGCACAGTGGAGCTACTACGGGCTGCCGGCGAAAGACTTGGCATTCGGCTATTTCTCGTACCCCTTCATCGACTATCTGGAAAACGGCGGCTACTCAATCAAGGGCGGCTCGCAGGCGCTTTCCTCGGCATTGGTCGAAGTTATCGAGGCGCACGGCGGCCGTGTCGAACTGGAGTCGGGAGTCCAGCAGATAATGGTCGACCGAGGCAGGGTCACCGGCGTCGTCACGCGCAGATCGGGGCCGGTGAAGGCCCCGAGCGTCGTGGCCAATGTTTCGCCGCATGCCGTGGTGGGTTTGGCAGGAAAAGAGCACTTCTCCAGCAAATACCTCGCTCGGTTGAACCAGCTGAAGTTTTCGGTATCCGGCTTCCAGGTGTATCTGGGCCTGGATTGCCCGCTGAGTGAACTGGGTGTCGACCCTGAGGAATACATCCACTTCTTCTCACCCGGGAAAACGCAACGCGCGCAATTCGAACATATCCAGGCCGGCGAACTGCATCAGGACAACACCAGTTGGTCGATCAACTATTTCTCCAATGTCGATCCGTCCATGGTGCCGCCCGGGAAATCCAGCCTTGGCCTGTTCACCCTCACCGGCCCGGACGTTTGGCACTCGCTGGAAAAACTCGCTTACCGCCGCAAGAAAGCCGCGCTGACCGAGTTGTTGATCGCTAATGCCGAGCGCGTCATTCCAGGCCTGCGCGACCACATCGAAGTCTGTGAAGCAGGGTCACCGCGCACGATGACCAAGTTCACACAGAACCCACAGGGTGCGATCTATGGGTTCGAACAAACGCCTCAGCAGTCCGGACTGTTTAACCGTTTCCCGCAGAAGTATCCGGTAAAGGGGCTTTACCAGGTGGGCGCGTGGACGTTCCCTGGTGCTGGCTTCATCGGAACGATGTTGTCTGCCCGCTTGTTGGTTGACCGCTACTTCTAGCCAGTGATGTGCCCGTAAATACGACCTCGAGAGACTAACCATGACTTATGTAGTGACGGACAACTGCATCCAGTGCCGACACACCAACTGTGTGGATATATGCCCTGCAGACGCGTTCCACCTGGGGCCGAACTTCATCGTGATCAACCCGGAGGCATGCGTCGATTGTGGTCTCTGCCTGCCGGAATGCCCTGAAGAGGCGATTTTGCCGGAGAACCGCCTGGATGACGGTAATCGGTACTTCCTGGAGTTGAATGCCGAGCTTGCACAACATTGGCCCGTCATTCTCCAGAGCATCCCACCGCTGGACGATTACCAGAAGTGGAGTCATCAGCCGAACAAACTTGCACACCTTGTGCGCGAAGCCGAAGCGGTCGATCCGACCCGCGACCACCATCTGCAGCACGCTTGAAGTGCACCCGGACGGATGCCCATGCAAAGCTATGACCGATTCAAGACGCTGGAAAACGATACCTTCGACGTGATTGTCGTGGGTGCCGGCATTGGTGGACTGACCGCAGCCGCTACCCTCGCCAATCGTGGCAAGCAGGTATTGGTGCTGGACATGCACTATGAAATGGGGGGCTGCGCCACGGTCTTTCATCGTAAGGGCAAGGATTACGAGTTCGACGTAGGTCTTCATTACATCGGCGACTGTGGCAAAAAAGGGTTGATCCCGCGTATTTTACGCGGCGCCGGCATCGACGATGGTGAAATCAACTTTATCGAGCAGGATCCAGAAGGTTTCGAAACGCTCTGTTTCCCCGATTTTCAGTTTGCCGTGCCGCGCGGATATGAGCGCTTCCGGGAAAGGCTCATCGATGCGTTTCCCAAGGAAAAATCAGGCATCAACCGTTATTTCAAGATGCTACAGCAAGTCTGGGATTTCATGGGCATTCACTCCCGGCCGCTCTCGGCGCTATGGGTGCTGCCACGTTCCTGGATGCTGATGCGTCATTCGAAATCGACGGTCGCCCAGTTTCTCGACACCTGCACACAGGATCAGCGCCTGCGCGCCATCCTGACCGGGCAGCTTGGCGTTTACCATCAACCGCCCAGCAGGGCGACCATGGCTGGCCACGCTGCGGTGGTGAACCACTTCCTGCAAGGGTCATATTACCCGTCGGGAGGGGGGCAGATGTTCTCTGACAAACTCGGCGCGGTTGTCGAACGCAACGGAGGCAAGATCCTGCTGCGTTCCAAGGTCGAGCGTATCCTGGTCGAGAAGGGCCGCGCGGTAGGTGTCGAATTCAGTAACAAGCATCTGGGCAAACGTACGGTCAAGGCAGACGCGGTGATCTGCAACGCCGACATCAAACACACCTTGCTGGACTTGATCGGACGGGACCACCTCACGGCTAAAACCGTCACCAAGGCAGAGTGTTTCGAAATGTCGCCGGCTATGGGTGTGGTTTACCTGGGTATCGATATGGACCTGAAGGCGATGGGGCTGAAGAACACCAATTATCGCATCTATCCCGGTTGCGACTACGAACGTGCCTACCGTGAGGTGTTCGCCGGACAGTTCCCGGATGAGCCCCATCTGTTCATCGGTAATGCCACCATGAAGGACCCGGACAATCCGGCCATTGCCCCGCCAGGCATCTACAACCTGCAATTGATGTCGGCAGTTCCTTCGAACCCGGAAAGCTGGGGTGTTACGCAGGCCGAGGTAGCGGATGGCAGCTACCGGAACAACCCAACGTACCTGGCCAAGAAGGAATGGTATGCACGGCAACTGATTGCACTGGCTGAACGCGTGATACCGGGTATGTCGCAGCATATCGTGTATCAGGAAGTCTCCACCCCGTTCTCGGTGACCCGTTTCATCGGTTCAGCCGGTGGAACATCTTATGGCCTGGCATTCACGCCTGAGTACTTCCTGCATAATCGCCCGGGTACCAAAACCGAAATACGAAACCTGTTCTTGTGTGGCGCATCCACCCGCACCGGGCACGGGATATTTGGTGCTATGACGGGTGGTGTCGAAGCCGCTGCCGCTGTCGACGGCCGCAAGCTACGCTACCAGATCATGGATGTCGGCACGCGTGCTGAGGCCCAGGTAAGCGCTTGAGTCAACGCAACGCCGGGGGGTAAGGCCTGTCGTGCATGAGGCAGCTGGCACTGTGCAATTCATCATGGAGAGATGATATGTCGAATGACTACAACACCGCTTTGCTGCTGGCCGCGGGGCTTAGCCTGCTGGCGTCGATCATGCACGTGGGGGTAATCCTGGTGGGGCCATCGTGGTATCGCCTGTTCGGCGCTGGCGAGCGTTTTGTGCGTGCGGCCCAGGCTGGGCGTTGGTATCCAGCGGTAGTAACGGCGGGCATCGCCCTGGTTCTCGCTACCTGGGGCCTGTATGCCTTGTCAGGAGCCGGAGTGGTCGATCCATTGCCCTTGTTACGACCTGCGCTGATCGCCATCACCGTGATCTACCTGTTACGCGGCGTACTTGGCCCTTTTGCTCTGGCGGGTACCGGGCGCAGTGGCCGTTTCATCGTGGTCAGCTCGGCAATATGCTTGTTGTATGGCCTTGTGCACCTGGTCGGGCTCATTCAAGTGTGGCAGTTGCTCAATCCCACTGGCTGATTACGGCTGGCGAGAGCAAATCGGCAAGTGCATGAAAAGGTGGCTGTGCCGGGCTGACCATTGCTCGCTCGACCTTGGCCCAGTGGGTCGGGCAAACCGGTGTACGGCTCCAGCCGCTGGTCGATGCACTGCATGAGGCGGTGCTGAACCAGGGTGTGATTCACACCGATGAAACACCCGTGCAAATGCTCGCACCAGGCGAGAAGAAAACCCACCGGACCTACGTCTGGGCTTACACCACGACGCCGTTTTCAGCGCTCAAGGCAGTAATCTATGACTTCAGACCAAGCCGTACCGGCGAACACGCACGCAACTTTCTGGGTGACTGGAACGGCAAGTTGGTCTGCGATGACTTCGCCGGCTACAAAGCCGGTTTTGAGCAAGGCATCACTGAAATCGGCTGCAGGGCTCATGCTCGCCGCAAGTTCTTTGACCTGCATGTCGCGAACAAAAGCCAGTTGGCCGAACAGGCGCTGCACTCGATTGGCGGTTTGTACGAGGTTGAGCGCCAGGCTCGGGACATGACCATCGAAGACCGTTGGCGAATACGTCAGGAAATGGCGGTACCGATCAGCAAAACACTGCACGACTGGATGTTGGCCCAACGCGACTTGGCACCCAACGGATCAGCCACGACCAAAACCCTCGAATAAAGCGTGAAACGCCGGGTAGCGCTGACGCGCTACCTGGACGATGGGGCTGTACCCATCGGCAACAACAGGTCGAGAAGCAGCTACGGCCATGGGTACTCGGTCGCTCGAACGGCTTGTTTGCCGGATCACTGCGCAGTGGCAAACGAGCTGCTGCAATCATGAGTCTGATCCAGTCAGCGCGCATGAATGGGCATGATCCGTATGCCTGTCTCAAAGATGTGCTGACGCGGCTGCCGACACAGCGGGCCAGTGAGATTGGGCAACTGCCGCATCAGCGGGTATCGGCCTGACTTACGCAAAGTGAGTTGGGCGTACGCTTACAAGATTACGACCTCAGGGAAGGATACAAGAATGCAATGCAAAGACGCGTGCGGGTCTTTCAAGTGGACAACGTATTACGAGCACCACAGAGACCGCCCAGCATCATCGCTTCTTCACACAGCAATCGGACTTGCGAGCACTCAGACAAACTCTAGAAAAGCTGTGGATCTGGGCTGTGGCTCTGGCAATGAGACTCGCGCTTTGCTTCAAGCTGGCTGGGATGTTCTAGCTATCGACCGAGAGCCGGCCGCAATCGAAATGGTACACGCCATAGGTCTGGATCACCCTGCTGCAAAGCTAGAAACAGCTACCCAATGGTTTGAAAGCATCGAGGCTTTGCCACCCTCGTCATTGATCCATGCAGGCATGGCCTTACCATTTTGTCATCCAGATCACTTTGAAAAATTCTGGTCAGTTGTGACGTCTGCACTTCTCCCTGGAGGAGTGTTCGTGGGCCAACTCTTCGGTGACAAGGATGATTGGGCATCCGACCCGGAGAGGACCTTTCACTCTGAGTCAGAAGCCCGTGTGCTATTCCAAGACCTTAGCTTGAAGGCGTTCAAAATCCATGAATATGATGGGCCCAGCATGCGAGGCACGAAGCATTGGCATCGCTTTGACGTCATTGCCCAAAAGCCAGCGTCGAACGAGTGAGGCAACTTTAAGGAGCAGGAGCATTGCAGGCGGCGGCGGGGTCGACTCACCGCCTCCTGCGACAGGTTTAATTCCCTAAATCTAAAAGTGTGTCTCGATAATAAAGGTTGTCACAGACTCCCTTGGATTTAGCGGGCTGCAACGAACGCCTCGACAAGCCTCAACGAAATAAAGAATGTCACAAACGGGGCAAAACCCGAAAGTCGGCCTCAATTGTAAATAATAAAGATTGTCACAGGCTGAAGGGGCGCTCCGATGCGCGCAGGCAGCGGGCTTCGACCACAGGTACTGGAGATTGGCTTTCGCCCCTTAGCCATGCGGAAGGTCGGTCAGATCGAATGCAGGTGACGGGGCACGTGGGTGCAGATACGCAGCAGAAGAAATGGATTTGCCCAAGAAGCCAGGGTCAGCTCCTGGAGGTCTGCGAGCACAGGCAAAGCCGGTACTAGGCACGCACCCCCGCTTCACGAAACCGCTCCACGCTAATGTTCAGTCTAGCCCTAAGCGCACCGCCATCTGCACAGTGCCCTGCGCAACTCGTGCCTCACGTCGTTGCAGCAGGTTGAGCAATGGCGCGGTGATCAGGGTAGAGAACAGCGCCATGATCACCAGGATCGAGAACAGCTGCGCCGGCATCAGGCCCAGCTCATGGGCGATGTTCAGCACCACCAACTCCATCAGCGCCCGGGTATTGAGCAACACCCCAATCTTCAACGCCTCACGCCCCGCCATGCCCGCCAGCCGGGCGGCCAGCGCGCAGCTCAGGCCTTTGCTGGCACAGGCGCAGAACACCCAGAACAGACACCAGAGCAGATCATCGACCGTGCCGAGGGTGCCCAGGTCGATCTTCATGCCGGTGTAGAAGAAGAACACAGGCACCATGACGATATTGACCAGCGGGCGCATGCGCAGATCCCACTGCTCGCGTAGTACATCACAGCGGTACAGCGCGGTGCCGAGCAGGAAACCGCCGACGATGGCGAACACGCCCAGACATGCGGTGATGATCGCCATGACGAAGACCGTGGCGACCACCAGGCCGAATCGCATATCGCTTAACCCCTCGCCCGCAGGCGACTCACGCTGCAGCCAACGGTTCAGCCAGGGCGCCACCCCGCGATAGAACAGGCCTAGGAACAGGCCGACCGCGCCCACTTTCAACAGCGTGGCGGTGAAGCCTTCGCCAGCGCACACCACGATGACCAGCCCCAGCGCAATCCAGCCGATCAGGTCGTTGATGCCGGCGGCCGCGATGGCGGTCACCCCGGTCTCGCTGCGCGCCATGCCGCGCTCGAGCAGGATGCGACCGAGAATAGGCAGGGCCGTGATGGAGAAGGAAATGCCGCACACCAGCATCAGCCCGGTCACGTTCTCCACCGGCTGGTACTGAGTATAGAGATACCCGCAGGCCATCCCGGCCAGATAAGGCAGGGGGATGCCCAGCACGGTGATCCAGCCCAGGGCACGCTTCAGTCGGCGCTCGCGCAGCAGGCCGAAGTCGAACTCCATGCCGATCTGGAACATCATCAGGATGATGCCCAGCTGCGAGATCGCCGTGAGAATGCCGCCCACCGAGCCGTGCAGAAGCGTCCCGCCATCGGGCCAGAACACGCCCATCAAGGTGCCGAGCGCGATGCCGCCGGCGATCTCACCGACCGCGAAAGGCTGGCCGTGACGCTGCGCCAGTCGCCCCGCCAGCTGGCTGCAGACGATGATGATCGCCAAAGCCCCCAGGAGCGTGACCAGTTGCTGTTCGTGATGATTCATGGCTGGACCTCATGGTCCGAAAGAAGGGCGAGTTCGCCCAGTAGCCCGTCGAGGCTTTGTTTGAAGGCGTGCATGTGCGCCACACCAGTGTCTGGGTTGCTGACCGCGACCCGCAGGTACTGGCGCCCTTGCCAATCCAGAAGGCTGGGGTAGCCTAGGTCACGTTGCTGGCAGAGCTCCACCAACTGCCGGACCTGCTGGTCGCTGGCCGCCCGCGGGCGAAACGCCAGGACCGGCATCAGTCCTTGGTCCGGCACCAAGCTGTAGCGAGTATCAGCCCGCACCTGCTCGCGCAGGCTGGCGGCGGCGGCGGTCATGCCGCGCAACGCCTGGCGGTAGCCCTGTTCGCCGAGGTGGCGCAGGAGACACCACAGGCCCAGGGAGCGAAACTGGCGGGTGCCGTACAGGTTCATCTTGAAGGTGTCGAGCTCGCCCTTCTCTTCCCAGTACGGCCCGCCCGACCAGAAGCTGCCGGCCAGCAGCTCGCCGTTGCGCACCAGCAGGCAGCCCACGCCGAAGGCGGCGAACATCCACTTGCAGGGGTCGAAGGTGATCGAGTCGGCCTCGCGCAGGCCGCGCATCATGGCCCTGGCCTCGGGCAAGGCGGCCAGGGCCAGGCCAGCGGCGGCATCGACGTGGAACCACAGGTCATGCTGGCGAGCACAGTCGGCAATCGCCTGCAAAGGGTCGATCGCGCCAGTGGCGGTGGTGCCCAGCATGCCGATCACGCACATCGGGCTCAGGCCCTGGGCGATGTCCGCGGCCAGTTGTGCGGTCAAGGCACCGACCTGCAGCGCCCCCTGGCTGTCGACTTCCACCGAGACCAGCACCTGCGGATCGAAGCCGAGCACATCCAGGGCCTTGGCCACCGAGAAGTGCCCTTCGCGCGACATGTACACCCGCGCCCGAGAAAACGGTATGTCACGTCCGACGCGAGCCTGCCAGTGCTCGCGTGCCAGCTTGAGGCCGATCAGGTTGGCCAGGGTCCCGCCACCAGTGAAGATTCCACCCGGCAGGCGGCCCTGCACCGGCGGCAGGTCGAATAGCCCGCGCAACGCGTGCAGCACCTCCGCTTCGATCATCGTCGCGCTCGGCCCCGCGCGCCAGGCGCCCGGAGTCTGGTTCAGCGCGCTGCCGAGCAGGTCGCCGAGCACGGTGGCGGGGTGCGGCTTGGGCGAGATGTAGCCGAAATACTTCGGGTGGCTGACATTACACAGCCCTGCGCTCATCAGCTCAATGGCCGCCGCCAGGGTGTCGCCCAGCGGTTGGCCGTCGGCGGTCAGCGGTTGTGGCGCGTCGACCCGCTCGGCGATGGCGTCGTGCGCGTGCCAGAGCGGGAAGCGCTCCGGCGTGGCCTGCATGTCAGCGAACAGTTCCAGCACCTGGCGCCCGGCGCTCAACAGCACCTGCGAGCGCTCATGCTGCAAGGGGTCAATCATACTCCCACCTCCAAGGTCTCGACGTGCAGACGGATCTGACGCTGGATGCGCATGTGCCGCTCCAGCACAGCCTGCCGATCCTCACCGGCGATCAGGTAATAGCAGTAGTGCGGCTGCGCCGAGTCGGGCATCGCCTGTACCCAGTCACCGGGCTCGGCCAGGATGATCCGCTCACACAGCCCCTGCATGTCGTCGAACACCTCCAGTCCCTCGACCTCGCGCAGCACGCCGCTGCGCTCGATCACCACGCCACCGAACAGTACCGCGCCTCGGGGCGGCACCAGGGCCGGCAAGGCCGGCAGGCCGAGCAACTGCCCGGCCTGGGCGGCATGCACGTCCAGCCCGGCAAGGCGGTCGATCACCTGCACAGTGAAGCCGCCGCCTGGCCGCAACCCCGCCTCCAGTACGCAGGGCACGCCCTGCCGGTAACGGATCTCGACATGCGCGGCGCCCTGGGTCAGCCCCAGCCCCCGCGCCGCACGGATCGCCAGCGCGCCCAGCTGGCGTTCCTCGTCACGAATGCCGGAGGTCGGCCAGACCGATGCCGATTCGGCGAAATACGGCCCATGTCCGCCTTCCTTCTCCAGTACCGCCAGCACCAGGTCCTCGCCGTCAGCCTGCAGCAGCACGTCGATGCCGAACTCGCGCCCTTCGCAGTATGCCTGGGCAATCATGCGCAGGCTGCCGTGACCGTAGGCGAAGCGGTTGCGATCCTTGAGCGGATCGACCGCGATGGACTGCGCGATGAGGCCGTCGAGCCTGGCCAGCGCCACCTGGTACTGCCGCTCGTCAGCGACAGCGATGACCCCCTGGCTGTTCATCGAGTCACAGAGCTTGATCACCACGCGCTCGCCCAACTGCTCGCGCACTCGTGCCCACGGCGTGTGCGCATCCAGGGGCAGGGTCGGCGGCACGGCGATGCCCTGAGCCTCCCAGAGCAGCGCCGCCAGGTACTTGTTACGGCTGGCGACCGCCGTGCCCACCGGCATGCCCGCCAAGCCCAACTGCTCGGCCAACTGCGCCGTCGCAAGCACGGTGCCTTCGTTGACCGGTAGTAAAGCATCGAACGGCTGCCGCGCGTGGTAGCCGCGAACGGCATCGAACAACCCCTCGACCGGCCACAGCGGCACACTCAGCACCGCTTCTACGGCAGGGTGCTCACGCCACGTCTCGCCGTTGCCGATCAGCACCACGCGCAAGCCCGCTGCGCCTAGGCCATCGAGCAGGCGTCGACCGGGATAGGCGTGAATCACGCCAATGCGTTTTCCCTTCATGGCAACTCTCCTCAGAAGGACCCCGTGCGGGCGCCCGGGCGGTGTTCGAGCAGCGTCAGCACTTGCCCGCCGACCTGGCGCTGGGTGGCCTCGAACAGGTCGGTGGTCATGTTGTTGGTCCACAGCCGACCTCGCTGGGAGATCTCGTAGGCGTGCTCATCGTCGGCCAGCAGGCCGTGCTCGACCCAGCGCTCCAGCAACCGCGGGTCGATGGTCTGCAGCGCCTGGTGGTGGGCCTTGTCCAGTCGCAGGAACTTGGGAAACATCACCGCACCACGGTTTTCCGGACGATCCAGCGCCAGCGAGCTCTTCTCGATGCTCGGCAGCCCTTGCTCGATCGCCTCCATGTAGCGGTTGACGTTGCTTTGCTTCATGTAACTGAAACCATCGACGTAGCCGCGCGCCGAGGAGCCGACCGCCAGCGTCTCGGCGCGGTGCTCGCCACCACCGCCGCCCCACAACAGGCGGAAGTACTCGCACACCCGATCCTTGCGGCTGTAGATCTGGTCGGCGACGTTGCGGTAGCCCGACTCGGCCAGGCGGTGGCGCAACTGTTCGAACATCGCCAGCATCAAGGTATCGCTGGGCTTGGGCGGAATGCTGCCCTCCTCCATCTGGCGCTTGAACTTGGGCGGGAAGGCGAAGTAGTGCAGGTTGTAGTAGTCGACGCTGTCGAAGCCGTCGTCGATCAGCCGTGCCAGGTCACGCTCCAGCGACACCAGGGTCTGCCCTGGCAGGTTGTACATCATGTCGACGTTGATCTCGTCGAAGCCGAAACGCCGCCCCTGATCGCGCACATTGGCCACGTCGTCCAGCGTCGCGGCGATATTGAAGTGGTCGCGCAGCGACTGCTCATAAGTCTGCAGGCCGAAGCTGATACGCTGCACGCCATTGGCCTTGAGCACCTCCAGGCGATGAGGGTCGCCGAGGGTCTTCGGCTCGCCCTCGAAAGTCCATTCGGCCTGCGGGTCGATGGTGAAACTCTGGCTGATGGTATCCATGATGCGTTGCAGCTGCCCGGGCGACAGCACCGAGGGCGAGCCGCCACCGAAGTAGATGGCGCGCAGCGTCGAGGACTGGCCACGCACGCTCGCCGCCTCGTTGCGAATGTCACGGCACAGCGCCTGGGTGTAACGCTCGTAGACCGAGGTGTCCTTGTCCACGCGCACGTGGAACGGGCAGAAACGGCACATGTCCTGACAGTAGGGTATGTGCACGTAGAGCAGGGTTTCCACGCCGGCCGCCACCGGTTGCTGGAACACGCCCGGCAGTCGGGCATGCACCGCATCGCCGAGCAACGGATAGAAGTAATAGGTCAGCGGATAGTAGGCCTCGTACATGCTCGCCCCCTAGCCCAGCAAACGGTTGGCGTTGTCCTGCAGCACGGCACGCAGTACCTGCTCGTCCAGCCCGGCGCCGAGAATGCGCTGGCACACCGCCGAGTAGCTGCCGCTGACCGGCAGGTCCGAACCGAACAGCACCTTGTGATGAATCTGCGGCCGTTCGCGCAGCCAGTCCGCCAGCAACTCCGGCGGCACCAGCGCGGTATCGAGGTAGACCCCCGGATAACGCTCGGCCATTTCCACGGCTTCGTCGTACCAGGTCGGCTTGCCGCCATGGGCGAACACCACGTTCAGCGTCGGGAAGGTTTCCACCAGGCGGCGATAGTCGCTGGGGCGAATGTATTTCTGCTCGGTGTCGCGCTGGGCGGTCAGCCCGGTGTGGTACATAATCGGCTGGCCGGCTTCGGCGCATTTCTCGTAAACCGCCATCATCGAATCCAGGTACGGGTCGAAGTCGTGGTCGGCCGGGTAGAACTTGTAGCCCTTGATGCCGCGCGCATGGTCCTTGTGCCATTCGGCGAGCGGGTCGGGATGATGGTTGGGGTTGATGTTGCCGAACGGCACGAAGAACGGATCGTTGCCGCAGAACTCGAGAATCAGCTCGCTATCGATGGAGAAGTTGGTGCCCGGTCCGCACTCGGCCAGGATCACCGCGCGCACCACGCCACAGCCTTGCAGGTAAGCCTTGAGCGCGGCCGGGTCGGAGAATATCTGGCGCACGTCGACACCCGGCTCGAAAGGAAACTTGGTCAGCAAGCCCTGGATGTCGTCGCGCAGCAGGGCGAACTTGCCGGCATGTATGTGAAAGTCAACGAAGTTCATTTCAAAAGTCCTTTTTCAAAATGTCGGAATGGTCTGGAATAGGGACATGTAGTGAGGGGCGACACTGGCGTGCAGGCGCTGGTCGAGGAACGCCAGCAGCGGCTCGACATGCTCGGGCTCGCGCCATTCGGCGGCTAGGTCCTCGATCACGTGGTGTTCGGCCAGCAGCTTGCCGTCCTGGTAATGGCGCACGATCGGATGGAGGAAGTTGGAGTCCTCGGCGCGCTTGACGTTTTCCCGGCCGACGCGTTCGACGTTGAACGGGTTGTCGAACTTGCGCTGACCGAATTCCAGGGTCAGGGTGAGGTACTCCTGCCCGGCGAAGCGTTCGGCGACCTGGAGCATGGTCAGTTCCTCGAAGCAGGTCAGCGTCCGCTCCTTGCGGTCGAGCACCGCCACGTCCTGCAGGTAGCCCGGTTGCTGCCAGATCGCCGAGGAGCGGTTGATTCGCGCCAGCAAGCGCTCGCACAGCGCCTCGGCCTGCAACGCCAGCGTCTGGCGTGGCAGAGCGATGCCTTCGTAGCGCTCATGCAGCAGGCGGCACAGGGTGCGCACGTTGTAGCGGAAACCATGGATGAAGCCGGACATGTACTTCTTGTAGTCCAGGTACTGCATGAGGGTGCCGGCGAAATACAGGTCCGGCACGTTGGCGGACTGCCAGTCGGCGCTCTGCACCGGCAGCCGGCCCTGGGTGCACAGCTGCGGGCGGCAGCTGTCGTCGAACAGCGAATCGTCAAAGCGGAAGCCAGTGCAGGCGATGACCCGGTCGTACTCGATCATTTCCTGCTCGCCCTCGGCGTGCTGGTAGGCGAACCACGCTTTGTAGCGCTCGCCGTCGCGCTCGATGCGCTGCAACTGAGCATCGAGCACGGCGTTCTGCGACTTGAGCTGGTAGGTATCGAGCAGGTTGTTGTTGACCGCCCGGACATGGCCCACATAGTGGGTCGACCAGGCCATGCGCAGCGGGTTGGGGCTGGCCACGTGAATCATCGCGGCGTGCTCGATCAGCGCATCGGCGGTCTCGAACGCCGAGTTGCCCTTGCCTAGGATCAGCACTTTCTTGTTGGTCAGTGGCTCGGGGTCGACATCCATGTCGGCGTAATGCTCGGCGTGCTCGATGCCCTCGATGGCCGGCAGCCAGCCCAGGTGCACGCCGGTCGCCACGATCAGCACACGCGCATGCAGCTGCTCGCCGTCGCCCAAGGTGACGATGAAGTGCCCGTCACGCTTGACGTTGGTCACGGTGCAGCCGCTGCGCACGTTCAACTGGTGCTGCTCAGCGAAGCCCTTGAGGTAACGGGGCATGTCATCGGCGTCGGGGAAGTAGCGGCGGCTGAAGTCCGGGAAACGCAGGCTCGGCTGCTCGTCGCTGAGCAGCGAGTTCCAGTCCCAGCGCAGGTTGATTTCCGGGTCGTCGTAGCCGGTGTGGACCTTGTTGATGGAAATCAGCTTGCGGTGCCGGGGGAAGCGCTCGAAGCTTGTTCCTGGCGCTTGGCCACTTTCGAGTATCAGGTAATCGCAGCCCTGTTCCTGCAGGCAGTAGCCGGCCTGCAAGCCGGCCGGGCCAGCACCGATCACCAGGTATCCATACATCCTCGAATCAGGCATTTCGAAAACTCCATTTATCGACGGACTGTGAATGACGGGCACGCGGCGTTGCTCAGCCATCGCCGGTTGGCGAAAGCTGTGCGCGCTCATCGAATCGTTAAGTCAGTGTTGACGTGTTGTTGTACGCATCGGGCTCAAGGCCCCCGGTGGGCTATACGAAGCCGATCACCGCATGCTTTTCGCCGCTGCTGCGGGTTACCTGGGTCCTGCTGAAGCCGGCGGCGCGCAGCAGCGCCTCGAACTGCTCGGCGGTACGGTGCCGGCCACCGGTTTCCAGCAGCATGGCTAGGTCCTGCATCACGGCATTGAAGGGCGCCGCGCCCGAGGCCTCGAGCAGGCGGTCGAGCACCAGCACCCGACCGCTCTCCGGCAAGGCTTCGCGCACCCGGCGCAACAGGGCGAGCGACTGCTCATCGTCCCAGTCCGAGAGAATGAAGCCCAAGGCATAGGCCTGGGCCTCGGGCAACGGGCTGTCCCAGAAATCGCCGGCCACGAAACCGACCCGACCGAGCAGTTCCATGCCTTCGACACGCGCCAGGCAATGGCGCTCGACGGCGGGAAGGTCGAACACCGTCGCGCGCAATCCGGGGTGACGGCGAGCCGCGGCGATGGCGAAGGCCCCGACGCCGCCGCCTAGGTCGACGATGCTGTCGACGCCATCGAGCAGGCCAAGCCCTACGAGCTCTTCGGAAGGTTGGTGGCTGAGGCTCCACATGGCGTCATGAAACGCGCTGCCACGCTCCTCGGCCTCCAGGTAGTCGAACGGCGCCTGGGCTTCCTGGGCCAGTTGCGACCATTGCGCCT
The DNA here is from genome assembly GCF_043103865.1 of Pseudomonas sp. yb_5. Classification (NCBI taxonomy): domain Bacteria; kingdom Pseudomonadati; phylum Pseudomonadota; class Gammaproteobacteria; order Pseudomonadales; family Pseudomonadaceae; genus Pseudomonas; species Pseudomonas sp. yb_5. The sequence goes on from NZ_JBICKE010000084.1 coordinate 156,806, forward strand.
GGCCGCTGGCAAGCGCCGTGTCCAGGTGCTCGAACAGCGGCTGGGTGTTGTCGGCGAAATGCTCCAGCAGCGGTCCCAGGTACTGAGGTGACGCCGGATCCAGCGAGCGCTGGGCGCCGGATGTCAGGACATAGCCGTGCGCGCCCTGACCGACCAGGTTCCAGGCCATGGCGCCACCGAGCACGCGACGCAGGGTGTCCTGGTCAAGGCCCAAGCGCTGCGCCAGCGTGTCCAGTGCAACGCCGCCGGGGGCCGCCGCCAGCTCGCGATACAGGCCAAGACGATGACCATGGAACAGGATGCCGCTGCCCATGAAGCCGTAAAGCGCCATGTTCACCGGATCCTGGGCGACGTTCGTGTCGAATGCCGTTTGCATGGGTAAAACCTCCTTGTTTCGAGGGACGCGAATTCAGGTGCCCAGTTCGAAGGTACCTTCGGCCAGTACCTGTCCATTGACTATCAGCTGTATCTGATGCGCACCGGGGTAATAACTACGCACCTGGTTGGTGGCGATGCCATGCTCGCGCTGCAGGCGTACGCTGCCCTGGGCCTGCTTCTTGCGCTTGCTCCACTTGAACACGCGGCGATTGGTCTGCCCGCGGGCACCGGGGGCGAGGATGACGTAGTCGACCATCAGGCCATGCTCGCCCACCCCTTCGACCTGGATATCGCAGTCCAGCGTGATGCTCTGGCCGGCCACGATGCGCGGCGGACTGACCTCGAAACGCTTGACCTTGACCGGTGCCGTGCGCGAATAGCCAAGCAGCTCAAGGGCCGCGGTGTTGCCCTGGCGCGTCAGGGTGCGCGCGGCGTGGCGTACCATCCACTGCCCCTGCTCGCTCGGCAGCTCTGCTTTCCAGCGGCTGAGCAGCTCGACCACCAACGCGGGATGATCCTTGCTGATGTCGTTGAGGTTGTTGGCCACCGAACGCCGCACATAAAGGCTGGGATCGTCGCGCAGGCGTTCAAGCAGCGGCAGGATCGGCGTCGGATCGAACAGCAGAGAAGGCACGCGCGAAGCCCAAGGCAGGCGCGGTCGAGTGCCCTCGCTGACCAGCCGGCGCACGTCGGCGCTGTCATCGTCCAGCCAGCCGGCCAGCACCGCCAGGGTCTGCCGCGGGTAGGCCACTAGGTACGGGCGAATGGCGAACTCGCTGGTGAAGTGTCGGGTCACCTTGTGAATGGCCTGCATCGCTAGCTCGAAATCGTCCAGGCCACGGGTCTCGACGATATCGGCGATGACCCACACCGGGAACCCGCTCATGCGCCCCAGGCGCGCCTGGGGCACGGCATCGAGCATGCCCGTGAGCACGGCCACGGCCTCGCCGAACGGCAGCCCCAGCCCGTGCCACAGCGCCTCGGCCAACGCCCGTACCCGGGCTTTCATTTCCAGGCCTTGCAGCTCGGTCGGCAGGGCTGCCTGGTAACGCTGGGCGTCGAAGCCCGGCGCTAGGACCGCGGCGCGCTGACCCAGCTCCTGGCACAGTGCCTGATCGAAATAATCCTTGAAGTCCATGTCCTTTCTCCGTGCCTGTCAGCGCCGGGCTTCCAGGCTGCTTCTGTCGAAGGTCAGCGCGTCGTAGCCGTTGCCGAAGCGATAGTTGCTCCAGCGCATCAGCGTCTGTTTGCCGGTCTGGTGATTGACCATGCGCATCTGTCCGGCGCGCCAGTAGCGCTCGCCATAGACCTGGTAGTCCTGGTAGGTCTGGGTCTTGAGCAGCGCGTTCTTGCGGTCGTAGTACTCGACTTTCAGAGGCCGGTAATGCGCCTTGTCCAGCCAGGTTACCTGACGCGTGTAGCCCGAGCGCGGATACGCCGGCACCATCTGCAAGCGGTACGCCTGCTGCCCTTCGACTTCCTCGTCGCCCAAGTACTCGTAGCTGTACTTGTCCAGCTCCCAGCTGGCCATGTCCTCATAGGCGAACTCGCTGCCCATGAACGGCCCGGACTTGTTCTCCGAGGCGATACGCTTGACCCGGCGCAGCGACGGGAAGTACTGCCACTGATCGTCCGACTGCAAGCTGTGGGCGTGGGTCAGCAGGGTCGTGCCGCGCACATCCGCCGGGCTGAGAAACCGCGCCATGCTCTTGTCGCCATCGCCCTGCACTTCGAGAAACTGCACCTCCAGCTCACGACTGCTGGTCGCACCGTAGGCATTGCGCAGTTCCATCTGCAGTTCGGCCGCCATGTCCTGCCAGCCCGTGTTGCGGCGATCCGCCTCCTGGGCAATCTGCAGGCCACGCTCATCGGCCAACGCCGCGCCCGCATCAACGAGGCAGAGCAGGCTGACCAGTAGCTTCAATTGTTTCAGTCCCTTCACGTTTTTTCTCCAGAGTCAGTTCAAGCAGCCGTGGCAACAGGAAGAAGTCCGCCAGCAGGGCGATCACCAGGGTCAGGGCGGTCATCAGCCCCATCTCCCGGTTCAAGGCGAAGTCCGACAGGGCTAGTACCAGGAAGCCGGCGGTCAGGGTCAGCGTGGTCACCAGCAAGGCCGGCGCGGTACTGCCGAAGGCATCGACCACCGCCTCGGCGACGCTGCGCCCTTCTTCGCGGGTGCGTTGCAGCACCGCATACATGAAGTGGATGGTGTCATCGACCACCACGCCGAGCGTCATCGACGCGACTATGGCGACGGAGAAGCCGACCTGGCCAACGAACAGCCACCAGATGCCCAGCACCATGGCCACCGGAATGATGTTCGGCACCAGCGACAGCAGGCCGAGCTTCCAGGAACGGAACAGCACCATCAGCAGCAGCGCCACCACCAGCGCCGAGCTGGCGATGCCCCACATCATGCTTTCGACGTTGCGCTGGCCGATGTGGGCGAAGATCAGCGTGGTGCTGGCTGCCTTGGCGGTCAGCATCGAGGCGTTGGCCTGCAGCCAGTCCATCGAGCGGCGCTCGAAGGCCAGCATCTGCCGCGTGCTCAGCTCGTGCAGCGCGACCACGGTCCGGGTGGTGCCACGGCCGACATCGATCTGGTTGTTCAGGTCGAGCCCGTAGGGCAGCGACTGTTCGTACAACAACAGGCTCTGGGCCGCGATTTCGGTGTTGGCCGGCAGACGGTAGGCATCCGCCTCGCCGGTGGTCAGGCTGCGGTTGATGCGCTTGACCACATCCGACAGGGTGCCCACGTGCGCCACTTCGGGCTGCTGGCGCAGCCAGCCGGCGAAGGCGTCGACATCGGCGAGGAAGCGCGGGTCGCTGACACCAGCGTTGGAACGCGAGCGCAGGGCGTATTCGATGGTGTAGAGGCCGGTAAGGTTGTGCTCGGTGAAGTCGTTGGCCTGGCGAAACGCGGTGTCCGGGCTGAACCAGCGCAGGTACTGGTCGTTGAGCTCGTTGCGCCCGGCCAGCGACACCAGCACCACCACCACCGGCAGGGTCAGCCACATCAGCAGCCGCGAGCGCGCCTGGACCCAGCCGCCGAAGCGACGCATGCCACGCTCCAGCGGATCGCTGCCCTTGCCCGGTTTCAGTGGCAGCAACGCCACCAGCCCCGGCAGCAGGCACAAGGTATACAGCCAGGCCATGCCGATGCCGATCGAAACGATGTTGCCCAGGTCGCGGAACGGCGGGAGCTCGCTGAAGTTCAGCGACAGGAAGGCGATGGCGGTGGTGATGCTGGTCACCGTCACCGGCACGGCGGTTTCCTGCAACGCCTCGCGCACCGCCACCAGGCGCGACTCGCCCTTGCGCAGATGGCTCAGCGTCACCGACAGCACATGCACCACGTCCGCCACCGCGATCATCAGCACCACCAGCGGCGCCGAGGCCGACAGCGAGGTCAGGCTCATGCCCAGCCAACCGGCGATGCCTTCGGCACTGTTCATCGCCAGGTACACCACCGCCACCGCCGCCAGCGTGGCCAGCACGCTGCGCAGCATGACCAGCGCGGCGACCAGGATGACCAGGTAGACCCACGGCGTGAGGTTGATCGCATCGCCCATGGCCGCCTCGAGGAAGGCATTGTTGTACATGGCCATGCCAGTCAGGTGCACCTTCAGGCCGGGGTAGCGGCTCTGCGCCTGATCGGCGAGCTGACGGGCAAAGCCCACCACCTCGCTGTTCTCGAACGGCGACGCACCGGCCAGATGGTAGATGACGTTGACCGCGGCGACCTTGCCATCCTGCGACACCAGGCGGCCGACCAGTTGCGGCTCGGCCAGGGCCACGGCGCGGATGCGCTCGCGCTCGGCAGGCTCCAGGCGGGCCTGCTCGGAGACCAGGTCGGCGACGCGGATGTTGTCGGCGTCGGCGTCTATATGCTGGAAGTTGGCCAGCGAGTCGACGCGCACCGAGTAGGGCGTCTGCCAGGCTTGCCGGGTGATCCAGCGCAGGGCCTCGAGGGATTGTTCATCGAAGGCGTCGCCGGAGGCAGGCGCCAGCACGATGAACAGGTTGTCTGAGCGGTCGAAGGTGGCCTGCAATTGTTCGAGCGCCATCAGCTCGGGGTTGTCCTTGGCCAGGTAGTCACGGTAGTCGGTGCTGAAGCCGAGCCGGTCCTTGCCCAGGCTGGCCAGCGCGGCCACGACAAGAAAGGCCAGCAGCAATCCCCAGCGCAGGCGCACCAGCACCGAGGCAGTCGTTCTCATCATCTTTGACGTCCATTCCAAAAAGACCGGGGTAATCGGTGAGTGCGCAAGCTATAGATCAAATATTCACATGTCAACAATTGACGCATCAACTTTTGACTTGTAACTTTCGGCCCTCACTTTCCCCTCGCAAGGAGCGATACATGAAATTGATCGTCAGCCACTCAGCCGAAACCCAGGCCATTGCCAGCAGCCTGCTGGACGGCCTGGTCGCCCAACCGCTGTTCGGCGAGCTTGACGTGCGCCGTCTGCAGCTCGCCCCCGCCGGCGCGGGCCTGGCCGTGATGCAGGTGAAGAAAGACCTGGCGCGCTGGAACAGCCCCACGGGTCAAAAAATGCTGGTGGTGTTCCAGTTCCACGAGCGCGACGCCGCCCAGCACGAATCGGCCTTGGCCCGCTATGTCGACGACCGCGAACCAGCGCTGGCCCGCCACGGTGGGGCGGTGGTGCTCAGCGCCGTGACCGAGCGCGGCGAGCATTGGCCCTTCGATGGCTTCGAGATCATTGACTTCCCAAGCCCGGAAACCGTTGGCCAGCTGATGCAGGACGGCGACTACCGTCAGCGCACCGCAACCTCCAGCGCCGTGTTCGGCGGTGCCTTCGCCATGGCGCCGATCAAGGCCGCCTGAAGCCGCAATCAAGGACGATGACATGATGGCTTTCGCCCCAGGCCCTCGCGGGCATGTTCTCTTTGGCTGTGCCCAGCAGTTCCGTGAGCGCCCGCTGGCGCTGCTCGACGAGTGCCACCAGCGCCATGGGCCGCTGGTACGCCTGCCGGTCGGTTTCGGCATGGCCTTCTGCCTGGCCTTCGACCCCCTTGACCTGGCCACGATCTTCCACAGCGACAACTTCGGCCGCAGCGATATCGCCAAGGCCTTCGAGCCGCTGGCTGGCGGTAGCATGATCATTGCCGACGGTGATCAATGGAAGGAGCAGCGCAAGGCCGTCATGCCCTCGTTCGCCCTACCACGCCTGCGCGCCCTGGCCCAGGTAGTCGATGACCTCGCCGCCGAACGCGTCGCCGGCTGGCAGCACCACCTGCAGGCCGGCACGCCCCTGGACCTGCAAGCACAGATGGTCGCGTACGCCATGGACGTGTTGACCCACTTCCTGTTCGGCCGGCGCATTGACGCGCAGGCGATCGCGCGCATCGCCGATGGCTGGACGCAGAGCCTGTACTACATGAACATCCGCCTGTCGGCCGCCGTGCCGGTGCCCGACTGGCTGCCGACCCCCAACAACCGACGCCTGCACCGTGCCGCGGGCCTGATCGCCGATGTGCTGCTGGAAATCATCGACGAACAGCGCAAACGTCAAGGCGGCCAGGACGGTGGCTTTCTCGGCGACCTGATCGGCTACCGCGACGAGCGTGGCCATGCCCTGCAGGACGCGCGCATCCTGCGCGAAATCATGGGTGTGTTCCTGGCCGGTTTCGACACCGTCGCCAGCGCCATGATGTGGACGCTCAACGACCTGGCCAACCACCCGCAGTGGCAGAGCAGGGTCGCCGACGAACTGGCCAGGCCTGGCCAGGAACCGCGCCTGGATCTGAAGGACGCGCCACTGCTGGAGCAGTGCTTCAACGAATCCATGCGGCTGTCGCCACCACTCTGGCTGGTGGACCGCAAGGCCAAGGCCAGCTGCGTGCTCGGCGGCCAGCGCATTCCGGCAGGCACCAACATCATCACCAGCCCCTGGGTCACCCACCGCGACCCGCGCTACTGGGCCACGCCATTGCGGTTCAACCCCGAGCACTTCGCCGCGCACGCTCCCGAGCGCCCGAAGTACGCCTACTTCCCCTTTGGCGGCGGACGCATGAAGTGCATCGGCATCGGCCTGGCCCACCTGCAGCTCAAGGCGATCGTGCGCCATGCCTTGGGGCATTTCGAGCTCGCCCCGGCCGCCGACCACGTCCCTCAGATCGAGCCGGCCTTCGTGCTGCGTACCCGTGATGGCCTGAAGGTGACATTGACCAGACGCGAAGCCCGACGTGCAACGGCCGTTGCGGTCTAGCGCCTGCGGGCTGCTGGGCTGGCTGTGCTGCGCGCTCGCCCAGGGCGCGCCGGGACACGCCGAACTGACCGTGCAGGGCAATGGCTACGAGGCCGCGCGTCGCAGCTTCGTTGGCCTGCAGTACAAGTGGGATCGCCAGGAGGCGCTGGCTCGCGGGCTCATGCTGGATATGGAGGTCGAGTTGCAGATGGCAGGCCTGCCACGCTACGACGCCGCCGACCTGCGCGAGCTTTCCATCACCTACGACAATGGCCCCTGGCAGCTGCGCGCTGGCGCCAGTCGCGTGTTCTGGGGCGTCACCGAATCGCGCCACCTAGTGGATGTGGTCAACCAGCTCGACCAGCGCTTCGACCCGGATGGCGATGTGCGCCTGTCGCAGCCCATGATCGCGCTCGGCTATCGCCAGCCCGGACGCACCGTCACGCTGTTCGCCCTGCCCTGCCACCGCGAGCGGCAGACCACGCTGATGGCTACGCCCGGGGATGACGCGGCCTACGACGACAGCCTGGTGTCGGCGCTGCGCTGCGACGGCGCGCCCGGCTTCGCCCTGCGCGCAAGCCAGGTGGCCGGGCCGGCCGACCTGGGCCTGAGCCTGTTCCAGGGCCCGGCCCGCGAGCCGTACGGCGGACGTCAGGCCGAGCCCCGGGGCGATCCCTATGCGCGCGTGCAGCGTGCCGCCTTCGATGGCCAGGTCACCCTGGGCCCCTGGCTGCTCAAGCTTGAGGCCCTGTTGCAGGACAGCGAGCGTGGCAGCGACCAGGCCGCGGTAGCCGGTTTAGAGTACACCTGGCCATCGGCCCTTGGCGGCGCCAGCGACCTTTCCCTGCTGATCGAGCACCTGGTCGACAGCCGCTGCGACAGCCTCGTCGCGGCCTGCGGGGAAATGCTCGGCGTGCGCTGGCTGGCCAACGACAGCGAAGACAGCAACCTGCTGGTCTCGGCCGTTCGCGATCGCCCCAGTGGGCGCCTGGGCCTGAAGATCCAAGGCAGCCGGCGCATCGACGAGCAGCTCAGCATGCTGCTCAACAGTGGCGGAATGCACCGCGCCAGGTATCTCTCCATTGGGCTATCCTATGCGTTTTGAGCCATCCTTATCCCCTGCGACAGTACATATGCCCTGCACGTGACAGCCGCTCCACCAGGATGGTCCGCGCGGCCTGAAACCTATTGCGCGTCTTGCTTGGTCGCCTATCGCATCCAGAGGTCTTGAACAGTGGCAAGCAACGCTGAACCTGTATTACGCAGTCTATTTTGTTTCAACTTCTACCGTGGCTGGAGAGGCATCTCCGAGTTCTATCGCAAGTACCTGCCCGAGGGCATCTCCGCCCAGCAAAGCTACCTGCTGGAGCTGTGCAAGATCGATGAGGGCATCTTGGTCGGCGAGATCGCGCATCAGCTCGAAATCGAGATGTCGGCCGTGTCCGGCCTGCTCAAGCGCATGGAGGCCAGCGGCCTGGTGCGCCGCGAAGTGGCACCGCAGAATCGCCGCCAGACCCTGGTCTACTTGACCGCCGAAGGCGAGCAACTGCGCAGCCAAGTGCACACGGCCATGGTGGCGGCGGATGAGCAGCTGTCCAAAGCCATCCCCAAAGAAGACAAGGTCGCCTTGATGAGGGTGGTCGACCAGATCCGCGTGCTGATCGGCGAAGACGGCTGAAGTCTGTGTCAAGCGGCAACGCTTTGCTTGCAATGGCACTTCACGGAGCTTGTAGTACCGGTACTGCAGCCCGTTGCCTCTTCCGCACTGATTACAGCAGCACAACTCTGAGAGACTACTTAGGCCTCGCAACCCCAGCAAATCACAACGCAACTCACTGGCAAAAACACATGCTCGGCGTCAAATCAGCTCATCGCCTCCGATACCGCAGCATCAGGAGGTATCTGAGTTGCTCGAATGGATACGCCTCCTTTGTCTCAGCTTGTTTGCTTATATGTCTCAAGCGTGCGCCTAAACGCTGACTCAACGTCTGAAGCTCAGTTGCTCGGGCCCCATCTGAGAATGAGAGAAGGAATTCGGTTCTGGCATAAAGGGCACGAATCGTCCCTTCGGAAGGGATGTAGTTGGGCGACGAGCACACGCCGTAGAAAGCCTTGGCTCGCTTAAACTCATGATGATCAAGGTTAGGCACCGAAATGGCTTCCCCAAGATGCCTTCCTCCGCACCCACTCCACATCACATCCATTGTGTGCCCCCGGCAGTTGAAGGACTTACCGCAGAAGGGGCAACGGTCGAGCAGGACGGTGTTGTGCCTATGACACGCAGTGATTGAAGGGTTGAGCAAGCGTCGCCAGTAAGAGAACCCCAGGTTAAAAAGATCTTCTCGCACGCAGTCTGGACAGAACGAAGCGTCCCAGACCTCAAAGTGCGAGACGCGTTCACCATAAGCCTTACCTGAGTACGCGGCTTCTTGGGGGTACTTGATGACGAAATGAGCTGCCATCGGAGTGTGATGGTGCAGTAGACGGTTGAATCCGTAACAACCTGGCCATCCGAGCGACTCGGCAATCAGATTGATCTCACTGTTCGTGAATCCTGGCCGACCAGCTAGAGACTTGAAAGCCCCGAAATTAGCGTCGTACCTGTTCAGGAAGAGCGTCCGACGCACATACGAACGAGCGACTCATCAGGCTGGATTTGTAAAAGCATCTGATACGCCGTAGTGAGGTGTTCAATAGTACTGAAGGGGTGAAATTGATAAGGACGGGAGCCGCTACCGGCTGCCGTCCGTTACCGATTTTATTCCTGCGTTACCGACTTAATTCCTGACTTTCAACAGCTTTATCACGAGCAGACCCCTTACTCGACAGTCACCGACTTGGCCAGATTACGAGGCTGATCAACGTCGGTCCCCTTAAGCACGGCCACGTAATAAGACAGCAATTGCAGCGGAATGGTGTACAGGATTGGCGCCAGGGCATCGGCAATGTGCGGCACCTTGATCACGTGGGTGCCTTCGCCATTGGTCATGCCAGCGTGCTCGTCGGCGAACACTACCAGCTCGCCACCACGGGCACGCACTTCCTGCAGGTTGGACTTCAGCTTCTCCAGCAGTTCGTTGTTCGGTGCAACGGTAACCACCGGCATGTCGTTGTCCACCAGAGCCAGCGGGCCGTGCTTCAGCTCGCCTGCTGGGTAAGCTTCGGCGTGGATGTAAGAGATCTCTTTAAGCTTGAGAGCACCTTCCATCGCCACCGGGTACTGCGCGCCACGGCCGAGGAACAGGGTATGGTGCTTGTCGGCGAACAGCTCGGCAATTTTCTCGACAGTGGCATCCATGGCCAGGGCTTCGCCCAGGCGGGTTGGCAGTCGACGCAGCTCTTCAACCAGCTCAGCTTCGACACCGGCTTCCAGCGTACCGCGCACCTGACCCAGGGCCAGGGTCAGCAGCATCAGCGAAACCAGCTGGGTGGTGAACGCTTTGGTCGAAGCCACGCCGATTTCAGGGCCGGCCAAGGTCAGCAGGGTCAAGTCCGACTCGCGTACCAACGAGCTGATACCCACGTTGCAGATCGCCAGGCTGCCAAGGAAACCCAACTCCTTGGCGTTGCGCAGTGCGGCCAAGGTATCGGCGGTTTCGCCGGACTGCGAGATGGAGACGAACAGCGTGTCCGGCTGCACCACCACCTTGCGGTAACGGAACTCGCTAGCCACTTCCACCTGGCAAGGGATGCCGGCCAGGCTTTCCAGCCAGTAACGCGCAACCATACCGGCGTGGTAGCTGGTGCCACAGGCAACGATCTGCACGTTGCGCACCTTGGCGAACAAGTCGGCAGCTTGCGGGCCAAAGGCCTGCACCAGCACGTTGTCCTTGCCCAGGCGGCCTTCAAGCGTGCGCTGAACAACGCTTGGCTGCTCGTGAATTTCCTTGAGCATGAAGTGACGGTAAGCGCCCTTGTCGGCAGCCTCGGCACCTTCATGATACTGCACGGTTTCGCGCTGGACCTTGTTGCCCTGCTGGTCCCAGATGGAGACCTGATCACGGCGAATTTCAGCGATATCGCCTTCTTCCAGGTACATGAAGCGGTCAGTAACCTGGCGCAGCGCCAGTTGATCGGACGCCAGGAAGTTCTCGCCAAGGCCCAGGCCGATTACCAGCGGGCTGCCACTGCGTGCGGCGACCAGGCGGTCCGGCTGCTTGGCACTGATCAGCGCCAGGCCGTAAGCACCATGCAGGCGCTTCACCGCTGCCTTCAGGGCGTCGGTCAGGTCTGGAATGCTCTTCAGGGTGTGGTGGATCAGGTGGACGATGACTTCGGTATCGGTCTGCGAAGTGAAGACATAGCCCAGCCCCTTCAGCTCTTCGCGCAGTTCCTCGTGGTTCTCGATGATGCCGTTGTGCACCACGGCCACGTCATTGCCCGAGAAGTGCGGGTGGGCGTTGCCTTCAGTTGGCGCGCCGTGGGTAGCCCAGCGAGTGTGGGCAATACCCAGCTGGCCTGCCAATGGGTCATCAGCAACAGCAACCTCCAGCTCGCTGACCTTGCCGATGCGGCGGCGGCGCTGCAGTTCACCGTTCTGGGTGAGTACAGCCAAACCGGCGCTGTCGTAACCGCGGTATTCAAGACGCTTGAGGCCTTCGATCAGGATGGCTGTGATATTACGCTCGGCGACAGCACCAACGATTCCACACATGTTTTATTGCTCCTGGCTGATCGCGGCGCAGATCAGGTTGATGCCGCGGGCTTGAATTTGTTCGCGCGCTGCTGCTGGCAGGCGTTCATCTGTAATAAGGGTGTGCACGCTGCCCCAGGGCAGCTCGAGGTTAGGGATCTTGCGCCCCACCTTGTCCGACTCGACCATCACGATCACTTCACGGGCAACTTCCGCCATGACCCGGCTCAGCCCAAGAAGTTCGTTGAAGGTAGTGGTACCCCGGCCGAGGTCGATGCCGTCGGCACCGATGAATAATTGGTCGAAATCGTAGGAGCGCAGTACCTGCTCCGCGACCTGGCCCTGGAACGATTCGGAATGCGGGTCCCAGGTGCCACCGGTCATCAGCAGCACCGGCTCGTGTTCGAGGTCGCAGATTGCACGGGCCACATTGAGTGAATTGGTCATCACCACCAGGCCTGGCTGGCGCCCCAGTTCGGGGATCATTGCCGCCGTGGTGCTGCCGCTGTCGATGATAATGCGCGCATGTTCGCGGATACGTCCGACGGCGGCACGCGCAATGGCCTTTTTATAGGAAGAGACGGGTTGTGCCGGTTCACCGAGCAACTCTTGCGGCACCGGCACCGCACCACCGTAGCGGCGTAACAACAAGCCGTTGGTTTCCAAGGCGGCGAGGTCTTTGCGAATGGTCACTTCCGAGGTGGCGAAACGCTTGGCCAACGCGTCCACACTTACCTCACCCTGCTCGCTGAGCAAAGCCAGAATATTGTGTCGCCGTTGTGGTGTGTTTCGTTTCGACATGTGCGTTTAAGTTTCGATTCGAAAGTTAGTGGTTGCAATCAAAACCTAAGACGAGCGATTCGTCAAGCTGTCGCTGACCTGTGGATTGTTTCCTCTGCTTTGGCGCGGTCCTGTAGACGCGGGACAGGGCCAATAAAAAAGCCGACTTATTCACATAAGTCGGCTTTCGATCGAAATGGCTGTGAATAACTCAGCTCTTCTTGATCTTCTCCGGGCGCTTCCAGCCCGATATGTTGCGCTGGCGCGCACGGGCTACAGCCAGGTCACCCGCTTCTACGGCCTGGGTGATAGTCGAACCGGCTGCGGTGGTCGCGCCGGCCTTGATTTCCACAGGCGCCACCAGCGAGTTGTTCGAACCGATGAACACATCTTCACCCATCACGGTCTTGAACTTGTTGGCACCATCGTAGTTGCAGGTGATGGTGCCGGCGCCGATATTGGTCCGCGCACCGATTTCGGCATCACCCAGGTAAGCCAGGTGTCCAGCCTTGGCCCCTTCACCCAGGTGGGCGTTTTTCAGTTCGACGAAGTTACCCACATGGGCCTTGGCGTCCAGTACACTGCCCGGGCGCAGGCGGGCGAACGGGCCAGCATCGCTGCCTTCTCCCATCACCGCGCCTTCAAGGTGGCTGTTGGCCTTGACCACCGCGCCTTTGCGCAGGGTCGTGTTCTTGATCACGCAGTTAGGGCCGATCTGCACATCGTCTTCGATGACCACCTTGCCTTCGAGAATCACGTTGATGTCGATCAGCACGTCACGACCTACGCTCACTTCACCACGAACATCGAAGCGTGCCGGGTCGCGCAGGGTAACTCCCTGAGCCATCAGACGGCGGCCTTCACGCAACTGGTAGTGACGCTCAAGCTCGGACAGCTGGCGGCGGTCGTTGGCGCCCTGCACTTCCATAGCATCGTGTGGCTGTTCAGTTGCCACCACCAAGCCATCGGCCACTGCCATGGCGATTACGTCAGTCAGGTAATACTCGCCCTGGGCGTTGTTGTTCGACAGCCGGCCCATCCAGTCGGCAAGACGCGCGGCTGGCAGGGCCAGAATTCCAGTGTTGCCTTCCTTGATCGCTTTTTGCGCGTCGTTGGCGTCCTTGTGCTCAACGATGGCAGTTACCTTGCCCTGCTCGTCACGCACGATTCGGCCATAGCCGGTCGGATCGTCGAGGGTGACTGTAAGCAGTCCCAGTTGCTGATCGTTGGCCTTTGCCAACAGACGCTGCAGGGTCTCCACTTCGATCAACGGCACGTCGCCGTATAACACCAGCACAGTATCAGCGGTCAGCGCCGGCAGTGCCTGGGCAACAGCGTGACCGGTACCCAGCTGTTTATCCTGCATGACGAAATTCAGGTCGTCAGCGGCCAGGCGCTCGCGAACCAGTTCGGCACCATGGCCAATGACCACATGAATACCTTGCGGCTGAAGTTGGCGCGCGCTGTGGATAACATGGCCGAGCATGGAATTGCCAGCTACCGGGTGCAACACTTTTGGCAGCGCCGAGCGCATGCGGGTGCCTTGGCCGGCGGCGAGAATAACGATATCGAGTGACATTACTGGCTACCAATCCTGGGCGGTCAGTGAAAGACCGTGGGGGGAGAAAACAGAAAAAGAAAAAGGGTAGCCGAGGCTACCCTTTTACTCAATCGCAACAGAAGTTATCAGCCGTAGCCGATTACTTGCCTCTGCGCATTTGCTGGACGGTACGCAGCTGAGCTGCGGCCTCGGCCAGACGTGCGGCGGCGGCGCCGTAGTCGAAGTCCGCGCCTTTCAGATTCAGGGCGTTCTCGGCAGCCTTGAGGGCCTCCTGAGCCTGAGCTTCATCCAGGTCTGCAGCACGTTGCACGGTATCGGCAAGCACCTTGACCATGTTCGGCTGAACCTCGAGGAAACCACCAGAGATGTAGAACACCTCTTGTGCGCCACCCTGCTTGGTCAGCGTGATCGGACCAGGCTTGAGATTGGTGATCAGTGGCGCATGGCCTGGAGCGATACCAAGATCACCCAGGTTACCGTGCGCAACCACCATCTCGACCAGGCCGGAGAAGATCTCTCCTTCCGCGCTGACGATATCGCAATGGACTGTCATAGCCATCTGCTTGCCTCAACCTGATAGCGCCCCTTGCGGGGCGCAGGAATTACAGTTTCTTGGCTTTCTCGATCGCTTCGTCGATGCTGCCGACCATGTAGAACGCTTGTTCTGGCAGGTGGTCGTAGTCACCTTTGAGGATGCCGCTGAAGCCAGCGATGGTGTCTTTCAGGGAAACGTACTTGCCTGGCGAACCGGTGAAGACTTCTGCCACGAAGAACGGCTGCGACAGGAAGCGCTGGATCTTACGAGCGCGGGCTACCAGTTGCTTGTCGGCTTCGGACAGTTCGTCCATACCCAGGATCGCAATGATGTCCTTCAGCTCTTTGTAGCGCTGCAGAACATACTGAACGCCACGAGCGGTCTCGTAGTGCTCGTTGCCGATCACGTTCGGGTCCAGCTGGCGCGAAGTCGAGTCCAGTGGGTCGACCGCTGGGTAGATACCCAGGGAGGCGATGTCACGGGACAGAACGACGGTGGCGTCCAAGTGGGCGAAGGTGGTCGCTGGCGACGGGTCGGTCAAGTCGTCCGCAGGTACATATACGGCCTGTACGGAGGTGATCGAACCTTCCTTGGTGGAGGTGATGCGCTCTTGCAGAACGCCCATCTCTTCAGCCAGGGTCGGCTGGTAACCTACTGCCGAAGGCATACGGCCCAGCAGTGCGGATACTTCGGTACCGGCCAGGGTGTAACGATAGATGTTGTCGACGAACAGCAGAACGTCGTTACCTTCGTCACGGAACTTCTCGGCCATGGTCAGGCCGGTCAGCGCTACACGCAGACGGTTTCCTGGTGGCTCGTTCATCTGACCGTAGACCAGCGCTACCTTGTCGAGAACGTTGGAGTCCTTCATCTCGTGGTAGAAGTCGTTACCCTCACGAGTACGCTCACCCACACCAGCGAACACGGAGTAACCGCTGTGTTCCATGGCGATGTTACGGATCAGTTCCATCATGTTTACGGTCTTGCCGACACCGGCACCACCGAACAGACCAACCTTACCACCCTTGGCGAACGGGCAAACCAGGTCGATAACCTTGATGCCGGTTTCCAGCAGGTCGTTGCCGCCCGCCTGGTCAGCGAACGAAGGCGCTGGCTGGTGGATACCGCGACGCTCTTCTTCGCCGATCGGGCCGGCTTCGTCGATCGGGTTGCCCAGTACGTCCATGATACGGCCCAGGGTGGCCTTACCAACTGGAACGGAAATGGCAGCGCCGGTGTCGACGACATCCAGACCGCGCTTCAGGCCTTCGGTCGAGCCCATCGCAATGGTACGAACCACGCCGTCGCCCAGCTGCTGCTGAACTTCCAGGGTGGTTTCCGCGCCTTGTACTTTAAGCGCGTTGTATACACTCGGCACGACGTCACGTGGGAATTCCACGTCGATGACGGCGCCGATGATTTGAACGATACGTCCGCTACTCATAGCTGGATCCTCTGAATATGTGAACCGTTAAACCGCGGCAGCGCCGCCGACGATTTCCGAGATCTCCTGGGTGATCGCAGCCTGACGCGCCTTGTTGTAGATCAACTGAAGCTCTTTGATCAAATCACCGGCGTTGTCTGTGGCGTTCTTCATGGCGATCATCCGGGCCGCTTGTTCAGCAGCGTTGTTCTCGACCACCGCCTGGTATACCTGCGACTCCACGTAACGCACCATCAAGCCGTCCAGCAGCTCTTTTGCGTCGGGTTCATACAGGTAGTCCCAGTGATGCTTGAGATCCTGATCCGGGGTTGCCACCAACGGTACCAATTGCTCGACCGTCGGCTTCTGGGTCATGGTATTGATGAACTTGTTCGAAACCACCGAGAGGCGATCGATACGGCCGTCCAGGTAGGCGTCCAGCATCACTTTGACGGAGCCGATCAGATCGTTGATCGATGGCTCTTCGCCCAAGTGGCTGATCGCTGCTACGACGTTGCCGCCAAAGATGCGGAAGAAAGTCGCACCCTTGCTGCCGATCACGCACAGGTCGATTTCCACGCCCTGTTCGCGGTTTGCGCTCATGTCCTTGACCAGGGCCTTGAACAGGTTGGTGTTCAAGCCACCGCACAGACCACGGTCACTGCTCACCACGATATAACCGGCGCGCTTTACAGGGCGCTCGATCATGAACGGGTGGCGGTATTCCGGGTTGGCGTTGGCCAGATGACCGATCACCTGGCGGATACGTTCCGCGTAAGGACGGCTAGCAGCCATGCGCATTTGTGCCTTGCGCATCTTGCTGACCGCCACTTTCTCCATGGCGCTGGTAATTTTTTGCGTGCTTTTGATGCTCGCAATCTTACTGCGAATCTCTTTTGCGCCTGCCATGTATCACCTATCAGGTTAGCAAGCGGGGGCCTGAGCCCCCGCTGCGGCTTACCAGGTCTGGGTGGCCTTGAACTTCTCGATACCGGCTTTCAGGCCTGCGTCGATTTCGTCGTTGAAGTCACCCTTCACGTTGATCTTCGCCATCAGTTCAGCGTGATCACGGTTGAAGAAGGCGATCAGTGCTTGCTCGAAGCTGCCGATCTTGGAGACCTCTACGTCGGTCAGGAAGCCACGCTCAGCGGCGTACAGCGACAGAGCCATGTCCGCGATGGACATCGGCGCGTACTGCTTCTGCTTCATCAGCTCGGTAACGCGCTGACCATGCTCCAGCTGCTTGCGGGTCGCTTCGTCCAGATCGGACGCGAACTGGGCGAATGCAGCCAGTTCACGGTACTGAGCCAGAGCGGTACGAATACCACCGGACAGCTTCTTGATGATCTTGGTCTGAGCGGCACCACCTACGCGGGATACCGAAACACCGGCGTTAACTGCAGGGCGGATGCCCGAGTTGAACATGGCCGATTCCAGGAAGATCTGACCGTCGGTGATGGAAATCACGTTGGTCGGAACGAACGCAGAAACGTCGCCAGCCTGGGTTTCGATGATCGGCAGAGCGGTCAGGGAACCAGTTTTGCCAGTGACAGCACCGTTGGTGAACTTCTCGACGTACTCTTCCGAAACGCGCGATGCACGCTCCAGCAGACGGGAGTGGAGATAGAACACGTCGCCTGGGTATGCTTCGCGTCCTGGTGGACGGCGCAGCAGCAGGGAGATCTGACGGTAGGCAACAGCCTGCTTGGACAGGTCATCGTAAACGATCAGTGCGTCTTCACCGCGGTCGCGGAAGAACTCGCCCATGGTGCAACCGGCGTATGGCGCCAGGAATTGCAGTGCGGCGGATTCCGAAGCACTGGCAACAACCACGATGGTGTTGGCCAGGGCGCCGGTTTCTTCCAGCTTGCGAACGATGTTGGCAACGGTGGAACGCTTCTGGCCGACTGCAACATAAACACAGAAAATACCGGAGTCTTTCTGGTTGATGATGGCGTCGATGGCCATGGCGGTCTTGCCGATCTGACGGTCGCCAATGATCAGCTCGCGCTGGCCACGGCCGACAGGGATCATGGCGTCGACGGACTTGTAGCCAGTCTGTACAGGCTGGTCTACCGACTTACGCCAGATCACGCCTGGAGCCACTTTCTCGACTGCGTCGGTCTCGGTGTTGCCCAGAGGACCTTTGCCGTCGATCGGGTTACCCAGTGCGTCAACGACGCGGCCCAGCAGTTCCTTACCAACCGGAACTTCCAGGATGCGGCCGGTGCACTTGGCGCTCATGCCTTCGGCGAGGGTGTCATAGCCACCCAGGATCACTGCACCTACGGAGTCTTGCTCCAGGTTCAGGGCCATGCCGTAGACGCTGCCAGGGAACTCGATCATTTCGCCGTACATGACGTCGGCCAGACCGTGGATCCGCACGATACCGTCGGATACCGAAACGACGGTACCTTCGTTACGGGCTTGGGAGCTCACATCGAGGTTATCGATGCGGCCCTTGATGATTTCACTAATTTCGGAAGGATTGAGTTGCTGCATTGCTCTGCTGCCCCTTCAAACTCAAGATTTCAATGCTTCGGCCAGTTTCGCGATTTTGCCGCGAACAGAGCCATCGATTACCAGGTCACCGGCGCGGATGACGACGCCGCCAATCAGGCTGGCATCCTCCGACGCGTGCAGGCGCACTTCCTGGCCTAACCGTGCACTGAGAACCTTGGCGAGTTTGTCTTGCTGTTCTTGGTTCAACGCGAAGGCACTGGTGACTTCCACGTCCACGGATTTCTCTTGCTCGGCCTTGTACAGGTCGAACAGAGCGGCAATCTCCGGCAGAAGCAGGAGACGGTCGTTTTCCGCGGCAACATGAATGAAATTCTGTGCCTGTGCATTGAACTTGTCACCGCACACGTCAATGAACGTGGCGGCCTTTTCTGCGCTCGTCAGTCGCGGGGCCTTGAGCAGGCGCTGCATGGTGTCGTCTTGCGACACCGCAGCAGCCAGGCCGAGCATGGCTGACCAATTGGCCAGTTGCTGATGGGCCTGGGCATGCTCAAAGGCAGCCTTAGCGTAAGGTCGGGCCAACGTGGTCAGTTCTGCCATGATCGCCCTCGCTTAAATTTCAGCGGCCAGTTTGTTAACCAGCTCCGCATGCGCGTTTTGATCGATTGTGGCGCCAAGGATCTTTTCAGCACCACCAACGGCCAGAGCACCCACTTGGGCACGCAGGGCGTCTTTAGCGCTGTTCAGTTCCTGTTCGATCTCGGCCAGAGCCTGAGCCTTCACACGGTCAGCTTCGACGCGAGCCTGTTCACGGGCTTCGTCGACAAGCTGAGCAGCGCGTTTCTTGCTTTGCTCGATGATTTCGGCTGCCTGTGCTTTAGCTTCACGCAGTTGCTGACCCGCTTTCTCTTGGGCCAGCTCCAGGTCGCGAGCTGCGCGGTTGGCAGCGTCCAAGCCGTCGGCAATCTTCTTTTGGCGCTCTTGCAGGGCAGTGATGACCGGAGGCCATACATACTTCATGCAGAAGAGTACAAAAATCAGGAAAGCAACGGATTGGCCAATCAGGGTTGCATTAATGTTCACGCCAACACCTCGCTCGGTCTTAATTCATACAGCCATCAACTCGTGGTGACGAGTGATTAGCCGGCGATCTGACCAACGAACGGATTCGCGAAGGTGAAGAACAGAGCGATACCAACACCGATCATGGTTACGGCGTCGAGCAGACCGGCAACGATGAACATTTTGACCTGCAGCATTGGAACCATTTCTGGTTGACGAGCAGCGCCTTCCAGGAATTTGCCACCCAGCAGGCCGAAACCAATGGCGGTACCCAGAGCACCCAGGCCGATCAGCAGAGCAACAGCGATAGCGGTCAGACCAACTACAGTTTCCATCTTTCCTCCCGACTTTTACGTCGTATTGGTTAGGTTTTTAGTTTGAAGCGGTAAAACAAATCGTTTGGTACAGCATGCCCTTGCGGACTTTTTAAGCCCTCCCCCCGTACAGGCAGGGAAGGCTATCAGACACGCCAGGCGGTCTTAATGGTTATCTTCGTGAGCCATCGACAGGTAGACGATGGTCAGCATCATGAAGATGAAAGCTTGCAGGGTGATGATCAGGATGTGGAACACAGCCCACGCCCATTGCAGCACCACACCCAGGCCGCTGAGCCACAGCAGGCCCGAGCCGAACATTACAGCGATCAGGATGAACACCAGCTCGCCAGCATACATGTTGCCGAACAGACGCAGTGCCAGCGAGATCGGCTTGGCGATCAGGGTGACGAATTCCAGCAGGAAGTTGACCGGAATCAGCAGGATCTGCACGAAGATATTCTTGCTGCCAAACGGGTGCAGGGTCAGCTCACCGATGAAGCCGCCCAGGCCCTTGACCTTGATGCTGTAGAAGATGATCAGGGCGAAGACGCAGAAGGCCATGGCCAGGGTCGCGTTCGGGTCGGTGGTCGACACGGCGCGGAACGGAATGTGCGGGTCACCGGAAATCAGGATGGCCAGCTGAGGAATCCAGTCGACCGGTATCAGGTCGACGGCGTTCATCAGGAATACCCAGACGAAAATGGTCAGCGCCAGCGGCGCGATTACCGGGCTACGGCCGTGGAAGGAGTCCTTCACGCTGCCGTTGACGAAGTCGACCATCACTTCAACGAAGTTCTGCAGACCGCCAGGTTGGCCGGAAGTCGCCTTCTTGGCCGCCATGCGGAAGATCAACAGGAAGATCAGACCCAGCGCGACGGACCAACCCAGGGTGTCCAGGTGGAACGCCCAGAAGCCCATTGCCTTGGCTTCTGCAGCCGAATGGGCGAAGCCCCAGCTGCCGTCTGGTAGTTGACCGTAGGTCAGGTTCTGCAAGTGGTGCTGGATATAGCCCGAAGCGGTTTCTGCTGCCATGGTTGCCTCAAACGCCCTAAGGTCTCGAAAGTCTTTTATTCATCAGCAGGGGCGCGAACCAGCTGACCAAAAGGGTCAACACGAAGACGCCGAATACTGCTAGCGGCGCCAGTGGCTTCACTCCTGCAAAGGTCAGTGCAAAAAGCACTGCCGTCAAAATCATCTTGCCTGCCTCGCCAGCGTAAAACGACTTGACGATAGCTTGTGCCGCCCGAGCCCCGCTGAAGCGAAAAGCCTTCCAGGCGAAATACACATTGGGCAGCCAGGCAATCAAACCTCCGCAAAGGCCTGAATATCCACTGACCGACCCTTTCCACTGCCACAACACCAAGGTTGCCAGCAGCAGTACGACAAATTGAGCCAGCAGTACCGGAAAAACCGCCCAGCGATGGAAAGGCAGGCGGTTTGGCGTGCGTATTTCCATCACAACTGCTCCTCGGAAGTCGACCAACAAGTCAGCTATGACTTGGCATAATTTGTGCCGACAAAATGCGCGCAGAGTATAGGGGTGGATTAACCCCTATTCAACTCTTCGGTAGTGATTTCCGACTTCACGCTACAACAGGAATTGTTTCAGCGGATGTGAGCGAGCACGCCTTGCAACTCGTCAAGCGAGTTGTAGCGAATAACCAACTGGCCTTTGCCCTTGTTGCCATGACGGATCTGCACGGCCGAGCCCAGGCGCTCTGCGAGCCGCTGTTCAAGGCGAGCGATATCCGGATCAGGTTTGCTCGGTTCGACCGGATCAGGCTTGTCGCTGAGCCACTGACGGACCAGTGCTTCGGTTTGGCGCACGGTGAGGCCACGTGCGACAACATGACGCGCCCCCTCCTCCTGACGATTTTCATCCAGGCCGAGCAATGCACGGGCATGCCCCATCTCCAGGTCACCGTGGGCGAGCATGGTCTTGATCGCATCGGGCAAGGTAATGAGGCGCAGCAGGTTGGCCACGGTCACCCGCGACTTGCCCACAGCGTCAGCCACCTGCTGCTGGGTAAGCTCGAATTCCTGTTGCAGGCGCTGCAGGGCCATGGCCTCTTCCAGTGGGTTGAGGTCTTCGCGCTGGATGTTCTCGATCAATGCCATGGCGATGGCGGCTTCGTCGGGCACTTCGCGGACCATGGCCGGGATCGTGTCCAGGCCGGCCTGCTGGGTAGCGCGCCAACGGCGCTCACCGGCGATGATCTCGTATCGGTTGTCGCCAATCGGGCGCACCACGATCGGTTGCATCACACCATGGTTGCGAATCGAGTGCGCAAGCTCTTCCAGCGCCTCCGGGTCCATGTCCCGGCGAGGCTGATACTTGCCACGCTGGACCAGCTCGACCGGCAGGTGTTGCAGTTCTTTCTGGTCGATCTTCACAGCCTGCTCTTCGAGCGCGCTGACGGAAGGACCACTGAGCAGTGCATCCAACCCACGTCCGAGACCCCGTTTCTTGACGGCCATACGGATTCCTTAAGTTGTTTGTGCAGTGCGTGATGGACGGCGTTGACGGCGTACCAGTTCCCCTGCCAGGGCCAGGTAAGCCAGCGCGCCCCGCGATTGCTTGTCGTAAGCAAGGGCTGGCATGCCGAAGCTGGGGGCCTCGGCCAAGCGAATGTTGCGCGGAATGACCGTGTCGTACAGCTGAGGGCCAAAGTGCTCCTTCAACTGCGCCGAAACATCGTTGTTCAGGCTCAGACGCGGATCGTACATGGTCCGCAGCAGGCCCTCGATCTTCAACTCCGGGTTCAACCGGGCGGCGATGCGCTTGATGTTATCCACAAGGTCGCTGAGACCTTCCAGCGCGTAGTACTCACACTGCATGGGGATAATTACGCCATCGGAAGCGACCAGCGCATTGAGCGTGAGCATCGACAGCGACGGTGGGCAGTCGATGAGGATGTAGTCGTAGTTATCGCGGATGGGCGCCAGCGCGTTGCGCAGACGGCTCTCCTTGACCTGCATTTCCAGCAGCACCACCTCAGCGGCGGTCAGGTCACGGTTGGCCGGCAGCAACTGGAAGCCTCCGTGCTCGGAGTAGTGCATAGCCTGGGCCAAGTCGCACTCCCCGATCAGCAGGTCGTAGACCGAGTGCTCGAGCTCGTGCTTGTCCACACCGCTGCCCATGGTGGCGTTGCCCTGCGGATCGAGGTCGATCAGCAGGACACGACGCTTGGTCGCAGCCAGCGAGGCGGCGAGATTGATACAGGTGGTTGTCTTGCCCACACCACCTTTCTGGTTCGCGATTGCGAATACCTTAGCCATTGTTGCGAGTGTTCCCAGTCATGCCTTGCGGCGCAGTATCAGCAGATGGCGCTGGCCCTGGCAACCCGGAACGGTCAGGGCCTGTTCGCTTTCCACTGTGAAGTCTGCGGGCAATGCTACCAGTTCATCGGCAGGATGCAGCCCCTTCATTGCAAGCCATTGCGTCCCGGTGTCGCCCAAGTGGCGGGTCCAATTGGTGAAGTTCTCCATGCTGCTGAAGGCGCGGGAGATGATTCCGTCGAACGGTTGTGGCGGCTGGAAGGCCTCGACCCGGCTGTGGATAACCGTGAGGTTGTCCAGCTTGAGTTCCATTTTCACCTGTGTCAGGAAACGGGTCTTCTTGCCATTGGCGTCCAGCACGGTCACCCGCTTGTGCGGATGCAAAATTGCCAACGGGATCCCCGGCATGCCTCCACCGCTGCCGACGTCCAGCCAACTGTCACGTTCGCTGTGGATAAACGACATGACACTGAGGCTATCCAGGAGATGGCGTGAAACCATCTCGTCCGGGTCGCGCACGGCAGTCAGGTTGTACGCTTTGTTCCATTTGATCAGCAGGGCCAGGTAGCCGAGCAGCTTTTCGTGATGCTCGGCGCTCAGCTCGACTCCGAGTTTGCGCGCACCTGTGGACAACTCTTCAGCGTGTTGCGGGGTGACCAGGGAACTCAAGCGCTTTGCTCCAATTCGCGGCCAGCGCCGCGTTTTTTCAAGTGTATCAACAACAGGGAAATCGCCGCCGGGGTCACGCCAGGGATGCGCGAAGCCTGCCCCAAGGTTTCCGGACGGGTCTGGCCCAGCTTGCCCTGGATCTCCTTGGACAGGCCGGAGATCGTCGAGTAGTCGATATCCACAGGCAGGCGGGTGTCTTCGCTGGCACGCAGTCGGGCGATTTCATCCTGCTGGCGGTCGATGTAACCCGCGTATTTGGTGCGGATCTCGACCTGCTCGGCGACCTGCTGGTCGATCGCTTCACCACCGGTCGCCTCAATCAGGCCGGCGTAATCGATTTCCGGCCGCGCCAGCAGGTTGAGCAGGCTGTATTCGTGGCTAAGCGGTGTACCAAACTTATCCACAATCGCTTGGCCTTGCTCAGTGTTCGGGCGCACCCAGGTCGATTTCAGGCGCTGTTCCTCACGCTCGATACCGTCGCGCTTGGCACAGAACGCGGCCCAGCGCTGGTCATCGATCAGGCCCAGTTCACGGCCCTTTTCGGTCAGGCGCAGGTCGGCGTTGTCTTCGCGCAGGATCAGGCGGTACTCGGCGCGCGAAGTGAACATGCGGTACGGCTCCTGAGTACCCAGGGTAATCAAGTCGTCGACCAGCACACCGATGTAGGCTTCATCGCGGCGCGGGCACCAGCTGTCGCGACCTTGCGCACGCAGTGCAGCGTTGGTCCCGGCCAGCAGGCCTTGGGCACCGGCTTCTTCGTATCCGGTGGTGCCGTTGATCTGCCCGGCGAAGAACAGACCGCCGATGACTTTGGTCTCGAGGCTGTACTTGAGGTCACGGGGATCGAAGTAGTCGTACTCGATGGCATACCCGGGGCGCACGATGTGGGCGTTTTCCATGCCGCGGATCGAACGGACCAGCTCCAGTTGCACGTCGAACGGCAGCGAAGTGGAAATACCGTTGGGATACAGCTCATGGGTGTTCAAGCCTTCCGGCTCAATGAACACCTGGTGGCTTTCCTTGTCGGCGAAGCGGTGGATCTTGTCTTCGATCGACGGACAGTAACGCGGGCCGACACCTTCGATCACGCCCGAGTACATCGGTGAACGGTCGAGGTTCGAGGCAATGATCTCGTGGGTGCGCGCATTGGTGTGGGTAATCCAGCAGCTCACCTGACGCGGGTGCATTTCAGCATTGCCCATGAACGACATCACCGGGATCGGCGTATCGCCCGGCTGTTCGGTCATTACCGAGAAATCCACAGAGCGGCCGTCAATGCGTGGCGGGGTACCGGTTTTCAGACGGCCGACGCGCAGCGGCAGTTCACGCATGCGGTGGGCCAGGGCAATCGAAGGTGGATCACCGGCGCGACCACCGGAATGGTTTTGCAGACCAATGTGGATAAGGCCGCCGAGGAAGGTACCGGTAGTCAGTACCACCGATTCGGCAAAGAAACGCAGGCCCATCTGGGTCACCACGCCTTTGACCTGGTCCTGCTCGACGATCAGGTCGTCGCAGGACTGCTGGAATATCCACAGGTTTGGCTGGTTTTCCAGGATTTCACGCACCACTGCCTTGTAGATGGCGCGGTCGGCTTGTGCACGGGTGGCACGTACGGCCGGGCCCTTGCGGTTGTTCAGAACGCGGAACTGGATGCCGCTCTTGTCGGTGGCCAGCGCCATGGCGCCGCCGAGCGCATCGATCTCTTTGACCAGATGGCTTTTGCCAATACCGCCGATGGCGGGGTTGCAGCTCATGTGACCGAGGGTTTCCACGTTATGGGTCAGCAGCAGGGTTTTCACACCCATGCGTGCAGACGCAAGCGCAGCCTCGGTACCGGCATGGCCGCCGCCGATGACGATCACGTCAAAACGGGAAGGGAAATCCACCACGCACCTCGTGCCTGTTTTTGCGAATAGAGAAGGTAAGCGGACAAGTATAGGGACTTCACCCCCTGTAAAGAAACCGTCTGAGCAAATTTTGACCAGTCTGTGGATGAGTGGCAAACAACAGAAATCAGAGAGAAGAAATTTAAAAAGCTTTGTTTTTATGTTTATTCTTATGCACAACGATATCTGTGGATAAAGTCTCCTATCCCACGAATGACGCTATGTAGAGAGAAATTAAACCCTGTGTCTGGAGTGGCATGAGGGCTATGGATAACGCCATTTAGCCTGTGGATTAAATGCCTGTTTACCCACAGGCGGTTTTTTCCTCAGAAAAAAAGCCCGCTTATCAACTGAGCTGAAGGCGACTTTTCCACAGGGCTCCTGAGCACAGTTTTCAAGCCGGGCATGAAAAATTCATCGCGCTGGCGGGCAGACATGATCAGGTTGAAGCGGTCGAGCCCGCGAAAGGATGGGTACATCCGCAGAGATCTGGTGCTTGTAAGGGCTTCTTCGCGGGCCCGCCCGCTCACATGGGTGCTTGGGTCATCGGCCTGCATTCAGCTTCTGCAACGAATTTCAGGCAAAAAAAAGCCGCTCCCTAAGGAGCGGCGCTTGACCTTGCCAGGCTGTGGATTACTTGCCGATGCAGAAGCTGGAGAAAATCCGCCCAAGCAGGTCATCCGAGCTGAATGCTCCTGTGATTTCCCCCAGCGCATGCTGTGCCTGGCGTAAGTCCTCAGCCAGAAGCTCTCCTGCGCCCGCCAAGGTCAATTGTGCACGGCCGTGCTCCAGGTGCTCGCTGGCCTGGCGCAAGGCATCCAGATGGCGCCGGCGGGCGCTGAATCCACTCTCTGCAGTCTGTTCGTAACCCATACAGCCCTTCAGATGCTCACGGAGCAGTTGCAGCCCTGTGTCGTCGCCCTTGGCGCTGAGGGTAATGGTCACGTGGCCGTCATCGCACTGTTCCAGCGCTACCCGCTCACCACTCAGGTCGGCCTTGTTGCGAATCAGCGTGACTTTGGCCGGATCCGGCCGCTGAGCGAGAAACTCAGGCCAGAGAGCGAACGGATCGCTGGCCTCGGGCGCAGTGGAGTCGACCACGAGCAGAACGCGGTCTGCCTCGCCAATTGCCTTCAGGGCACGTTCCACACCGATCTTTTCCACATGGTCATCGGTATCGCGCAAGCCGGCAGTATCGACAACGTGCAGCGGCATGCCGTCGATGTGGATATGTTCGCGCAGGATATCCCGCGTGGTACCGGCGATGTCCGTGACAATGGCTGCTTCCCGTCCGGCCAGCTGGTTCAGCAAGCTTGATTTACCGGCATTCGGCCGGCCGGCAATGACTACCGTCATGCCGTCGCGCAGCAAGGCGCCTTGCCCGGCCTCGCGCTGCACAGTGGATAACTCGCTGCGCACGGCATCAAGCATCGACAGCACGTGGCCATCGGCAAGGAAGTCGATCTCTTCCTCAGGAAAGTCGATCGCCGCCTCGACGTAAATACGCAGGGCAATCAACGCCTCGGTGAGGCTGTGCACACGCCTGGAGAATTCCCCTTGCAGCGAGCGCAGGGCGTTGCGCGCTGCCTGGCTGGAACTCGCCTCGATCAGGTCGGCGATGGCTTCGGCCTGAGCCAGGTCGAGCTTGTCGTTGAGGAAAGCGCGCTCGCTGAATTCGCCCGGGCGGGCCAGACGACAGCCGACTTGTACACAGCGCTGCAGCAGCATGTCCAGCACCACAGGACCGCCGTGACCCTGCAGTTCAAGCACGTCCTCGCCAGTGAACGAATTAGGCCCAGGAAAGAACAACGCAATCCCTTCGTCCAGCACCAGCCCGTCATCGTCGCGGAATGGGCCGTAATGGGCATGCCGCGGGGTCAGGGTGCGGCCGGTGATCAACAGGCCGGCCTTGGCAGCCAGAGGGCCGGACAACCTGACAATACCCACACCACCACGGCCCTGGGCCGTGGCGATGGCGGCGATGGTTTCACGCACAGTGTTCATGCTCGAAAGCCTCTACGACAAAACGACAGATAGCAAAAACGCCCCACTAGGGGGCGTTTTTTATTCACAGGCTAGCGTATTAGCCCGTCAAGCAGCAGCTTTTTTGGTAGCTGCTTCGATACGGCGAGTGATGTACCACTGCTGTGAAATCGACAGGCAGTTGTTCACAACCCAGTACAGCACCAGACCGGCAGGGAACCACAGGAAGAAGAAGGTGAAGATGATTGGCATCATTTTCATCACCTTGGCCTGCATCGGATCCGGCGGTGTCGGGTTCAGGCGCTGCTGGATGAACATGGTGGCGCCCATGATGATCGGCAGGATGAAGAACGGATCCTTGATCGACAGGTCGGTAATCCACAGTATCCATGGGGCCTGGCGCATTTCCACGCTTTCCAGCAATACCCAGTACAGGGCCAGGAATACCGGCATTTGCACCAGGATCGGCAGGCAGCCGCCCAGCGGGTTGATCTTCTCTTTCTTGTAAAGCTCCATCATCGCCTGGGACATCTTCTGGCGATCGTCACCGAAGCGTTCCTTGAGTGCGGCGAGCTTAGGTGCAACGGCACGCATACGGGCCATCGAGCGGTAGCTGGCAGCCGACAGCGGGAAGAACAGGCCTTTGATCAACATGGTCAGCACGATGATCGACCAGCCCCAGTTACCCAGCAGGCTGTGGATATGTTGCAGCAGCCAGAAGATCGGCTGGGCGATAAACCACAGGAAGCCGTAGTCGACGGTCAATTCCAGGCCTGGGGACAACTCTTTCAGCTTGGACTGGATCTTCGGGCCAGCGTACAGCATGGCGCTGGTTTCGACCTTGCCGCCAGCCGGTACGCTGATAACTGGGCCGGTGTAGCCGATGATGTAGTTGCCTTGGCTATCCTTGCGGGTCTGGACAACGTTGTTGTCCGACTTGGCTGGAATCCAGGCGGTCACGAAGTAGTGCTGCAGCCAGGCAACCCAGCCGCCGGACACATTTTCTTTCAAACTACCTTTGTCGATGTCCTTCATCGAGACCTTTTTGTAAGGCTCGGAAGCTGTCCACAGGGCGGCACCCAGGTAGGTAGCGGTACCGGTGGCAGTACTGGAGGACGGATCGCCGCTGGCATCACGCTTGAGCTGGGCAAACATGTTGCCGCTCCACGCCTGGCTGCTCTGGTTGTCGATCAGATAGCTGACATTCAGGTCGTACTCACCGCGCTTGAAGCTGAAACGCTTGATGTAGTTGACGCCGTTGTCACTGAACTTCAGATCTACCACCAGTTGTTCCTGGCCGTCGGCCAGCTGGTAGCTCTTCTGTTCGGCAGCATACAGGGGACGGCCGCTGGCGCGGGCATCCGGACCGTCGGTGCCGGTCAGACCGCTTTGTGCCAGGTAAACACGCTCACCACCGTTGTCGAACAACTGGAATGGAATGTTCGGGTGGTCTTGACGGCGTGGGTACTTCGGCAGGTTCAGCTGGACGATGTCACCACCGACCGGATCGATAGCCAGTTCCAGAACGTCGGTCTTGACTCGGATCAGGTCCTTGCTGAGTGCGACCGGTGCCAGTTCGGCAGGGCTCGATTCGGCGTTGGCGCTCGGTACATCGGCGCTGGCACCGTTGTTACCGGCCGGCACGCCATCGGGCAAGCCCGGAGCAACAGTGCTGGCAGCAGTATTCTGAGTCGGCAGGGCAGCCTGGCCGTAGTCATCGTTCCACTTCAGGACCATGACGTAGGACACGACTGCCAGCGCGGCGATCAGGATCGTGCGTTTAATATCCATGATTACTCGGCTATCGAAGAAGTTCGGGAGGAAGGAGCGGGTGGAACGGGGTCGAAACCGCCGTCATTCCACGGATGACAACGCCCCAGGCGACGAACGGCCAGCCACCCACCACGCCAGATGCCATGGTTTTCGATGGCTTCATACGCGTAACAGGAGCAACTGGGGAAAAACCGACAGTGATTGGCCATCAGAGGACTAATGGCGTAACGGTAAAACTGGATCGGAACGAGTGCCAGTTTACGCATCTTGGCTGTCTACCCCTGCGGAATTGGCGGTGACTGCTGGTGTCGGCCGGCTGCGTGCCAGGCGTTTCCAGAGCTTGCCAAAGTGTTGGTGCAATTCCGGGTTTTCTATCTCACCCAATCCCTTGCGCGCGACGATCACGATGTCCAGGCCAGCAAGCAATTGCTGGTTCAGACGAAAGGAATCGCGCATCAAGCGCTTGAGGCGGTTGCGTTGAACGGCGAGCTTGACACTCTTCTTGCCGATTACCAAGCCAAGGCGTGGGTGATCGAGGCCGTTCTCGCGAGCAAGGATCAGCAGGTTTTTCCCTGGAACCTTGCCGGTTGGGGAGTCGAAGACCGCTTTGAAGTGTCGGGGTGTAAGCAGTCGCTTTTCCCGACTGAAGTCCTGACTCACCACCTGTGCCGAAAAATCAAATGGCCAGACGCTTACGGCCTTTGGCACGACGACGCGACAGAACAGCACGGCCGTTCTTGGTAGCCATACGGGCACGGAAACCGTGGGTGCGGGCGCGCTTGATGGTGCTTGGTTGGAAAGTACGTTTCATGGCGTGTTACCTGGTTTGTCGACGACGGGCCGGGATGGCCCCCTTTTTAAGAGACCGGCGATTCTAGAGAAAGCAAGCCCATAGGTCAATTTCCAACCAGTCATTCCATATAGAGCTGTGATGGACGGTGCCTCCTGGTTCGTGCCAAAGGGTGCTTGATCGGACACACGAATCGGGGACAACATGAAAAAAAAGAAGAGAGATATAAAAAGCTTTTCTGAAGAACTTATAAATCTTAGGTGGATAACCTTCTGTGGATAACAATCGCTAGGCCATGATTTACGTGATGTACAGAGTTTTACAACTTTGTTCTGAACCGGTGCTGCGACTGTTCCCATCGTGGGCGAAAGCTGTGGATGAAAATGCAGTTTATCCACAGTGAAGTTATCAACAGGCTGGTACCCAGGGTTGTGCATAGACCTCATGGGCCGTTATCCACAGGTCTTATTCACAGAGGCAGAAAGCCGTTTTGGTCGATAAATGGCTGTTTTGTCATGGTTCCTAACGTGTCCACATGTGGATAACTGAACGCTCGACCGGTACAATGGCGGTTTGTTTTTGCCTCATCCGGCTTTCAAACTCAGGGGATATCCGTGTCAGTGGAACTTTGGCAGCAGTGCGTGGAGCTTCTGCGCGATGAACTGCCTGCCCAGCAATTCAACACCTGGATCCGTCCGCTACAGGTCGAAGCCGAAGGCGACGAGTTGCGCGTCTATGCGCCTAACCGTTTCGTTCTCGATTGGGTCAATGAAAAGTACCTGGGTCGCTTGCTCGAGCTGTTGGGGGAGAACGGTAGCGGCATTGCACCTGCCCTTTCCTTATTAATAGGTAGCCGCCGCAGCTCGGCCCCAAGGGCTGCGCCCAACGCTCCGGTCAGCGCTGCCGTTGCGGCTTCGCTGGCGCAGACCCAGGCACACAAGGCGGCCCCGGCAGCAGCGGTTGAACCCGTTGCCGTGGCCGCGGCCGAGCCTGTACTGGTCGAGACGTCTTCGCGTGACAGCTTTGATGCCATGGCAGAGCCCGCTGCGCCGCCGCCCAGTGGTGGTCGGGCTGAACAGCGCACCGTGCAGGTTGAAGGTGCGCTCAAGCACACCAGTTACCTGAACCGGACCTTTACCTTTGACACTTTCGTCGAAGGCAAGTCGAACCAGCTCGCCCGCGCGGCTGCCTGGCAGGTTGCGGACAATCCCAAGCATGGCTACAACCCACTGTTCCTTTACGGCGGCGTGGGTTTGGGTAAAACCCACCTTATGCATGCTGTGGGTAACCATCTGCTGAAGAAGAACCCGAACGCCAAGGTGGTGTACCTGCATTCGGAGCGTTTCGTCGCGGACATGGTCAAAGCGTTGCAGCTCAATGCCATCAACGAATTCAAGCGCTTCTACCGCTCGGTGGACGCGTTGTTGATCGACGATATCCAGTTTTTCGCTCGCAAAGAGCGCTCGCAGGAAGAGTTTTTCCACACCTTCAACGCCTTGCTTGAGGGTGGCCAGCAGGTAATTCTTACCTCTGACCGCTATCCCAAGGAAATCGAAGGCCTGGAAGAGCGTCTGAAGTCGCGCTTTGGTTGGGGGCTGACGGTGGCTGTCGAGCCGCCAGAGCTGGAGACCCGCGTAGCAATCCTGATGAAGAAGGCCGACCAGGCCAAAGTCGAGCTCCCGCATGACGCAGCCTTTTTCATCGCTCAGCGCATCCGATCCAACGTCCGTGAGCTGGAAGGTGCACTGAAGCGGGTTATCGCTCACTCGCACTTCATGGGGCGTGACATCACCATCGAGCTGATTCGTGAATCGCTCAAGGATCTGTTGGCGCTGCAAGACAAACTGGTCAGTGTGGATAACATTCAGCGTACCGTCGCTGAGTACTACAAGATCAAGATCTCCGATCTGTTGTCCAAGCGTCGTTCGCGTTCTGTCGCGCGCCCGCGTCAGGTAGCCATGGCCCTGTCCAAGGAGTTGACCAACCACAGTCTGCCGGAAATCGGCGACATGTTCGGTGGTCGCGACCATACGACCGTGCTGCACGCCTGCCGCAAAATCAATGAACTGAAGGAATCCGACGCGGACATCCGCGAGGACTACAAGAACCTGCTGCGGACGCTGACGACCTGATGGCCGTCTGCGCAGCTAATTGAAGGCAAGGGACTAGACCATGCATTTCACCATTCAACGCGAAGCCCTGTTGAAACCCCTGCAACTGGTCGCCGGTGTCGTCGAGCGCCGTCAGACCTTGCCGGTCCTGTCCAACGTATTGCTGGTCGTACAAGGCCAGCAACTGTCGTTGACCGGTACCGACCTGGAAGTCGAACTCGTAGGCCGCGTGCAACTGGATGAGCCGGCCGAGCCTGGCGAAATCACTGTTCCGGCGCGCAAGCTGATGGACATCTGCAAAAGCCTGCCTAACGACGCCCTGATCGATATCAAGGTCGATGAGCAGAAATTGTTGGTAAAGGCCGGCCGCAGCCGCTTCACCCTGTCGACCCTGCCTGCCAACGACTTCCCGACTGTGGAAGAAGGCCCGGGTTCGCTGACCTGCAATCTGGAGCAGAGTAAGCTGCGCCGCCTGATCGAGCGAACCAGCTTCGCCATGGCCCAGCAGGATGTGCGCTACTACCTTAACGGCATGCTGCTTGAGGTTTCCCGCAACACGTTGCGCGCCGTATCCACTGACGGTCACCGCTTGGCGCTTTGCTCGATGAGCGCGCCGATCGAGCAGGAGGATCGACACCAGGTCATCGTGCCGCGTAAAGGTATCCTGGAGTTGGCGCGCCTGCTGACAGACCCAGAAGGCATGGTCAGCATCGTGCTGGGTCAGCATCACATTCGCGCCACTACTGGCGAGTTCACCTTTACCTCCAAGCTGGTGGACGGCAAATTCCCGGACTACGAGCGCGTACTGCCCAAAGGCGGTGACAAGCTGGTTGTCGGAGACCGCCAGGCGCTGCGTGAAGCCTTCAGCCGTACTGCGATTCTCTCCAACGAGAAGTACCGTGGTATTCGCCTGCAACTGGCTGCCGGACAACTGAAGATCCAGGCTAATAACCCCGAGCAGGAAGAAGCTGAAGAAGAAATCAGCGTGGACTACGAAGGTAGCTCGCTGGAAATTGGTTTCAACGTCAGCTACTTGCTGGACGTGCTGGGCGTGATGACTACTGAGCAAGTTCGTCTGATCCTGTCCGACTCAAACAGCAGTGCGCTGCTGCAGGAAGCTGGCAATGACGATTCTTCCTACGTTGTCATGCCGATGCGCCTGTAACCTGTAGCAGGCGAAATGTCCCTTCGACGTATCATGGTCACCGCGGTGCGCAACTTGCACCCGGTGACACTCTTACCCTCCCCCCGCATCAACATCCTTTACGGCTCCAACGGCAGCGGCAAGACCAGCGTGCTCGAAGCCGTGCATTTGCTCGGCCTGGCCCGTTCATTTCGCAGCACCCGCCTGAATCCGGTTATTCAGTACGAACAATCTGCCTGTACGGTGTTCGGCGAGGTGCAGCTGACGGAGGGGGGCACGAGCAACCTGGGTGTGTCCCGTGAGCGACAAGGGGAGTTCACTATCCGCATCGATGGGCAGAATGCGCGCAGCGCCGCGCAATTGGCTGAGTTACTGCCGCTGCAGCTCATCAACCCAGACAGCTTCCGGCTGCTTGAAGGTGCCCCCAAAATACGCCGCCAGTTTCTGGATTGGGGGGTGTTCCACGTGGAACCTCGTTTTCTGCCAGCCTGGCAACGCCTTCAGAAGGCGCTGCGGCAGCGGAACTCATGGTTGCGTCATGGTACACTTGACCCAGCTTCGCAAGCCGCCTGGGACCGGGAATTGTGCCTGGCTAGCGCGGAAATAGATGAATACCGTCGCAACTACATCAAGGCCTTGAAGCCCGTCTTCGAGCGAACCCTGAGCGAACTGGTCGAGCTGGACGGGTTGACCCTAAGCTACTACCGAGGCTGGGACAAGGACCGCGAACTGCAAGAAGTACTCGCCTCCTCTCTCCTTCGCGATCAGCAGATGGGCCATACCCAAGCCGGTCCGCAGCGTGCTGATCTGCGTTTGCGGTTGGCTGGCAACAACGCAGCCGACATCCTTTCGCGTGGTCAGCAAAAGTTGGTGGTGTGCGCATTGCGCATTGCCCAAGGCCATCTCGTTAGTCAGGCTCGCCGCGGTCACTGTATTTATCTCGTGGATGACTTGCCGTCCGAACTGGATGACCAGCATCGCCGCGCACTGTGCCGCTTGCTTGAAGAATTACGCTGCCAGGTGTTCATCACCTGTGTAGATCACGAATTACTGAGGGAAGGCTGGCAGACGGAAACGCCAGTTGCTTTGTTCCACGTGGAACAAGGCCGTATCACCCAGACCCACGACCATCGGGAGTGAAGGCATGAGCGAAAATCAAACGTACGACTCCTCCAGCATCAAGGTGCTGAAAGGTTTGGATGCCGTACGCAAGCGTCCCGGCATGTACATTGGCGACACCGATGATGGTAGTGGCCTGCACCACATGGTCTTCGAGGTGGTCGACAACTCGATCGACGAAGCCCTCGCCGGTCACTGCGATGACATCACTGTCATCATCCACCCGGACGAATCTATCAGTGTGCGCGACAACGGGCGCGGCATTCCGGTCGATGTGCATAAGGAAGAAGGCGTTTCCGCAGCCGAGGTCATCATGACTGTGCTGCACGCCGGCGGTAAGTTCGACGACAACTCCTACAAAGTATCCGGCGGTCTGCACGGTGTAGGTGTGTCGGTTGTGAACGCCCTGTCCGAAAAGCTGGTTCTGACCGTTCGCCGTAGCGGCAAGATCTGGGAACAGACTTACGTTCACGGTGTTCCACAAGCACCTATGGCGGTTGTTGGTGACAGTGAAACCACGGGTACCCACATCCACTTCAAGCCATCGGCTGAAACCTTCAAGAACATTCACTTCAGCTGGGACATCCTGGCCAAGCGTATCCGCGAACTGTCGTTCCTCAACTCGGGCGTCGGCATTCTGCTGAAGGATGAGCGCAGCGGTAAGGAAGAGTTCTTCAAGTACGAAGGCGGCCTGCGTGCGTTCGTCGAGTACTTGAACACCAACAAGACGCCGGTCAACTCTCAGGTTTTCCACTTCAACGTTCAGCGTGACGATGGCGTGGGTGTTGAAGTCGCCCTGCAATGGAACGACAGCTTCAACGAAAACCTGCTGTGCTTCACCAACAACATTCCGCAACGTGATGGCGGTACCCACCTGGTGGGCTTCCGTTCCTCGCTGACCCGTAGCCTTAACAACTACATCGAGCAGGAAGGCCTGGCCAAGAAGAACAAGGTGGCAACCACTGGCGACGACGCCCGTGAAGGCCTGACCGCGATCATCTCGGTAAAGGTACCGGATCCGAAGTTCAGCTCGCAGACCAAAGACAAGCTGGTCTCCTCGGAGGTGAAAACCGCCGTGGAACAGGAGATGAACAAGTTCTTCGCCGATTTCCTGTTGGAAAACCCGAACGAGGCCAAGGCCGTCGTTGGCAAGATGATCGACGCTGCTCGCGCCCGTGAAGCTGCACGTAAAGCTCGTGAGATGACCCGTCGTAAAGGTGCGCTGGATATCGCTGGCCTGCCGGGCAAACTGGCGGACTGCCAAGAGAAGGATCCTGCCCTCTCCGAACTGTACCTGGTGGAGGGTGACTCTGCGGGTGGCTCGGCCAAGCAAGGCCGCAACCGTCGTACCCAGGCGATCTTGCCGCTGAAGGGTAAAATCCTCAACGTCGAGAAAGCGCGCTTCGACAAGATGATTTCTTCCCAGGAAGTGGGCACGCTGATCACCGCGCTGGGCTGTGGTATCGGCCGCGAAGAGTACAACATCGATAAACTGCGTTATCACAACATCATCATCATGACCGATGCTGACGTTGACGGTTCGCACATCCGTACGCTGCTGCTGACCTTCTTCTTCCGTCAGCTGCCGGAGCTGGTCGAGCGTGGCTACATCTATATTGCCCAGCCACCGCTGTACAAGGTGAAGAGAGGCAAGCAGGAGCAGTACATCAAGGACGATGAGGCCATGGAAGAGTACATGACCCAGTCGGCTCTGGAAGATGCCAGCCTGCACCTGGACGAATCCGCGCCAGCAGTTTCTGGTGTGCAGCTGGAAGCGCTGGTGAATGAGTTCCGTAGTGTCATGAAGACCCTCAAGCGCCTGTCGCGCTTGTACCCGGAAGAGCTGACTGAGCACTTCGTCTACCTGCCGGAGGTGACTCTGGAGCAGTTGGGCGACCACGCTGTGATGCAGGCCTGGCTGGCCCAGTTCCAGGCGCGTCTGAACTCCAATCAGAAGTCTGGCTTGGCTTACAACGCCAGCCTGCGTGAAGACAAAGAGCGCAACGTATGGCTGCCTGAAGTAGAGATCACCTCCCATGGCTTAGCCAGCTACATCACGTTCAACCGCGACTTCTTCGGCAGCAATGACTACCGTACCGTAGTCAACATTGGTGCCAAGCTGTCGAGCCTGTTGGGTGAAGGTGCGTACGTACAGCGCGGTGAACGTCGCAAGGCAATCGTCGAGTTCAAAGAGGGCCTGGATTGGCTGATGAACGAGACCACCAAGCGCCATACGATTCAGCGATACAAAGGGCTGGGTGAGATGAACCCGGACCAGCTGTGGGAAACCACCATGGACCCGACCGTTCGCCGCATGCTCAAGGTCACGATCGAAGATGCCATTGCTGCTGACCAGATCTTCAACACCCTGATGGGTGATGCGGTCGAGCCGCGTCGTGACTTCATCGAAAGTAACGCGCTGTCGGTCTCGAACCTGGACTTCTGATCAGGTGTAAGTCGCCAGACACTAAGAAGCCCGCTGATGCGGGCTTTTTAGTGTCTGCAAAAAATCAGTAGCCGGTGAGAATGTTCACGATCACACCGCTGGCAATAGCCACCAGCACATAGTCGCCATTCACATACAGCCAGCGATGATCACGAGGTGGCGCATAAAGGTGGCGCGCTTTCCAGTCGGTTACCCAGTAACGGTCACCACGGTAATGTGGATCAACGGCATGACCACGGTGCCACTGCTTATGAGGTATCGGCATGCCGTGCTGTGGACGGAAGTTTGGATCTCGGTAAGCAGGACCGCGGCCGTTGTCATGGCGGCCCTGCTGGTGCGGCTGAGCATGTGGCGGGTTGCCTTGGTGCGATCGGCTGCCATCATGTCGATCAGGTGGGCCAGGCTGCGCGAAGCTGGCCAGCGGTACGCTGAGTATGAGCGCGGCGCAGATCACGGTTAGGGTTTTCTTCATTTGATGCGGTCCTCTGCGTGTTATCGCCTGGCACGTATTGATTGCCAGATTCGGTTAACTGATCAGACCACGATTTTTCCCTTGTAATGTCAGGACGCAGGTAAAGGTCCGGTAAAGTCTGCCGTTCTTTCAGTGCAGCCCGAGCGCTTTCAAGCGGCGATACAGCGTGCGTTCACTCATGCCTAGGTGGCTGGCCAGTTCGCTACGCGACCCCTTGAACTGCTCCAGCGCCTGCGCCAATTCACCCAGGTCAATGCGACGGCCGCTTCCTTTAGCTGCGCCAGCCAGTCCGGTGTCTTCCGGCAAATGCTCCGGTCTGATCACACCGTCATCGGCAAACAAACGCGCGCGCTCCAGAATGTTGCGCAGCTCGCGGATATTGCCCGGAAACGGATGCAACGCAAGTTGCTGCAAGGCGTCTTCACTTAGCTTGGGCGTCGGCTGGCCGGCCATGCGCTGCAGCAGGCTCTGGGCGAGTAGCGGTAGATCTTCCACCCGTTCGCGTAACGCAGGCAGACGAATCGGGAAGCCGCTGATGCGGTAGTAAAGGTCTTCACGGAAAGAGCCATCCGCGACCATTTTCTTGAGCGGTTTGTGGGTGGCCGATATCAGGCGGAAATCCGAATGCACAGTGCGCAGGCTGCCCACGGGACGGAAACTGCCGGACTCGATCAGGCGCAGCAGCTTCACCTGCATCGCCAGCGGCACTTCACCGATTTCGTCGAGGAACAGGGTGCCGCCATGGGCCGCCTCGGCCAAGCCTATCTTGCGCTGATTCGCTCCGGTGAACGCGCCCTTCTCATAGCCGAACAATTCACTCTCGAACAATGACTCGGTCAGGCCGGTGCAGTCGACCACTACCAGCGGGCCGTTGGCCCTGGGGCTGCCCATGTGCACTGCACGGGCGAACAGCTCCTTACCGGTCCCCGACTCCCCCTGCAACAACACCGGGATCTGCGCCGGTGCCGCACGCTGCAGGCTGGCCAGCGCGGCCTTGAAGGTTGGCGCGCGGCCGACCAACCCTTGCTCCTGAGGCTGCGCCGAGGCGAGGGTGATGGTGGTGAGGCGTTCGACAAAGGCCACTACCTTGCCCTGTTCATCCAGGATCGGCCGCAACTCGACATCCACATGCTCCGGGCCGCGTGGTGTGTGATGAATGTGCAATACCCGCTCCGGTACCTTGCTGTCCCACGCTTTGCGCATCGGGCAATGTTCGCCAGCCTGGTCGCACGGCACAGCGTAGTGATGCGAAACCCTGTGGCACTTCTCGCCCAGTGGGGCCTGATCATGCCGGCCAAACTGACGGCGATAGGCCGCATTGGCGGCGAGGATGTTGTAGTCGGTGTCCAACACGATGGTCGGGAGGGCATCGTGCTCAAGGTAGGAAACCAGAGCTAGGATGAGAGGATGGGCTTCAGGCATGACGGCACCGTATGGATGACCGATGCAGGGTAACAAGGACTGCCAAACACTGCCATTAGCTGTCAGTCGACTGCCATCTGGGCTGTCAGTTTTATCGGCAACTGTCTGCAACTGGCCGGTTTTGTTGGCCAGTGAGTGGCAAAAAGCCTGGCATGCATCTTGATAAAGCTCCTGTCACTGCCTACGCCTGTACAAGGCGGGGCGGATAAATTGGAGAACGTGATGATCATCGGCAACAACCTTCACGTGGACGCCTTTTACGACGAGGCGACCTCGACCATCAGCTACCTGGTCATGGACCGTGAAACCCGACAATGCGCATTGATCGACAGCGTGCTGGATTACGACCCCAAGTCCGGGCGTACCTGCAGTGCTTCGGCTGATCGCCTGATCGAGCGCGTGAACGAGCTGAATGCCAGTGTGCGGTGGGTGCTGGAAACCCATGTACACGCCGACCATCTTTCAGCCGCTGCCTATCTGAAGGAAAAGCTGGGCGGCCATACCGCTATCGGCGCGCACATTACCCAGGTGCAGAAAGTGTTTGGCGCCTTGTTCAACGCAGAGCCCGGCTTCGCCCGAGATGGCAGCCAGTTCGATGTGCTGCTCGAAGACGAGGAAGGCTTCCGGATTGGCAACCTGCAGGCTCGGGCGCTGCACACACCTGGGCACACACCCGCGTGCATGAGTTTCATGATCGAGGATGCCGGCGAGATCGCGGTCTTCGTTGGAGACACCTTGTTCATGCCCGACTATGGCACCGCCCGCTGCGACTTTCCCGGGGCCGATGCCCGCACCTTGTACCGCTCAATCCGTCGCCTGCTGGCCTTCCCCGACCAGACTCGGTTGTTCATGTGCCACGACTACCTGCCGGGTGGCCGCGACATGCAGTACGTCACTACTGTCGCCGAGCAACGTGCCCACAACATTCACATCCATCAGGGTATCGATGAGGACAGCTTCGTAGCCATGCGCGAGGCCCGCGACAAGACGCTCGAAATGCCCGTGCTCATCCTGCCTTCGGTGCAGGTGAACATGCGTAGCGGCCAACTGCCCCCACCGGAGGAGAACGGTGTGAGCTATCTGAAGATCCCGCTGAACAAGCTGTAACCGCCCTGCCCTCATAATCAGATTTCCAGGATTTGCCGCCATGCCTGCCTTGTTGTCCCCTGCCAATACCGACCACCACAAGGTGGTCATCGTCGGTGCCGGTGCCGCCGGTATCGCCACTGCTTCCAGTCTGATCAGCCGCGACCCATCGTTGGACGTCGCCTTGATCGACCCTGCCGAAGTGCACTACTACCAACCCGGCTGGACCATGGTCGGCGCCGGTGTGTTCAAGGCCCCAAGCACTGCCCGCACCATGGCGTCGACCATTCCTCGCGGTGTTCGCTGGATCAAGGCGCGGGTACAGGGATTCGACCCGTTGGGTCAGCTGGTCATCCTCGATGATGGTCGTACCATCAGCTATGAACAGCTGATCGTCTGCCCCGGCCTCAAGCTGGACTGGGCAGCCATCGATGGGCTTAGCGAGACCCTGGGCCGCAACGGTGTCACCTCCAACTATCGCTACGACCTGGCGCCCTATACCTGGGAACTGGTGCAGAAGCTCAAGCAAGGACGGGCGGTGTTCAGCCAGCCGCCCATGCCGATCAAGTGCGCCGGTGCACCACAGAAGGCGCTGTATCTGTCTTGCGACCACTGGCTGCGCCATGGTCATTTGGGGGCGGTGAAAGCCAGCTTCTACAATGCGGGTGCCGTACTGTTCGGTGTCGCCGACTACGTGCCCGCGCTGATGAAGTACATCGAAAAATACGCCGTCGACCTCAACTTCTCCCACCGGCTAGTTGCCGTAGACGGCCCGGGCAAGCGCGCTACATTCTTGCGTACCTTGCCCGATGGCAGCAGCGAAACGCGGATCGAGGCCTTCGACATGCTGCACGTGGTACCACCACAGGTGGCGCCAGACTTCATTCGCGAAAGCCCGTTGGCCGATAGCTCCGGCTGGGTCGACGTCGATCCGCATACCCTGCGCCATCGCAAATACACCAACGTTCATGCCCTGGGTGACGTGGCTAACACCAGCAACGCCAAGACCGCCGCGGCGGCCCGCAAGCAGGCACCGGTGGTCGCCAACAATGTGCTGGTGGCACTGGGCAGGCTGGCAACCCTGGCCCAGTACGACGGCTATGGCTCGTGCCCGCTTACCGTTGAGCGCGGCAAGATCGTCTTGGCCGAGTTCACCTATGGCGGCAAGCTGGCACCGAGCTTCCCCAATTGGTTGCTGGATGGCCGCAAGCCAACACGCTTGGCCTGGCTGCTCAAAGCACAGGCGCTACCACCGTTGTACTGGCAAGGCATGCTCAAGGGGCGCGAGTGGTTGGCACGCCCGCAACTGGTAGCCGAGGGTGGGCAGTGATCGAGCATCAACTGTTAGGAGCGGGCCTGGGCGCAATCATCGGCGCGGTGCTGGCACTGACCGGCGCAGGCGGTGGCATTCTCGCTGTACCTTTGCTGGTGTTCGGCCTGGGGCTATCGATGGTCGAGGCGGCACCGGTCGGCCTGTTGGCTGTTGGTTTGGCTGCGGCGGTTGGCGCAGTGCTGGGCTTGCGACAAGGGCTGGTGCGTTATCGGGCCGCGCTGTTCATTGCGTTGGTTGGTGTGGCAGCAGCGCCGTTCGGGCTGATGCTGGCGCACCGCCTGCCGAATACACCGTTGCAGTTGGCGTTCGCCGGGGTGCTGGTTTATGCCTGCCTGCGCATCTGGCGCAAGGCGGCCAAAGAACTGCGTGGCGAAGCCAATGACGCCCATCGCTTTATCGAGCCGTGTGTGCTGAACCCTCTGCAGGGGCGTTTGCGTTGGACCCTGCCCTGCGCGCGCGCACTGGCATTCACGGGGGCCCTGTCCGGGTTGTTGTCCGGCCTGCTCGGCGTGGGTGGGGGGTTCGTCATTATCCCGGCCCTGAACCGCTACACCAACCTGCGCATGGCAAGCATCGTCTCCACCTCGCTGGCGGTGATTGCCTTGGTCTCTACCGGCAGTGTGGTCAGCGCCAGCCTTGCAGGCGTCATGCACTGGCAGGTTGGCGCCCCGTTTGCCGTCGGCGCGGTGCTCGGCCTGCTGCTGGCGCGACCCTTGGCAGCCAGGTTGGCCGGGCCGCGCCTGCAGCAGATGTTTGCCGTGGCAGGTTGGGTCGCTGCCCTGTTGTTGGCGGGCAAGGCGCTACTGGGCTAGCAGCTCACTCTGTTCGGCCGCGCACAACGCCAGCAGGTAGTCCCACACCACCCGCAGGCGCACAGACTTGTGCAGCTCGCGGCGGGTGCAGATCCAGTAGCTGCGCTGGATGGTCTCACCCGGCAGCACGCGCACCAGTGTCGGGTCGTGGCGCGCCATGTAATTGGGCAGCACGGCGATGCCCAGCCCTGCGCGGGCAGCGGCTTGCTGGGCGATCACGCTGGTGCTGCGAAACACCACGTTGGGTGCTCGGCAGAAACTGTTGAGAAACAGCAGTTCCTGGCTGAACAGCAAATCGTCGACGTAGCCGATCCAGCTGTGCCGGGCCAGGTCTTCGCGGTGGCGCAATGGCGGCGCGCGGTCCAGGTAGTCCTGGCTGGCGTATAGCGCCAAGCGGTAGTCGGTGAGTTTGCGGGTGATCAGCAGATCGGCGTTGGGCCGCTCCAGATGGATGCTGATTTCTGCCTCGCGGTTGAGGATGCTGACGAAACGCGGCACCGCCACCAACTCCACTTCCAGGCCGGGGTAGCGCTCGAACAACGCGTTCATGCGCGGGGTGAAGAACATGATGCCGATGCCTTCGGTCACCCCCAGGCGAATCTTGCCCAGCGGGGTGATGGCCTGGGTGATTTCTTCCTGCGCCAGCAGGGCGACGTTTTCCATGGCTTCGGCATGCTTGAGCAGGGCTTGGCCCGAGGGGGTCAGCTCGTAACCCTGGGCATGCTGCACGAACAGCGCGGTTCCCAGGCTCTGCTCGATGCTCTCGATATGCCGGGCCACGGTGCTGTGGGTCGTGTTCAGGCGCTTGGCGGCAGTCAGCAGGCGGCCGCTGCGCTGCAACTCGAGGAAAAACCGCAGATCGTTCCAGTCGAACATGCTTGTCCTTTTTGGCAGTTCGTTCCGGCCTCTTCGCGGGCAGTCCAGGTGCGCTGAACATCCTGAAGGCAACGTGGTCCCGTTGGGAGCGGGAGCGCCCGCGAAGAGGTCGGTACAGGCTTGCCACTGTGCTAAAACGCACAGCGGCTGCGCGAAATCTCGTGTTTCCACCACGAAATTACTCACTAAGATGGACCGGGACAAGAATAAAAAACAGGCGCGAGGTTGCACATGCCGTCAGCCGATTCTGTCTTCGACTACGTGGTGGTAGGGGCCGGTCCCGCCGGATGCCTGCTGGCCAATCGTTTGTCCGCCGACCCTTCCTGCCGCGTGCTGCTGCTGGAGGCGGGTGGCCGTGACAATTATCCCTGGATCCACATCCCCGTCGGTTACCTCTACTGCATCGGCAACCCGCGCACCGACTGGTGCTTCAAGACCGAGGCACAGCCTGGCCTCGGTGGTCGCGCTTTGGGTTATCCAAGGGGCAAGGTGCTAGGTGGCTGTTCTTCGATCAACGGCATGATCTACATGCGGGGCCAAGCCGCCGACTATGACCATTGGGCCGCGCAAGGCAACGACGGCTGGGCGTGGAAAGATGTGTTGCCGCTGTTCAAGGCCAGCGAAAACCACTTTGCCGGCGCCAGCGAGCACCATGGCGCGGAGGGCGAATGGCGGGTCGAGCGCCAACGCTACAGCTGGCCGATCCTTGATGCTTTCCGTGATGCCGCCGAGCAGAGCGGTATTGGCAAGGTCGAGGATTTCAACACCGGCGACAACCAGGGTTGTGGATATTTTCAGGTCAACCAGCGCAGTGGTGTACGTTGGAACGCTTCCAAAGCCTTCCTGCGGCCGATCAAGGATCGCGCCAACCTCACCGTGCTGACTGGCGTGCAGGTTGACCAGGTACTGCTCGACAACACCCGCGCAAGGGCGGTGAAGGCGCTCTGGCAAGGGGCCTGGCATGAGTTTGCGGCGCGTCGCGAGATCATCCTCTGTGCTGGGGCGGTTGGTTCACCGGGCATCCTCCAGCGCTCCGGCATCGGTCCGCGTCAGTTGCTGGAAAGCTTGGGCATTGGTGTTCGCCACGATATGCCCGGCGTTGGTGGCAACTTGCAGGACCACCTGCAACTGCGCCTGATCTACCAGATCCGCAACACCCGCACCTTGAACCAGATGGCCAACAGCCTATGGGGCAAGATGGGCATGGGCCTGCGTTATCTCTACGACCGTAGCGGGCCCCTGGCCATGGCGCCGAGCCAGTTAGGCGCGTTCGTGCGTTCAAGCCCCGAACAGGCCACCGCCAACCTTCAGTATCACGTACAGCCGCTGTCACTGGAACGCTTCGGTGAGCCGTTGCATCAGTTCCCGGCCTTTACTGCCTCGGTGTGCAACCTGCGCCCGGCCAGCCGTGGGCGCATCGACATCTGCAGCACCGACATGAACAGCACGCCGCTGATCGATCCCAATTACCTCAGTGCTCCCCAGGACTTGCGTGTTGCTGCCGATGCCATTCGCCTTACCCGGCGCATCGTCCAGGCCCCTGCCCTCGCCGCTTTCGAGCCCAAGGAATATTTGCCGGGCCCGGCGCTGCAAAGCGAGGAAGAACTGTTCGAGGCCGCTGGCAAGATCGGCACCACCATCTTCCACCCGGTCGGTACCTGTCGCATGGGCAACGGTGCCATGGACGTTGTGGATAACCAGCTGCGCGTGCATGGCATCCCCGGTCTACGTGTAGCCGATGCTTCGATCATGCCGCAGATAACTTCCGGCAATACGTGTTCCCCCACCCTGATGATCGCCGAAAAGGCGGCGCAACTGATCCTCAAAGGAGCTGCTACCCAGACCTACCTGAACCAAGACGCGTTACCGACGCCCTGACCCGGGTGCGTGCAGTACCGGCGGCTTGCGGTCAGAAGTCGCCGACAGTGGAACAACAAGAATAATCACTGTGGCCTAACGGCCGAGGACAGCAACGATGTCGGATTACATCCAAGAGCAGGATGCGGTGGCCAGCAGCCCCAGCCGCCGTGAAGAACGCAAGATCATTTTCGCGTCATCCCTCGGGACGGTTTTCGAGTGGTATGACTTTTTTCTCTATGGTGCGTTGGCAGCGGTCATCAGCAAACAGTTCTTCGCTGGCGTGAACGATACCACCGCTTTCATCTTCGCCCTGATGGCCT
This sequence comes from Pseudomonas sp. yb_5, assembly GCF_043103865.1. Lineage (NCBI taxonomy): Bacteria > Pseudomonadati > Pseudomonadota > Gammaproteobacteria > Pseudomonadales > Pseudomonadaceae > Pseudomonas > Pseudomonas sp. yb_5. The sequence goes on from NZ_JBICKE010000084.1 coordinate 201,548, forward strand.
TCGCTGCGGGCTTTCTGGTGCGGCCGTTTGGCGCGCTGGTGTTCGGCCGCCTGGGTGACATGATCGGGCGCAAGTACACTTTCCTGGTCACCATCGTGCTGATGGGCCTGTCCACTTTCGCTGTGGGGTTGTTGCCCACCTACGCCAGCATCGGCATCGCCGCACCGATCATCCTGGTGATCCTGCGCATGCTTCAGGGGCTGGCGCTGGGCGGCGAGTATGGCGGTGCAGCCACTTACGTGGCAGAGCATGCGCCGCCCGGCAAGCGTGGTTTACACACCGGTTTCATCCAGTCCACCGCAACGCTGGGCCTGTTGTTGTCGCTCTTGGTGGTGCTGGGTAGCCGGTATATCAGTGGCGACCAGTTCGAAACCTGGGGCTGGCGCTTGCCGTTCCTGCTGTCGATCGTGCTGCTGGCGATCTCTACCTGGATTCGCATGAGCATGCACGAGTCGCCGGCCTTTGTGAAAATGAAGGCTCAGGGCAAGGTCAGCAAGTCGCCCATCCGTGAGTCGTTCACCTCCTGGCCAAACCTGAAAGTGGTGCTTACCGCCCTGTTCAGCATCAACGCGGGGCAGGCCGTGACCTTCTACACGGCGCAATTCTACGTTCTGTTCTTCATGACCCAGATGCTGAAAATGGACTCGGCTCAGGCCAACACCCTGCTCATCATCAGCGTTGTGATTGGCGCGCCGTTCTTCGTGTTCTTCGGCTGGTTGTCCGACCGTATCGGCCGCAAGCCGATCCTGATGCTTGGCCTGTTGCTCGCCACGGTACTGTACTTCCCACTGTTCAAGGCGCTAAGCCACTACGCCAACCCACAGATCGACGCCGCCAGCCGTCAGGCGCCGATCGTGGTCACCGCCGACCCGCAAGGCTGCACATTCCAGTTCGACCCAGTGGGCAAGGCTCGTTTCGACAGCCCGTGCGACAAGGTCAAGACCTTCCTGGTCAAGCAGGGTCTACCGTACAGTTCGGTAAGCGTGGCCGGCAGTGATGTGGTGGTGAACATCGGTGACAAGACCATCAACGGCTTTGACGAAACTGCCATGCGCACTGCAATCGAGCAGGCTGGTTACCCGGCCAAGGCTGACCCTGCGCAGGTCAACCAGGTAATGGTGGTGGTCCTGATCGTGGCGATGATCCTGATCGCGACCATGACCTATGGTCCGTTGGCGGCGGTGATGGTCGAGCTCTTCCCGACCCGCATCCGCTACACCTCGATGTCACTGCCCTACCACATTGGTAACGGCTGGTTCGGTGGTTTCCTGCCTACCGTATCGTTCGCGCTGGTGGTCTACACCGGGGATATCTTCTACGGGCTGTGGTACCCGGTGCTGGTGACCGGGATCAGCCTGGTAGTAGGGATCTTCTGTCTGAAAGAAACCAAGGATGTCGATATCGACAAAGTCTGATGCTGTCCACATGCCATAAAAAAACCGGCTGTAAAAGCCGGTTTTCTTATGCCTCAAAAAAACTTATGCACGGTTTTCAGAAAAATTTCATACATAAAAATAAATAGCAAATTCAAAGGCTTAGCTATCAATTCAAGCATTTAATCCAAAAACTGCACACAAGTTATCCACAGAAGATCATGCCATCTGCTCCTGAGGTTTTTCCTCTGCTGGCGGCAGCGATCCCATGGCCCGCTGGGTCGCTTCGTTCCAGGCTGCAGCGCGGTCGTTGAGTTCGGCGATGGCCCGTGGCCCAGTGCCGTTGGCGTACATCGGTTCGCCAATGACCACTTCGATTGTACCGGCACGCTTGCCCCAACCGGTCTTGGGCCAGAACTTGCCGGCGTTGTGGGCAATCGGCAGCACCGGCAGCCCGGCATTCACGGCAAGTGCGGTACCGCCGCGGGAGAACTTGCCGATGGTGCCGAACGGCACACGGGTGCCTTCTGGGAAAATCAGCACCCACGTCTTCTGCTTGAGCAGTTCGTCACCCTTGCTCGCCACCTGGCGCAGCGCTTCCTTGGGGTTGTCGCGGTTGATCGCGATGGGCCGCAGCATGGCCATGGCCCAGCCGAAGAACGGTACATACAGCAGTTCGCGCTTGAGCACTTGGCTTAGCGGCGAGAAGTACTGCGACAGGAAGAAGGTTTCCCAGGTGCTCTGGTGATTGGACAGAATCACGCAAGGCTCAGCTGGCACGTTCTCGGCGCCAGTGATCTTGTAGTCGATGCCCAGGATGGTGCGCACCAGAAACAGCGCGCAGCGGCACCAGTACACGTTGATGAACTTGTAGCGCTTGGGGAACGACAGGAACGGCGCGACGAAGAAGCTCAGCGAGCACCACAGCAGCGAACTGGTGCCCAGCAGCAGGTAAAAAAGAAAGATTCTGATCGCCTGCAGGATCGACATAGTGGCTTGTACCATTGCGGGGCATGCCCGCCTGTGAAAAATGCGCCAAAAGGCGCACTGTTTAAATTAGTTCTCTGGCGATAGCTGCCAGATCGTCGAAAATCAGTGTAGTTTCCGGGACACCTTTTTCCAGGGTCCGCTCGCCCTTGCCGGTCTTCACCAGCACGGGTTGTGCACCGACGGCCAGGGCGGCCTCCAGGTCACCTTTGCTGTCGCCGACGAACCAGACGCCTTTCAGGCCGATCTGGTAATGCTCGGCGATCGCCCGCAGCATGCCGGGCTTGGGCTTGCGGCAATCGCACCCTTCGTCCGGCCCATGCGGGCAATACACGATATGGCCCACCTCGCCGCCCTGCTCGGCCACCAGCGCGCGCAGGCGCGCGTGCATGGCTTCGAGGGTTGCCAGCGGGTAGTAGCCACGGGCAATGCCGGACTGGTTGGTGGCCACGGCCACCGTCCAGCCCGCCTTGCTCAACTGCGCGATCGCATCGACCGAACCGGGGATCGGCACCCATTCTTCCAGCGTCTTGATGTACGCATCGGAGTCGTAGTTGATCACCCCGTCACGGTCGAGAATCAGCAGTTTCAAGGCTTACCCCAGCAGCGAAATGTCAGCCACGCCCAGGAACAGGCCGCGCAGACGGCTGAGCAGGGCATAACGGTTGGCACGTACCTTGGCGTCTTCGGCGTTGACCATGACCGCCTCGAAGAAGGCATCGACCGGGTCACGCAGGGCCGCCAGGCGGGCCAGCGATTCGCTGTACTGACGTGCCGCAGCCATCGGTTGCACGGCCTGGTCGGCCTGCTGGATGGCCGAGTACAGGGAAAACTCGTTGGCATTGTCGAAGTACTTCGGTTCGACCTGCTCGGCGATGGCACCTTCGGCCTTGCTCAGCAGGTTCGACACGCGCTTGTTCACCGCAGCCAGGGCCTCGGCTTCCGGCAGTTTGCGGAACGCCTGCACGGCTTGTACGCGCTGGTCGAAGTCCAGCGCGGAGCCTGGCTGCAGTGCACGTACCGACAGGTACGTGGCCACATCGATGCCTTCGTCTTCGTAACGCGCGCGCAGACGGTCGAAAATGAACTCCAGTACTTGCTCGGCCAGGCCGGCGGCCTTGACCTTGGCGCCGAACTGCTTGACCGCGAACTCGACCGCACCGGTCAGGTCCAGGTCCAGTTGCTTCTCGATCAGGATACGCAGCACGCCCAGAGCAGCACGGCGCAGGGCGTACGGGTCCTTGCTGCCGGTAGGCAGCATGCCGATGCCGAAGATGCCCACCAGGGTGTCGAGCTTGTCGGCGATGGCCACGGCAGCACCGGTCAGGGTCTGCGGCAGCTCGGCGCCTGCACCGCGCGGCATGTACTGCTCGTTCAGGGCCAGGGCTACATCTTCCGGCTCACCGTCGTTGAGCGCGTAGTAGTAACCGGCAACACCCTGCATTTCAGGGAATTCGCCGACCATCTCGGTGGCCAGGTCGCACTTCGACAGCAGGCCGGCACGGCCAGCGCGCTGGGCGTCGCCGCCGATCAGCGGGGCGACGAAGGCGGCCAGCCTGGAAACACGTTCGGCCTTGTCGTACACGGTGCCGAGCTGAGCCTGGAACACCACGTTCTTGAGGCGCTCGTTGAAGGTTTCCAGTGGCTGCTTCTTGTCCTGCTTGAAGAAGAACTCGGCGTCGGTCAGGCGTGGGCGCACGACCTTTTCGTTGCCTTGCACGATCTGCTTCGGATCGCGGCTTTCGATGTTGGCCACGGTGATGAAGCGCGGCAGCAGCTTGCCTTCGCTGTCCAGCAGGCAGAAGTACTTCTGGTTGTCCTGCATGGTGGTAATCAGGGCTTCCTGCGGCACCTCAAGGAAACGCTCTTCAAACGAGCACACCAGCGGCACTGGCCATTCGACCAGAGCAGTCACTTCGTCCAGCAGCGCCGGCGGCACGATGGCCGTGCCTTCCTGCTGCATGGCCAGCTCGGCGGTACGCTTGCTGATCAGCTCGCGGCGCTCGGCGAAGTCGGCCAGCACGTAAGCTTTACGCAGGTCCTCGACATAGTTGGCCGGGGTGGTGATGACCACGGATTCCGGATGGTGGAAGCGGTGGCCACGGGATTCACGGCCTGCCTTCTGCGACAGAATGGTGCAGTCGACCACTTGGTCGCCCAGCAGCATTACCAGCCATTGGGTCGGGCGTACGAACTCTTCACGGCTGGTCGCCCAACGCATGCGCTTGGGGATCGGCAGGTCGTTCAGCGAATCTTCGACGATGGTCGGCAGCAGGTCTGTGGTGGCCTTGCCCGGGATGTGCTGGGAGAAGCGCAGCTTGGGGCCGCTCTGGTCGATTTCGGCCAGTTCAACACCGCATTTCTTGGCGAAGCCCAGCGCAGCCTGGGTCGGCTCGCCTTCGGCGTTGAAGGCTGCCTGCAGGGGTGGGCCGTCGATGTTGATGCTGCGGTCAGGCTGCTGCACGTCCAGCTGGCGAATCAGTACGGCCAGACGACGCGGCGCGGCGTACACCTGCTTGGCGGTGTAGTTCAGGCCAGCAGCCTGCAGGCCTTTTTCGATACCGGCCAGGAAGGCGTCGCCGAGGTTGGCGAGGGCCTTGGGTGGCAGCTCTTCGGTGCCCAGTTCTACCAGAAAATCTTGAGCACTCATTGTGCAGCCTCCAGCTTAGCCAACACTTCGTCACGCAGTTCAGGGGTGGCCATCGGGAAGCCCAGGCGTGCGCGGGCTTGCAGATAGCTTTGCGCCACGTCCCGGGCCAGGGTACGTACACGCAGGATGTAACGCTGGCGCTCGGTTACCGAGATGGCGCGGCGGGCGTCCAGCAGGTTGAAGGTGTGCGAGGCCTTCAGGACCATTTCATAGGTCGGCAGCGGCAGCTCCAGCTTGATCAGGCGGTTGGCTTCGCTTTCGTAGAAATCGAACAGTTCGAACAGCTTGTCGACGTTGGCATGTTCAAAGTTGTAGGTCGACTGCTCCACCTCGTTCTGGTGGAACACGTCGCCGTAGGTGACCTTGCCGAACGGGCCGTCGGCCCACACCAGGTCGTACACCGAATCGACGCCCTGGATGTACATGGCCAGGCGCTCCAGGCCGTAGGTGATTTCACCGGTGACCGGGTAGCACTCGATGCCGCCTACCTGCTGGAAGTAGGTGAACTGAGTGACTTCCATGCCGTTGAGCCAGATTTCCCAGCCCAGACCCCAGGCGCCGAGGGTCGGCGATTCCCAGTTGTCTTCGACGAAACGAATGTCGTGCACCAGCGGATCCAGGCCGATGGCTTTCAGCGAGCCGAGGTACAGCTCCTGGAAGTTGGCCGGGTTCGGTTTGAGCACCACCTGGAACTGGTAGTAGTGCTGCAAGCGGTTGGGGTTTTCGCCATACCGCCCGTCGGCAGGACGACGGCTAGGCTGCACATAGGCGGCGTTCCAGGTTTCTGGACCCACGGCGCGCAGGAATGTAGCGGTGTGGAAAGTGCCGGCGCCTACTTCCATATCGTAGGGCTGAAGTACCACACAACCTTGAGCCGCCCAGTAGTTCTGCAGGGCGAGGATCAGGTCTTGGAAGGTACGCACGGCTGGCGTAGGCTGGCTCACGAAATTCACCTGTATCTGGGGATGCGGATGTAAAGAGCGGGAGTATAACCTGATTCGCCTCGCCCTCTACTCATTGGAGCCTTATGCCACGCTGCTTTTGGTGTACCGACGATCCGTTGTACCAGGCCTACCACGACCAGGAATGGGGAATACCACAGCGCGACCCGGCGTTGCTCTTCGAGATGCTTTTGCTCGAAGGGTTCCAGGCGGGGCTTTCGTGGATTACCGTTTTGCGCAAACGCGAGCGTTATCGCCAGGTGATGTACGGCTTCGACCCCGTAAAGCTGGCGGCCATGAGCGACGAACGTATCGAAGAATTGATGCAGGATGCAGGCATCATCCGCAATCGCCTCAAGCTCAAGGCTGCGCGGCGCAACGCCCAGGCCTGGCTGGCTGTGGATAACCCTGCCGAATGGCTGTGGTCGTTCGTCGGCGGCTCGCCGAAGATCAACCACTTCAAGGCGCGCGGCGAGGTGCCGGCGGTTACCGATGAAGCCAAGGCAATGAGCAAGGCCCTGCAGAAAGCTGGCTTCACGTTCGTCGGTCCGACCATCTGCTACGCCTTCATGCAGGCCACGGGCATGGTCATGGACCACACCACCGACTGCGATCGCTACGCCGCCTTGTTGCGCTGAGGGGTTACAATGCGCGCCTTGCTGAAATAAGGAATTCGCCTGTGGAAAAGTTCAAAGGCGCCCTGATGGTCGGGGTGCTGCGCCTGTTTGCCAAGCTGCCCTGGGGTGCTGTGCAGCGTGTCGGCGCCGGTATTGGCTGGCTGATGTGGAAAATCCCCAACAGTTCGCGCAACGTGGTACGGATCAACCTGGCCAAATGTTTCCCGGAGATGGACCCGGTTGCCCGTGAGCAACTGGTTGGCCAGGCGCTGCGGGATATCGGTAAATCCTTTGTCGAAAGTGCCTGTGCCTGGATCTGGCCGCCGCAGCGCTCGCTGGAGCTGGTCAAGGAAGTGCATGGCCTGGAAGTGCTGGAGCAGGCTTTGGCCTCGGGTAAAGGCGTGGTCGGCATCACCAGCCACCTGGGCAACTGGGAAGTGCTGAACCACTTCTACTGCAACCAGTGCAAACCGATCATCTTCTACCGCCCGCCGAAGCTGAAGGCGGTGGATGATCTGCTGCGCGAGCAGCGCGTGCAGATGGGCAATCGCGTGGCGCCGTCGACCAAGGAAGGCATCCTCAGCGTGATCAAGGAAGTGCGCCGTGGTGGCCAGGTGGGTATTCCTGCCGACCCGGAGCCGGCGGAATCGGCGGGCGTGTTCGTGCCGTTCCTCGGCACCCAGGCGCTGACCAGCAAGTTCGTGCCGAACATGCTGGCCGGTGGCAAGGCGGTAGGCGTGTTCCTGCATGCGCTGCGGTTGCCGGATGGCTCGGGCTTCAAGGTGTTCCTGGAGGCGGCGCCAGAGGAGATGTACAGCACCGATGTGAATGTGTCGGCGGCGGCGATGAGCAAGGTGGTCGAGCGTTATGTGCGCGAGTACCCGAGCCAGTACATGTGGAGCATGAAGCGCTTCAAGAAGCGCCCGGCCGGCGAACCGCGCTGGTATTAAGCCATTCACCGGCCTCTGGTAGGAGCGGGTTTACCCGCGAATGCGGTGTTGGATTTTCCGACGCATTTGCGGGTAAACCCGCTCCTACAGGGGGCCGCGTCAACCCGCTGCTCTGTTGAGCTTCTTCAGGAATACGGTCATCTCTTTTTCGGCCTGCTTGTCACCATGGGCCTGCGCCGCCACGATCCCGTCTTCCCACGCCTTGCGCGCCGCCGCCAGGTCGCCCTGCAACTGATAGGCCTTGCCCAGCAGCTTCCATGCTGCCGAGTATTTCGGGTCCTGCTCTACACAGCGCGCCAGGTGCACCGCTGCTTCAGCGCCGTTGCCTTCATCCAGCCAGGCCTTGCCCAGGCCAAACCTCAGCAGCGGGTTATCCACACCTTTGGCCAGCATCTTCTCCAGCGATTCGCGCATGCCCTCTTCTCCTAGAAGAAACTCAAGCCGACGTGGAACAGCTTCTCCACATCGCGAATATGCTTTTTATCCACAACGAAGAGGATCACATGGTCCCCTGATTCGATCATGGTGTCGTCATGGGCAATCATCACCTCTTCATCACGGATGATCGCACCAATCGTGGTGCCCGGTGGCAGCGTGATGTCCTCGATTGCCTTGCCGACCACCTTGCTCGACTTCGAGTCCCCGTGTGCCACCGCCTCGATAGCCTCGGCTGCACCACGGCGCAGCGAGTGCACACTGACGATGTCTCCGCGACGGACGTGCGCCAGCAGGGTGCCGATGGTGGCGAGCTGCGGGCTGATGGCAATGTCGATATCGCCGCCCTGCACCAGGTCGACATAAGCCGGGTTGTTGATGATGGTCATCACCTTGCCTGCGCCCAGGCGCTTGGCCAGCAAGGACGACATGATGTTGGCTTCGTCATCGTTGGTCAGGGCCAGGAAAATATCGGCGTCGGCGATGTTCTCTTCGAGCATCAGGTCTTTGTCAGAGGCGCTGCCCTGCAGCACTACAGTGCTTTCGAGGGTATCGGAGAGGTGCCGACAACGCGCCGGGCTCATCTCGATGATCTTCACCTGATATCGGCTTTCGATGGCTTCCGCCAGGCGCTCGCCAATCTGCCCGCCGCCGGCGATGACAATGCGTTTATTAGTCTCGTCGATGCGGCGCAGTTCGCCCATCACCGCGCGGATATCCTTCTTCGCGGCAATGAAGAACACCTCGTCGTCGGCTTCGATCACCGTATCGCCACGCGGGGTGATCGGCCGGTCGCGGCGGAAGATGGCCGCCACGCGGGTGTCGACGTTGGGCATGTGCGCTCGGATCTGGCGCAACTGCTGGCCGACCAGCGGGCCGCCATAGTAGGCCTTCACTGCCACGAGTTGGGCCTTGCCTTCGGCGAAGTCGATCACCTGCAGCGAGCCTGGGTGTTCGATCAGGCGCTTGATGTAATTGGTCACCACCTGCTCGGGGCTGATCAGAACGTCGACCGGGATATGGTCGTTGTCGAACAGCTCTTCGCGGGTCAGGTAGGACGATTCGCGCACCCGTGCAATCTTGGTCGGTGTATGGAACAGCGAATAGGCCACCTGGCAGGCAACCATGTTGGTCTCGTCACTGTTGGTTACCGCCACCAGCATGTCGGCGTCGTCGGCACCGGCCTGACGCAGCACCGTCGGCAGCGAACCGCGGCCCTGGACAGTGCGGATGTCCAGGCGGTCGCCGAGGTCGCGCAGGCGGTCGCCGTCGGTGTCGACCACGGTAATGTCGTTGGCTTCGCTGGCCAGGTGTTCAGCCAGCGTACCGCCTACCTGCCCTGCGCCGAGGATGATGATCTTCATGCGCTACTCCCTATCCTTTGTTCTTATCCGCGCGAGGCGGCGATCTTGATCAGCTTGGCATAGTAGAAACCGTCGTGGCCGCCTTCCTGGGCCAGCAGTTGACGGCCGTGGGGCTGGCGCAGGCCGGCTTCGGTCGCCAGGTCCAGCTCACGGGCGCCCGGGGTGCGCGCGAGGAAGGCTTTGATCACTTCAGTGTTCTCGGTCGGCAAGGTGGAGCAGGTGGCGTATAGCAGCATGCCGCCCACTTCCAAGGTCGGCCACAGGGCATCGAGCAGTTCGCCTTGCAGCGTGGCCAAAGCCGGGATGTCGTCGGCTTGGCGGGCCAGTTTGATGTCCGGGTGGCGGCGAATCACGCCGGTGGCCGAGCACGGCGCGTCGAGCAGAATGCGCTGGAATGGCTTGCCGTCCCACCAGCTGGCAGTGTCGCGGGCATCGCAGGCGATCAGCTCGGCATCCAGTTGCAGGCGGTCGAGGTTTTCTCGCACGCGGGTCAGCCGCTTGGCTTCGAGATCGATGGCCACGACGTGCGCCAGGCCGGCCTCGGCCTCCAGCAGGTGGCAGGTTTTGCCGCCCGGTGCGCAGCAAGCATCGAGCACGCGTTGGCCGGGGGCCAGTTCCAGCAGGTCGGCAGCTAGCTGCGCAGCTTCGTCCTGCACGCTCACCCAGCCTTCGGCGAAGCCTGGCAGGCCGCGCACGTCGCAGGCTTCGGCCAGCACGATGCCATCCCGGCTGTACTGGCATGCGCTGGCGCCAATGCCGGCTTCGGCCAGCAGTGCCAGGTAGGCATCGCGGCTATGGTGACGGCGGTTGACCCGCAGAATCATCGGCGGGTGGGCATTGTTGGCGGTGCAGATGGCTTCCCACTGCTCCGGCCAGAAGGCTTTCAGCGCCTTCTGCAACCAGCGCGGGTGGGCGGTACGCACCACCGGGTCGCGCTCCATGCCGGCGAGCAGTTCCTCGCCTTCGCGCTGGGCTCGGCGCAGCACGGCATTGAGCAGGCCCTTGGCCCACGGCTTCTTCAGCTTGTCGGCACAGCCCACGGTCTCGCCGATGGCGGCATGGGCCGGAATGCGGGTGTAGAACAGCTGGTACAGGCCGACCAGCAGTAGCGCCTGAACATCGGCATCGGCTGCCTTGAAGGGCTTTTGCAGCAGCTGTGCGGCCAGCAGGTCGAGGCGTGGCTGCCAGCGTGCGGTGCCGAACGCCAGGTCCTGGGTCAGGCCGCGGTCGCGTTCATCTACCTTGTCCAGTTGCGCCGGCAGCGAGCTGTTCAGCGAAGCCTTGCCGCTGAGCACAGCGGCCAGCGCACGGGCGGCGGCGAGGCGTGGGTTCATTGGCCCAGCACCTTGCCAGCGGCGAACTTCTCGCGGCGGCTGTTGAACAGATCACTGAAGCTCAATGCCTTGCCGCCAGGCAGTTGCAGGCGGGTCAGGCTCAGGGCTTGGTCACCGCACGCAACTACGAGGCCGTCCTTGCTGGCGGAAAGTATCTCGCCTGGGGCGCCTTGGCCTGTGGACAGGTTGGCGGCCAGCACCTTGACGCTTTCACCATCCAGAGTGCTGTGACACACCGGCCATGGGTTGAAGGCGCGGATCAGGCGTTCCAGCTCGACAGCCGGGCGGGTCCAGTCGATACGCGCTTCGTCCTTGTTCAGTTTGTGCGCGTAGGTGGCCAGGGCATCGTCCTGTACTTCACCTTGCAGCGAACCGTCAGCCAGGCCGGCGATGGCCTGAATGACTGAGGGCGGGCCCATTTCGGCCAGGCGATCGTGCAAGGTGCCGCCGGTGTCGTCGGCGCTGATCGGGGTGACTACTTTGAGCAGCATCGGGCCGGTGTCCAGGCCGGCCTCCATGCGCATCACGGTCACGCCGCTTTCGGCGTCGCCTGCTTCCACGGCACGCTGGATCGGCGCGGCACCGCGCCAGCGTGGCAGCAGGGAAGCGTGGCTGTTGATGCAACCCAGACGCGGGATATCCAGCACCACCTGCGGCAGGATCAGGCCGTAGGCGACCACTACCATCAGGTCTGGTTTCAGTGCGGCCAGTTCGGCCTGCGCATCGGCGTTGCGCAGGGTCTGCGGCTGGAACACCGGGATGTCATGGGCCACGGCCAGTGCCTTGACCGCACTTGGCATCAGCTTCTGGCCACGGCCGGCCGGGCGGTCGGGCTGGGTGTAGACGGCCACGATCTCGTAGGGGCTGTCGAGCAGGGCCTTGAGGTGTTCGGCGGCAAACTCTGGAGTGCCTGCAAAGACGATGCGCATGGAGTTCTCGCTTCAAAAAAGAAAAAGGCTTGCCGGAGCAAGCCTTCAGGAAGGTGGGGATCAGGCTTGCTGGCGGTGCTGCTTTTCCAGCTTCTTCTTGATCCGGTCGCGCTTGAGCTGCGACAGGTAGTCGACGAACAGCTTGCCGTTGAGGTGGTCGAATTCGTGCTGTACGCACACTGCCAGCAGGCCTTCGCATTCCAGTTCGAACGGCTTGCCGTCGCGGTCCTGGGCCTTGACCCGGACACGCAGCGGGCGGTCGACGTTCTCGTAGAAGCCCGGTACCGACAGGCAGCCCTCCTGGTACTGGCCCATGTCATGGGTCAGCTCTTCGACCGACGGGTTGATGAAGACGCGCGGTTCGCTGCGGTCTTCGCTGAGGTCCATGACCACAACCTGCTTGTGCACGTTCACCTGGGTAGCGGCCAGGCCGATGCCAGGGGCTTCGTACATGGTTTCAAACATGTCGTCGATCAGCTGACGCAGGGCGTCGTCGAACTCCGTCACCGGTTTGGCGAGGGTGCGCAGGCGCGGGTCCGGGAATTCGAGAATGTTCAAGATGGCCATAAGGTCAGGCAGTCACTGTGCGTTCGGTTGAAAACTGAGCACACATAATAAAGGGAAACGGGGATTTCGGCACCTGGCAAGCTCGTCTAGGGTGACTATGGGCTTGATAGCCCCCAATCAATGGACAGCTTTTCAAAGTGTTACTCACAGAGTTATCCACAGCTTGTACCACGTAAATGGCCCTGTTTCGATCAAGGATGATCTCAATGCCCAGTCACCATTCGTCGCCCTGCCCGCCTGCCGAACTGGAGGCACGCTTACGCCTGCATCGCCTCCCCGAGGCTGGACTGCGGCGCTTTCGAACGTTGCTCGAAGCCTTCGGCAGTGCCTCCTCCGCGCTCAGTGCTCCCGCTTCGGCCTGGCGAGCGTTGGGCATTCCCCAAGCCACCATCGATGCCCGGCGCAGTGCCGAGGTACGCGATGGCGCACTGGCTGCAATGGCTTGGCTGGAGCGCCCTGGCCAGCATTTGCTGATGTGGGACGGCCCAGACTACCCAGCCTTGCTGGCAGAAATCGACGATGCCCCGCCGCTGCTTTTTGTCGCTGGCGAACCTGCCTTGCTCGATCGCCCTCAGCTGGCCATCGTGGGCAGCAGACGTGCCACACCCCCGGCGCTCGACACCGCTCGGGCATTTTCCCGCTACCTCGCGCAGGCCGGCTTCACCATTACCAGCGGGCTGGCGGTGGGGGTCGACGGTGCCGCTCATCGGGCCGCGTTGCAGGCTGGCGGCGGCACGATTGCCGTGCTCGGTACGGGCTTGCAAAAACTTTATCCACAGCGGCATCGGGACCTTGCGCAGGCGATGATCGACAACGGCAGTGCGCTGGTTTCCGAGTATCCCCTGGATGCCGGGCCGCTGCCCGGCAACTTCCCCCGGCGCAACCGCATCATCAGTGGGCTGTCGCTCGGTGTGCTGGTGGTCGAGGCGAGCCTCGCCAGCGGCTCGCTGATCACGGCGCGCCTGGCGGCGGAACAAGGCCGCGAGGTGTACGCCATTCCGGGCTCCATTCATCACCCGGGGGCCAAGGGCTGTCACCAGCTGATTCGTGATGGGGCGCTGCTGGTGGAAACTGTGGAGCAGATTCTGGAAAGCTTGCAGGGTTGGCAGAACCTGCCGCCTGCGGTTGTGGACAGGTTCGACCATCCCCTGCTTGCCCTGCTGCATGCCGCCCCCCAGACCAGTGAAAGCCTGGCCCACTGTAGCGAGCAGCCGCTGGCCGACGTGCTGGCGCAGTTGACCGAGCTGGAGCTGGAAGGCCGGGTCAGCAATGAAGCCGGGCGTTGGTTTGCCCGCGCGGGCTAAGTACACTGCTCACATGCAAGGTATATAGGCGGAGAAACAGCAATGGTGAGCAGTTTTCGTGTGCAACAAGCCGCACGTGAGATCCGGGCGGGCGCGGTGATCGCCTACCCGACGGAAGCGGTCTGGGGCCTGGGCTGCGACCCATGGAACGAGGACGCGGTGTATCGCCTGTTGGCGCTGAAGTCGCGTCCTGTGGATAAAGGGCTGATTCTGATCGCTGATAACATCCGTCAGTTCGACTTCCTGTTCGAGGACTTCCCCGAAGACTGGATCGACCGCATGAGCAGCACCTGGCCGGGGCCGAACACCTGGCTGGTGCCGCACCAGGACCTGTTGCCCGAATGGGTGACCGGGCAGCATGACACGGTGGCGCTGCGGGTCAGTGATCACCCGGTGGTGCGTGAGCTGTGCGCGCTGGTGGGGCCGTTGATTTCCACCTCGTGCAACCCTGGCGGGCGCCCGGCGGCGAAGACCCGCTTGCGGGTTGAGCAGTACTTCCATGGCCAGTTGGACCTGGTGCTGGGTGGTGCGCTGGGCGGGCGGAAGAACCCGAGTGTGATTCGCAACCTGGCAACCGGCGAAGTCGTTCGCCCGGGTTGATAACAATCCACAGGCCTGGCTCGGGACTCGGGCCCTGTGGGAGCGGGCGCGCCCGCGAAGAATACAACTCGGTGCCTGGCACGGGCTTCGCCCGTGTTCGCGGGCATGCCCGCTCCCACGAGGTTAGGGCCAATTCACCGCAGATTTTTCTGATTATGTCTCGAATGGCTGTCCGGTACTGAGTTTGGGAAATTTCTTACTCCCTGCGTCCACTGTCTTCACCTTCCCTGTATAAACCCCAGCCCCTAGCTTGCTAGCCATGCGTCGCACGTGCGGCGCTCGATCTTTGACGCTAGCAAGAACCGTCGCCAATCGGCGGGAGTACTGGGGAACATGCCGCTATTCGAAAATGCCGAGTACCTGATAAGGGCGAATCTTGAGCAACTTGCGTCCAACCACCGGGTCAGGGCGGTGGAAATTGGTAGGTTCACCGCTGATCAGTTTGACGCGATCAATAGGCAGAAGGACGGGCAGGATTTGCCACAGCTTGAGGACCCAGGCATCGTTTTCATCGGTAGCCATGCCTACAGAAGCCGGGTAGTACGAGATGGTTACACCATCGATGACATGATTCTGCAGATCAAGGCAGCACTGGCTGCGACGTCGATCTGGAAAAGTGCCACGCACATGACTGCCCTTCGCAGCACGTTTGGTCGCGATGATGGCTATGGTAACGAGGTCTTCGATGAGGCGATTTTTGAACTGACGGCCCGCAAGCCCAAGGCAGAGCTCTATTCCATCATCCCGAAAGGGGATAGAAACAAGCCAAAAAATAAAGGCCGCTTAAGCGGCCTAAATGGCGGGGATGCACTCGCCCGGATAACTTGAAACTCAACCGGCGCACCAGCACATCCTCAAGCAGAAAGGCTACGCTTCCGAATCTGTACGGTCAAGCCGGGATCTTTTTCTCGCGTGCTATAGATGGGCCTTCTGTGGCTTTCTAAGTGATCAGGGTTTTCTGATTTTTGCCAAAATATCTGTCCAGCTGGGCACTTCGGAAATATCCTACGACCCGCGTCTCCTTCCATCACCTTCTAAGTGGGAACCTCTGCCTCTAGGCTCTATCCGTCGCCGAATAACTTGGCGATCGGGTGTGGTAGCCCGGATGCATTTTTTCCATGACAGTCTATGGTGGCTGTGCGTGGGAGGCTTTCGAGCCTGCCTGGATTGGAAAATGCCCGGGTCTACCACCTCGCGTACAGTCGCCACCCATTCACGTGGTAGTGAAGGTTGGCGGCCTTGAGGAGCATTTTCCAATGATGAAGAAAATAGTCCCCGATCCACCTCTCCCATGCACCTCCACCCGCCCCTTCGGCCGCTGCGATGCCGGCCACGATCCACTCTTCACCGTCAACCCAAACATTTCTGCCGAGGACGCTCTGGTCCACGTAGCCCTGTACCTGCGCAGCGCTTACGAAACCGGCTACAAAGCTTTGGACTACATGCGTGAAGAAGGCCGTGGCATGTTCTGGTCGAACCTGCATGCGATTGAGATGGCAGAGGGTGTGATCGAGGCGATACTCGATGGCATCGAGTCGACGCCATCGCCGTCACGCCCAGCCTCCAAGGCATAGCGAAGTTATCGAAGCCGACGCAGTACCTGTGAGAGCGGGCTTGCCCGCGAACACCGGCAAAGCCGGTGCCATCCATCGCGGTGGCTTCTTCGCGGGTAAACCCGCTCCTACAGGGAATGTGTGTGGCTTAGGGGATTAGTACAGTCGATCCTACAGTCCGCCGCGCCGACAGCTCTGCCTGCGCCTGGGCCGCCTCGCTCAGTGGATACCGCTGCTGGATATCCACAACCAGCTTCCCGCTCGCAATCATCGCAAACAGGTCATCGGCCATGGCCTGGGTGTTCTCGGCATTGTTGGCATAGGTGGCCAAGGTCGGCCGGGTGACATACAGCGAGCCCTTCTGCGCCAGGATCCCCAGGTTCACCCCGCTCACCGCACCGGAAGCATTGCCAAAGCTCACCATCAACCCACGCGGGCGCAGGCAGTCCAGCGAGGTCAGCCAGGTGTCGGCACCCACGCCGTCATACACCACCGGGCATTTCTTGCCGTCGGTCAGCTCCAGTACGCGCTTGGCCACATCTTCACGGCTGTAGTCGATGGTCGCCCAAGCCCCCAGCGCCTTGGCCCGCTCTGCCTTCTCGGCAGAGCTCACGGTGCCGATCAGCTTGGCGCCCAGGGCCTTGGCCCACTGGCAGGCCAGCGACCCTACACCACCGGCTGCGGCATGGAACAGGATCACATCACCCGCCTTCACCTCATAGGTCTGCTTCAGCAGGTACTGTACGGTCAAACCCTTGAGCATCACCGCCGCCGCCTGCTCGAAGCTGATGGTGTCCGGCAGCTTGACCAGGTTGGCTTCCGGTAGCGTATGCACCTCGCTGTAGGCGCCCAGCGGGCCGCCGGCATGTGCCACACGGTCTCCTACCTTCAGCCGGGACACGCCTTCGCCCACGGCCTCTACCACACCTGCCGCTTCGGTACCCAGGCCAGAAGGCAGGGACGGCGGCGCATACAGCCCGCTTCGGAAGTAGGTGTCGATGAAGTTCAGGCCGATCGCATGGTTACGCACACGCACCTGTTGTGGCCCGGGCGGGGTGGGTTCGAATTCCACAAACTGCAGCACTTCCGGGCCGCCATGCTGGCTGAACTGGATACGCTTGGCCATCTCGCACTCCTGTAGTCGGGATCGGGAAAGGCCTTCTATCGGACGCCTTTGCTTGGTCGTCGTCAACTGCGGCGCGCGCGCTGGCGGTGGTATGCTACGCGGCGAATTCTTCCCTGCCCGTTCCTGGTGACCCGATGACTAGCCGCACCGAGGCCGTGAAAGCCTACCTGCTCGACCTGCAAGACCGCATCTGCTCTGCCCTCGAAACAGAAGACGGCGGTGCCCGCTTCGTCGAGGACGCCTGGGTGCGCGAAGCCGGTGGCGGGGGCCGCACGCGGGTTATCGGTGAGGGCAAAGTGATCGAAAAAGGTGGGGTCAACTTCTCCCATGTGTTTGGTAGCGGCCTGCCGCCGTCGGCCAGTGCCCACCGCCCCGAACTGGCAGGCCGTGGTTTCGAAGCCTTGGGCGTGTCGCTGGTGATACACCCGCACAACCCGCATGTGCCCACTTCCCACGCCAACGTTCGCTTCTTCATCGCCGAAAAGGAAGGTGAAGAGGCCGTATGGTGGTTTGGCGGCGGCTTTGACCTGACGCCATACTATGGCAACGAAGAAGACTGCATTCATTGGCACCGAGTGGCCGAGCAGGCTTGCGCGCCGTTTGGCGCCGACGTGTACCCACGCTATAAAGCCTGGTGCGATCGCTACTTCCACCTCAAGCACCGTGGCGAGCCACGGGGTATTGGCGGCTTGTTCTTCGATGACCTGAACGAGTGGGACTTCGACACTTGCTTCGCCTTCATCCGCGCCATTGGCGATGCCTTCGTCGACGCCTACCTGCCGATCGTCCAGCGCCGCAAGAACACGCCCTACACCCCGCAGCAGCGCGAGTTCCAGGAATACCGCCGTGGCCGGTACGTGGAGTTCAACCTGGTCTATGACCGCGGCACCCTGTTCGGCCTGCAGTCCGGTGGCCGCACCGAATCCATCCTCATGTCGCTGCCACCGCAGGTGCGTTGGGGCTATGACTGGAAGGCCGCGCCTGGTAGTGAAGAGGCGCGCCTGACAGAGTACTTCCTGCAAGACCGTGACTGGCTCGGCCAGTAAGCCTGTGGATAAACAAGGAGCCGTCATGGACCAGTACGTCGTTTTTGGTAACCCCATCGGCCACAGCAAGTCGCCGCTGATCCACCGCCTGTTCGCCGAGCAGACCGGTCAGGACCTGGAATATGCCACGCTGCTGGCGCCGCTGGACGAATTCAGCGACTGCGCGCGCGGCTTCTTCAAGCAAGGCAGTGGCGGCAACGTCACCGTGCCGTTCAAGGAAGAGGCTTACCGCCTTTGCGACAGCCTGACCCCGCGTGCCCGGCGCGCAGGCGCAGTGAACACGCTGAGCAAGCTGGCTGATGGCACCCTGCAGGGCGACAACACCGACGGCGCTGGCCTGGTGCGCGACCTGACGGTGAATGCCGGGGTCGAGCTGGCGGGCAAGCGCATTCTCATCCTCGGTGCCGGTGGCGCCGTGCGCGGCGTGCTGGAGCCTATTCTGGCGCACAAGCCGCAGTCGCTGGTGATTGCCAACCGTACCGTGGAAAAGGCCGAGCAGCTGGCGCGCGAGTTCGATGAACTGGGGCCGGTGGTGGCCAGCGGGTTTGCCTGGTTGCAGGAACCTGTGGATGTGATCATCAACGCCACCTCGGCGAGCCTGGCCGGGGAATTACCACCGATTGCCGACAGCCTGGTCGAGGCGGGTCGTACGGTTTGCTACGACATGATGTATGGCAAGGAGCCGACGCCGTTTTGCCAGTGGGCGACCAAGCTGGGGGCTGCCAAGGTGCTGGATGGGTTGGGGATGCTGGCCGAGCAGGCGGCTGAAGCCTTCTTTATCTGGCGTGGCGTGAGGCCGGATACGGCGCCGGTGTTGGCTGAACTGCGCCGGCAACTCGCTCGGGGCTGAGATGGCCGGGCCCGCTTTGCGGCCCTATCGCGACGCAAGGCCGTTCCCACAAAGTACGTCGTACGCCGATCCTCTGTGGGAGCGGCCTTGTGTCGCGATGGGCTGCAAAGCAGCCCCAGCATCCCAACCTCATTCCTCAAACCGGATCGGGCATAACTCCACCCCTTCCAGCTTCTGCAACTCCTCGATCACCTGCGGCCTGGCCCGGTGCAAGGTCAAACTCCCCCCCAAGCGCCGCAACCGCCGCGCCTCGCGGTGCAACATATCCACACCCGAGTAATCAATGAAATTCACCTGCCGGGCATCGATCACTACATGCGGCCCCTGGCAGCGCTGCAAGCGCACCTGCAGGTAATGCGCCGCACCAAAGAAAATCGACCCACCTACCCGCAATACATCCGCGTCCCCTTCACGGCTTTGTTGGATCCGTGGTCGTGAGGTGCGCTTCAAATAGAAGAACAGCGAAGCCAGCACGCCGGCATAGATGGCCGTCTGCAGCTCCAGCAGCAATGTCGCTGCAGCCGTCAGCGCCATCACCAGAAACTCAGAGCGGCTGACCCGGAACAATGCACGGATCCCTCGGTGGTCCACCAACCCCCAGCAGATCAGCAGAATGCTGCCGGCCATGGCCGGTATCGGCAGGTGCGCGATCAGGCCGGCGCCGGTCACCGCGAACAACGCCACCCACAGCGCCGAAAACACCCCGGCCATGGGCGAGCGGGCGCCCGCCTCATAGCTCAGGCCCGAGCGGGTGAAGGAACCGGCAGACAGGTAACCAGAGAAAAATGCACCGGCAATGTTCGACAGGCCCTGTGCGCGTATTTCCTGGTCCGGGTCGATCAGTTGTTCTGAACGTGCCGACAACGAACGGGCAATCGACAGACTGGTGACCAACCCCAGCATGCCTACCGCCACGGCGCTGGGCAGCAGACGCAACATGAGCTCCACGTCCAGCAAAGGCAGCGGGCTGAAAGGCGGGAGTTGCCCGGTGAACGCTGCCACCCGCGGCACATGGCCAAAGAAGCCCGGCATCAGCCAGGCCAGCAAGCTGACCAGGATCAGGCTTATCAACAGGCTCGGCCAGCGTGGGCGCCAGAGTTTGAAGGCCACACCGATCACGACGGTGGCCAGGCCCAGCAGCAAGGAAGGCAGGTCGACCTCGCCTGCGTGGCTGGCCAGGTCCTGTACGGTCATCAGCGCGGTGGCCTGGCTGGGCAGGGCCATGCCCAGCAGGTTGGGTAGCTGGCCCAAGGCAATGACGATGGCGGCACCCAGCGTGAAACCGAGCACCACGGAATGGGAGACGAAATTGACCAGCGCGCCGAAGCGCAACAGCCCGAGCAGCAGCTGGAAAATGCCGCCGAGGAAGGTCAGCAGCAACACCAGCGTGATGTAGTCAGCGCTACCGGCCACGGCCAGCGGGCTGATGCTGGCGTAGAGCACGATGGAAATGGCCGCGGTCGGGCCGCAGATCAGGTACCAGGAAGAGCCCCACAGGCAGGCAATCAGTACCGGCACAACGGCAGCATAGAGCCCGTATTCGGCGGGCAGGCCGGCGATCAGGGCGTAGGCGATGGATTGCGGCAGGGCGAGGATGGCGCCGCTCAGGCCTACCAGCAGGTCCTGGCGCAGGTTGCGGCCCGATTGGCGGGGAAGCCAGCTGAGGAAGGGCAGCAGTAAAGAGAGGCGATGCATGGGTTATCCACAATCCTTAAGGGGTCGCCAAGCCCTGTGGGAGCGGGCATGCCCGCGAAAAAGCCAACGCGTTGCTTGGCACCGGCTTTGCCGGTGTTCGCGGGCGCGCCCGCTCCCACAGGGTTGGTGTGTTGCTTTGTGAGATTACAGTTTGGCTTTGACGGCCTCCAGGGCATCCCCATCGGCCTTGGTGGTAACCCCGGCCAACCACCCATCCAATCGTTCAGGATGCGCTTTCACCCAGGCCTTGGCCGCTTCATCGAAACTGATCTTCTTGTCCACCACCTCGGCCATGATGCTGTTTTCCATGTCCAGTGTGAACTTAAGGTTACCTAGCAGCTTCGCGGCATTCGGGCAGGCTTGTGGATAACCCTTGCGCGTCAGCGTGTATACCTCGCCCTTGCTGCCGAACCACTTTTCCCCACCGGTCAGGTAGTGCATTTTCAGCTTCACGTTCATCGGGTGCGGGGTCCAGCCAAGGAAGGTGATGAATTGCTGCTTCTTCACCGCCCGGTCGACCTGGGCCAGCATCGCCTGCTCGCTGGACTCCACCAGCTTCCACTGGCCGAGGTTGAATTCATTCTTGTCGATGATTTTCTTGAGCGACAGGTTGGCCGGGGCGCCGGAGCCGATTCCGTACAGCTTTTTGTCGAACTGCCCGGCGTGTTTTTGCAGGTCAGCGAAGTCCTTCACCCCGGCATTCCACACATAGTCGGGCACTGCGAGGGTGAACTCGGTTCCCTCCAGGTTGCGCGACAGCTGCTGCACATCGCCGTTGGCGATGAACTTGTCATGGAAACCTTGATGTGCGGGCATCCAGTTGCCGAGGAAGGCGTCGACCTGGCCGTCCTTGAGGCCGCCGTAGATGATCGGTACGGCCAGGCTGTCGATCTTCACCTGGTAACCCAGGCTTTCCAGTAACAGGCGTGCCACGGCATTGGTTGAGGCAATATCACTCCAGCCGGGGTCGGCCATTTTCACGGTACTGCATTGCGCATCGCTGTCTGCGGCGCGGGCCGTGGTGGCGCTCAGGGCCAGGGCGAACACGGCGGCGGAGAACTTGTGCATGGCGGCCTCTCTTCTCAATCCAGGGGGGCGGGCTGTGGATAACGTGCCTTGCGTTCGAGGTCATCGAGATCGATGTGGTTGCGCATGTACTGCTGGCTGGCGTCCACCAGTGGTTGGTGGTCCCAGCTTTTCAGCTTGCCGATGGCCAGCGCTTCAGCCACCAGCCGGCGGCGGCGCTGGCTGGCCAGTACCTGCTGGCGCAGGCTGGGGATGTCCCAGCGCCGTTGCGCTTCATCGACAAATGCCTGTAGCAGCGTCTGGTGGTCCGGGCTGCCGGTGAGGTTCTCCCGCTCGTGCGGGTCGCGGCTCAGGTCATAGAGTAGACATGGGTCGTCTTCGCTGTACACGAACTTGTAGTGCCCGCGGCGGATCATCATCAGCGGGCCGACGGTGCCTTCGGCCATGTACTCGCCGATCACCTCGTCGTGACCGCCCTGCCCTTGCAGGTGGCCCAACAGTGAGCGGCCATCCAGATGCAGGTCTTTACTCACAGCGCCGCCAGCCAGTTCGACCAAGGTTGGCAACAGGTCGCAGGTCGACACCGAGGCAGTGACCCGGCCCGCTGCGAAGTGCTTCGGCGCATGGATCAGCAGCGGCACCCGCGCCGACATTTCGAACCAGTGCATTTTGTACCAGAGGCCACGTTCGCCAAGCATGTCGCCGTGGTCGCCGGAAAACACGATCAGTGTGTCATCGGCCAGGTTGCATTCCTCCAGGGTCTGCAGCAGTTGGCCAATGTTGTCATCGATATAGCTGCACGCGCCGAAGTAGGCGCGGCGGGCGTCGCGGACCTTGTCCACAGGCAATGGCTTGTCCCACAGGTCGTAGACCTTCAGCAAGCGCTGCGAATGCGGGTCGAGTGCTGCCTGGCTGAACTCGGCACGGGGCATGGGGATATCCACACCTTCGTAGCGGTCCCAGTAGCGTTTGGGAATGGTGTAGGGGTCGTGCGGGTGCGTCATCGAAACGGTCAGGCAAAATGGCCGGCCATCGTTTTCGCGCACATGGTCGTACAGGTACTGGCGCGCCTTGAACACCACCTCCTCGTCGAAATCCAGCTGATTGGTGCGCACGCACGGACCCGCCTGCAGCACCGAGGACATGTTGTGGTACCAGCTTGGACGCACATCGGGTTCGTCCCAGTTCACCGCCCAACCATAGTCGGCCGGGTAGATGTCGCTGGTCAGGCGTTCTTCATAGCCGTGCAACTGGTCGGGGCCGCAGAAGTGCATCTTGCCTGACAGCGCGGTGCGGTAGCCCAGGCGACGCAGGTAATGGGCGTAGGTCGGCACATCGGCAGGGAAGTCGGCCGCGTTATCGTAGGCGCCAATACGGCTGGGCAACTGACCGCTGACCAGGGTGAAGCGTGATGGCGCGCACAGTGGGCTGTTGCAGTAGGCCGAGTCGAACACCACGGCGTGCTCGGCCAGGCGGCCGAGGTGCGGCATCTGGATGGGCGAAGGGCCGTAGATCGGCAGCAAGGGCGCGGCCATCTGGTCGGCCATGATGAACAGGATATTCGGACGCGTCATGGGGGCTTCCATCGTTGAGGGTTATGCGAACCGCTTGCCTACCAAGATGCGACTGTGGATAACATGGGTAAAGCCCATGGCGGGCAATGACTGGGATTAGCTACGCTTATGTTTGACCACCTTGCCGGGTTGTCGCTGGATACCTTGCGTGTATTCGAGGCTGCTGCGCGCCTGCGTGGCTTTACCGCTGCGGCGCTGGAGTTGGGTACCACGCAGCCGGCAGTGAGCCAGCAGGTGAAGCGCCTGGAGGCACAGTTGGGTACGCGCCTGTTTGACCGCATTTACCGGGGCATCGAGCTGACCGAGGCTGGCCAGGTGCTGTTCGAACAGGTGCAACAGGGGCTGCAGGCCATGGATGACGGTATCGCCCAGGCCAGCGGGCGTGGCCAGCATGAAGTGCTGCAGGTGGCCACCGACTTTGCCTTTGCGGCGTTCTGGTTGATGCCAAGGCTGCAACGCTTTCATGAGGCTTATCCACAGGTGGATGTGAGCCTGGTGACGGGTGAACGCAGCCAGGGCATGTTGCGCCCGGACATTGATGTGGCGGTGCTGTTTGGCGATGGACGCTTTCACCAAGGAGAAAGCCGCTGGCTATTCGATGAGGAAGTGTTCCCGGTGTGCAGCCCCCATCTGATTCATGGCAAAGCCTTGTCAGCTGTGGCTTTGCAACGATTGCCGCTGCTGCATTTGAAGGGCGAGCAGGCCAGCCGCTGGTTTGACTGGGCGGGGGTATTTCGTGGGTTTGGTGTGGAAAGCTCACCGCCGGCGGGGCAGCTGCGGTTTGATAACTATACCTTGCTGATTCAGGCAGCGATTGCCGGGCAAGGGGTGGCGATTGGCTGGGCGCACCTGGTGGACAGGTTGGTGGAGCAAGGGTTGCTGTGCCGGCCGCTGGAGGGGAGTTTGCGCTCGGAACGCGGCTATTACGTAGTCTTACCGCCGCGCAAGCGGCGTGGGGCGTTGATCGAGCGGTTCGTGGATTGGTTGGAGCAGGAGCGCAGCCTTTGAGATTTTGGGGCCGCTTTGCGGCCCATCGCGACACAAGGCCGCTCCCACAGTGGCACTGCACACGCCGGCCCATGTGTGGGCCTTGCGTCGCGATGGGCTGCGCAGCAGCCCCCGGCAATTTAGACCACGAAGTTCAGGTGCTCGCCCCGGTGCAAGTCCAGCTCCAGCATGTCCACCATCCCCGCTGCGATCCTGGCCAAGCGCCGCAACGGCTCAGCCAGCCCAGGCTCCAGCGTGCCTTCGGTACTGCGAAAATGCTCCATGCCCAACCCGGCCAGTTCCTGCGGTGCATTGATCAGCGTCCAGTGCAAGGCACTGCGCTGCAACCCATCAACCACCTGGGCCACGCATTCCCGCTCCACCTCGCTGTACTTGCTCGGCTCATCCAGCACATCGAAATCGCCCACAAGCAGCAGCCGGCGTATAGTCGTACGCGCAAGCCCCGCCACCAGCGCCTCGCTCAAGCGTGCCTGCCCCGGCAGGTCACCCGGCGCCAGCGCTGGTAACAGGGCGATCACCGCCGAGCCGCCCGCTGCGCCCTGCTCCGCCTGGTGGGCATCACCCAGCCCCCCTATCTTGAAGTGCAGGCCCGGGCGCGGCGAATGGCGGTTGAGGTCGTCGACCACGGCGATGACTTCGTGCTGGCGCGACAGCAGCTCGACCATCAGGGCATTGCCCAGGCTGCTTTCAGGCCCGAACAGGACCAGTTTGAACACTGGGGTTTCGGCGTTTTTCACTGCATCACTCCCGTTGCAGGTGGTGATGGTTGGACCGCAATCAGGAGTTATCGTGCAGAGGATCAAGGGTTACCACGCCCACGTTTATTACGACGCAGCCACCATGGAGCAGGCCCGCGAACTGTGCGAGGAGGCGGCGCGGCTGTTCCCCGTGACCATGGGGCGCATGCACCAGAAACCGGTTGGGCCGCATCCAGACTGGAGTTGCCAGCTGGCGTTCGGGCCGGAAGTGGTGGGGGTGGTTTTGCCCTGGTTGGCGCTGTACCGCAAGGGCCTGGTGGTATTCATGCATCCGGAAACCGGGGATGAACTGGCGGATCACCGGGATCATGCGATCTGGATGGGGGCCGTGCGGCCATTGAATCTATCGGTTTTTGGGGGCTAGGCGGGGGTTGCCTGTGCTGGCCTCTTCGCGGGTGAACCCGCTCCTACAACGATATCGCAGAGCCAGAGGGTGGCACTGGCCCCGTAGGAGCGGGTTTACCCGCGAAGCAGACGACGCGGTTTAGCGGCGTGCGCCACGCACCCCTTCAGCCAATGCCGAGCACAGGCTCAATACATCGGTCACCGCCTGATCGGCGCTCTTGGCCTGGGCGATCTTGTCGACCAGTGCCGAGCCCACCACCACACCATCCGCCAGGCGGGCAATGTTCGCAGCCTGTTCCGGCGTGCGAATGCCGAAGCCAACGCTGATCGGCAGATCGGTATGCCGACGCAGGCGGGCAATGGCTTCGGTCACATGCTCGGTGGTCGCCGAACCGGCACCGGTCACGCCGGCCACCGACACGTAGTAGACGAACCCGGAGCTGCGCTCCAGCACGCGCGGCAGGCGCGCGTCGTCGGTGGTCGGGGTGGTCAGGCGGATGAAGTCGATGCCTGCGGCCTGGGCCGGGGTAGCCAGTTCGGCGTCGTGCTCTGGCGGAAGGTCGACGATGATCAGGCCATCGACGCCCGCTGCCTTGGCTTCAGCCACGAACGTGTCCACGCCAAAGCGGTGGATCGGGTTGTAGTAGCCCATCAGCACGATTGGCGTGGTCTGGTTATCCACACGGAATTCGCGAACCATCTGCAGGGTCTTGGCCAAGGTCTGGCCAGCTTCAAGGGCGCGCAGGGTGG
Organism: Pseudomonas sp. yb_5; assembly: GCF_043103865.1. NCBI lineage: Bacteria > Pseudomonadati > Pseudomonadota > Gammaproteobacteria > Pseudomonadales > Pseudomonadaceae > Pseudomonas > Pseudomonas sp. yb_5. The sequence continues at coordinate 227,330 of NZ_JBICKE010000084.1, forward strand.
CCAGTTGGATGGCCACGCCATCGGCCATCGGGTCGGTGAACGGCATGCCCAGCTCGATCACGTCGGCGCCAGCAGCCGGCAGGCCCTTGAGGATCTGCAGCGAGGCGTCGTAGCCTGGGTCGCCAGCTGTGACGAAGGTGACCAGTGCCGAGCGGCCTTCGGCCTTCAGCTCGGCGAAGCGTTGTTCAAGACGGCTCATGCCTGTTTCTCCTGGGCGGCCATGTGGTTCATGACGGTTTGCATGTCTTTGTCGCCGCGGCCCGACAGGCACACGACCATCAGGTGGTCCTTGGGCAGCTTCGGTGCGCGCTTGATCGCTTCGGCCAAGGCGTGGGAGCTTTCCAGGGCTGGGATGATGCCTTCCAGACGGCAGGTTGCGTGGAACGCATCCAATGCTTCGTCGTCGGTGATACTGACGTATTCGACGCGCTTCACCTCATGCAGATAGGCGTGCTCCGGGCCGATGCCCGGGTAGTCCAGGCCTGCGGAAATCGAGTGGGCATCGGTGATCTGGCCGTCTTGGTCCTGCAACAGGTAGGTGCGGTTGCCGTGCAACACGCCCGGTACGCCGCCGTTCAGGCTGGCGGCGTGCTTGTCGGTGTGTACGCCGTGGCCACCGGCTTCAACGCCGATGATCTGCACGCTCGGCTCTTCGAGGAATTCATGGAACAGGCCCATGGCATTGGAGCCACCGCCGACGCAGGCAACCAGGCTATCAGGCAGGCGGCCTTCCTTCTCTTGCAACTGGGCACGGGTCTCTTTGCCGATGATCGACTGGAAGTCGCGCACCATGGCGGGGTATGGGTGTGGGCCAGCCACGGTGCCGATCAGGTAGAAGGTGTCTTCGACGTTGGTAACCCAGTCACGCAGGGCTTCGTTCATGGCGTCTTTCAGGGTGCCGGTGCCGGCGGTAACCGGCACGATCTCTGCGCCCAGCAGCTTCATGCGGAACACGTTCGCCTGCTGGCGCTCGATGTCGGTGGCACCCATGTAGATCACGCAAGGCAGGCCGAAGCGCGCGGCGACGGTGGCGGTGGCGACACCGTGCATGCCGGCGCCGGTTTCGGCGATCAGGCGCTTTTTGCCCATACGCTTGGCCAGCAGCACCTGGCCGATGCAGTTGTTCACCTTGTGCGCACCGGTATGGTTGAGCTCTTCACGCTTGAAGAAAATCTTCGCCCCGCCGCAATGCTCGGTCAGGCGCTCGGCGAAGTACAGTGGATTGGGGCGGCCGATGTAGTCGCGCTGGAAGTACGCCAGCTCTTCAAGGAACTTGGGGTCTGCCTTGGCCGCTTCGTATTCGCGGGCCAGGTCCAGCACCAGTGGCATCAGGGTTTCGGCCACATAGCGGCCGCCAAACGAGCCGAACAGGCCATTGGCGTCGGGGCCGGGGCGGTATTGGGACTGGGTCATGGGGCGCTCCAAGGCGTAGTGAATGAGTGATGGGCTTTACTCTAACCACGGCAAGCTCGGCTGAAAACCGATAAGATTGCGCAAACTTGTCAGAAAAACTCACAGGTAAAATGGCCCACGACCTCCCTCCCCTCAATGCCCTGCGTGCCTTCGAGGCTACAGCCAGGCTGAACAGTGTCAGCCAGGCAGCGGAAGCGCTGCACGTGACCCACGGCGCTGTCAGCCGGCAGATCAAGGTGCTTGAGGAGCATCTGGGCGTCGCCCTGTTCGTCAAGGACGGGCGCGGCATCAAACTCACAGATGCGGGTGTTCGTCTGCGCGATGCCAGCGGTGAAGCCTTCGACCGGCTGCGCAGCGTGTGTTCCGAACTCAGCCGTGATGTGAGTGAGGCGCCGTTCGTACTGGGCTGCTCGGGCAGCTTGCTGGCGCGCTGGTTCATCCCGCGGCTGGGGCGGTTGCAGGCGGATTTGCCTGAGCTGCGCTTGCACCTGTCGGCGGGTGAGGGCGACCTTGACCCGCGACGGCCTGGGCTGGATGCGTTGTTGGTGTATGCCGAGCCACCGTGGCCGGCGGACATGCAGGTGCATGTGCTGGCCGAGGAATGCATCGGACCGGTGCTCAGCCCGCATTTCGCAGGCTTCCAGCGCTTGCAGGGGGCGCCCGCCAAGGCGCTGCTGGGCGAAGCCTTGCTGCACACCACTTCACGCCCGCAAGCCTGGCCGACCTGGGCGCTGCAACAGGGCCTGGACCCGGCGGCCATTCACTATGGCCAGGCTTTCGAGCACCTGTATTACCTGCTGGAAGCTGCCGTGGCCGGATTGGGCGTGGCGATTGCACCGCAGCCACTGGTCGCCGATGACCTGCGGGCGGGCCGCTTGAGTGCGCCGTGGGGCTTTTCACCTACCCAGGCGGCGCTGGCATTGTGGGTGCCACGGCGCGCCGCAGACGGGCGCGCCGAGCAGTTGGCGCAGTGGTTACGGGCAGAACTTGCGCGGCAGGGCGCTTAGTTTCGCTTGCACATCAGGTACGCCGCCAGCAGGCCCAGCGCACCAATGGCCACACCGGCGGTGGTGTAGGGGTGTTCCTGGGCGTAGTCCCGGGTGGCTATGCCGGTCTGGCGGGTGCGCTGCTTCACTTCCTCGTACGCATCGCTCAGTAGGCTGCGCGAATGACGCAGTGCGCTTTCAGCGTTGCTGCGGATTGCCTTCACCGACTTCTGGGACTCTTCCGACGCATCATGCTTGAGGTTTTCCAAGCTTTTCAGAAGGCTCTCGATCTCCGCTTCCATGCTTTCCAGGGACGTTTTACGCAGCGAGTTACGGTGCATGTTGACTCTCCTTTGCAGTATGGGCTCTAAGGATTGCGACCCTTGGCCTGCGAGAAAGTGCGATCGAACTTTCGCTGACAGTGACCGCTCGCAGGTAAACCAGGCCTGCGCTGCTAGGCTGAAACTCACTGTCACCCATGGAGAGCACTCATGACCGATCATCACACCTACAAGAAAATCGAACTGGTAGGGTCTTCGCCCACCAGTATCGAAGACGCCATCAACAATGCTCTGGCTGAAGCCGGCAAAAGCATCAAGCACCTGGAATGGTTCGAAGTGGTCGATACCCGTGGCCATATCCGTGACAACAAGGCGGCGCACTTCCAGGTCACGCTGAAGGTCGGCTTCCGTATCGCCAATAGCTGATATAGCGTCGGGCTGCATGATCTCGGCGTGATGAGGTATTCAGGAACGGGGCGCCTTGGTGGGGTCCCCTTCTGATTTCATCTGCACAAGGAAAGCGAGTGATGAACAAACTGATTCTGGCGCTGGGCCTGATGACCCTGGCCGGTGGTGCGCTGGCAGCGGGCAAACCGTGTGAGGAACTGAAGGCGGAAATTGCGGCCAAGCTGGATGCCAAGGGCGTCACTGGCTACAAGCTGGAGATCGTCAAGAAAGGCGAGCCGGCGGGCAAGGTCATTGGTAGCTGTGAGGCCGGTACCAAGGAGATTGTGTACCGCCGCGGCTGATGGGCCCGCTCATTCGCGGGCTTGCCCGCTCCCACAGTCCAACAGCGCAGGCCTTGAAGGCTCCAGTCAAACGGTGGAAACGGGCGAGCCCGCGACGAGGATCACTCGGTCTTGAGGGCCTGCGCCATCAGCTCATATGACCGAATGCGGTCCGCATGCTCATACAGGTCACAGGTAAAGATCAGCTCATCCGCACCCGTCTGTTCCAGCAGCACTTCTACCTTGGCCTTTACCTTCTGCGGGCTGCCGATCATGGCCAACCCCAGGAAGCTGCCCACCGTCTCTCGCTCATGGGGCAACCACAGCCCATCCATGCTTTCCACGGGTGGCTTCTGCATCAGGCTCTGTCCGCGAATCAGCGCCAGGATGCGCTGATAGACCGAGGTGGCCAGGTATTCGGCCTTCTCGTCGGTCTGCGCCACCACCATGGGAATGCCCAGCATCACATACGGCTTATCCAGCGTGGTCGAGGGCTTGAAGTGGTTGCGGTACACGCGAATCGCCTCGTGCATGTAGCGTGGTGCGAAATGCGAGGCGAAGGCGTAGGGCATGCCGCGCATGCCGGCCAGCTGGGCGCTGAACAGGCTGGATCCCAGCAACCACATTGGCACGTCGGTGTCGTGCCCGGGTACGGCGATCACTTTTTGATCATCGGTGCGTGGCCCGAGGTAGCGCGAAAGCTCCTCGACATCGTCCGGGAAGTCATCCGGGCTGCCAGCGCGCTCGCGTCGCAGGGCATAGGCGGTCATTTGGTCCGAACCCGGCGCACGGCCCAGGCCAAGGTCGATCCGCCCCGGATACAGGCTGGCCAAGGTGCCGAACTGCTCGGCAATTACCAGCGGCGCATGGTTGGGCAGCATTACCCCGCCAGAGCCCACGCGAATACGTGAGGTCCCACCGGCCAGGTAGCCGATCAGCACCGAAGTCGCCGAACTGGCGATGCCGTCCATGTTGTGGTGTTCGGCCACCCAAAAACGGTTATAGCCAAAGCGCTCGACATGCTGCGCCAGGTCCAGCGAGTTGCGCAGCGATTGCGCGGGGCCAGCGTCGGCGCGTACGGGCACCAGGTCCAGGGTGGAAATCTTCAGGTCACGCAGCTGCGTCATGGAGCCTCCGCAAAAGTGATTGGCCAGAGGCCTTTTTGATTCTGTATGGGCGCATTCGTTGGATTCAATGGCTGCAAGCATATTGCTCTGAACTTGCGGCAGTCGGCAGGCCTCTGAACCGTAGGTAAGCAACCCAGTGACCAGGAGGCATCATGAAAAAGACAGCATCGGCGATCTGGCAAGGTGGCCTGAAGGATGGAAAAGGTCTGCTTTCTACCGAAAGCGGCGCACTCAAGCAGAACCCTTATGGCTTCAATACACGTTTCGAGGGCACACCCGGTACCAACCCGGAGGAGCTGATCGGCGCGGCGCATGCCGGTTGTTTCTCGATGGCGCTATCAATGATGCTCGGCGAGGCGGGGCTTACCGCAGAGCGGATCGACACGGTTGCAGAGGTGACGCTCGACAAGCAAGCGGACGGTTTTGCCATTACTGCCGTGCACCTGGTGCTCAGGGCCAAGGTACCCGGGGCCAGCGAGGCTCAATTCCTGGAGATTGCCAACAAGGCGAAGGAAGGCTGCCCGGTGTCCAAGGTTTTGAATGCGAAGATCAGCCTGGATGCAGCGTTGGTGGGGTGAAACGGTGCAACGGTAGTGGTTTGCTGTAGTCTAAAGAACGTCGGCAGCGCCACTGCCCTTTTCAGGAGCCGTTCCATGATTCGCGTAGCTACCGCTGTGTTGGCTACCCTTTTCGCCACGTCTGCGCTGGCGGCCGTCAAGCCATGCGAGGAGCTGAAAGCCGAGATCGAGGCCAAGATCCAGGCCCAAGGGGTTACGTCCTACACGCTGGAGATCGTGCCCAACAGCGAGGTCGAGGACCAGAACATGGTCGTCGGGACCTGCGATGGTGGGACGAAGAAGATCATCTATCAGAAGAACGATCGATAAGCATCAGGGCTCGGGGCTGCAAAGCAGCCCCGAATTCACGGTATGCAGAACACTTCGCTAGGCTCGTTCACCACCACCTTGCGGTTGGCGTCATACAGCAGTACCTGCGGCTCCATCACTGGCGCTCGCGCCTCCAGGCGATAGCGCTCGCCGGCCTTGAAGTTGTCAAAGCGCACGGTCAGGTAGCAGGTTCGGTCCCTGGGTTGTGACATGATGCCGCCCGAGTAGATTTCATAATCGAAGCGCACCACCAGTTCGTGTTTGCCCGGCGTCACCTGAAAGTAACGGCCATCCTCCAGGCGCTTGCCGTCAAGGCGGTCGGCCATGATCACCCGGCCGGGGGTCATGGTGTACAGGTCGACCCACGCCTGCTTCGGGTCGACGGGCGGCAAGGGGCTGGCGCAAGCCCCCAGTGTACTGAGGGCGATCAGCATCATGGGCTGGCGCATGGCGAAACTCCCACTTGCGATTTACAAGTAACAAGCATAGCGCCGTTTGTGCGGTTCAGGTGCGTTGGCAACCCGCCGGCAGCCCTTGACCCAGCAGTTTTTGCTGGTGGTCGTAGAGTTTGATCCAAGGGCGGAAGCCAATGCTGCCGGCCTGCAACTGATAACGCTGCCCGGCGCTGAAGTCCTTGAAGGTCAGCTTGATCTGGCAATCGCGCCACAGCGGCTTATCGACGGGGCCGATATTGCTGGGGTTAACCGGAAACTGATAGCGCACGGTCAGTTCATGGCTGCCGGGTTGAACCTCGAAATAGCGGCTGTCAGCCCAGTCACGTTCATCTACCTGCACGGCGTCCAGCGAGGTGTTGTCGTAGCGCGTGAGGTCGATCCAGGCCTGGTTCGGGTCTGGGGCTGGCAATGTTGAACAGGCAGCGATCAACACCAGTGAGCCGGCGACCAACAATGCACGCATGGCGAAACTCCCCCTTGGCGAGATAGTCTTGGAGCGAAATGGCCTTGAGCGAGTCAGACAGTCCCGGATGCTTCGACTTTTTCTTATGCAGCGCTCAGGCCTTGGGGCACTCGACCGCAATTTCACCCGTTTGGTTCCGCTGCTTGCGGCGCTTCTGCTGAACGGTTGCAGCAATGTCACCTACTATGGGCAATTGGCGCAGGGCCAGTGGCAGTTGCTGCGGGCGCGGCAGCCTGTAGAGCAGGTATTGGCCGACCCTGCTACCCCTGCACCCTTGCGCGCGCACCTGCAACAGGCCGAACAGGCGCGGGTGTTTGCCAGCCAGCAATTGAAACTGCCGGACAACCGCAGCTACCGGGTATACGCCGACCTTGGCCGCCCTTACGTGGTGTGGAATGTGTTCGGCGCGCCCGAGTTGTCGTTGCAACCGGTAACGCACTGCTTTCCGATTGCCGGGTGCGTGGCGTACCGCGGCTACTACCGGCAAGGCGCGGCGCGAGGCGCGGCGGCGTTGATGCGCCAGGATGGCCTGGATGTGTACGTAGGCGGTGTGGAAGCCTATTCGACCCTGGGTTGGTTCGATGACCCGATTTTGTCGTCGATGGTGGGCTGGGGCGATGAGCGCCTGGCTACGTTGATCTTTCATGAACTGGCCCACCAGCGCTTCTATGTGCAGGACGATACCGAGTTCAATGAATCGTTTGCCTCGTTCGTCGAGCAGGAGGGGACGCGGCAATGGCGCGCGGCGCGTGGGCTGGCGGCGGTTGGCGGCGATCAGGGAAAGCAGCGCGACCAGTTTATCCGCCTGGTGTTGGCCAGTCGTGAGCGATTGCAGGCAATTTATGCGGGGCCGTTGGATGATGCGCACAAGCGCCGGGCCAAGCAGGCCGAGTTTGAGCGTTTGAGGCGTGAATACCGGCAGGTGCGTGATGGCCAGTGGGGCGGTGACAAACGCTATGACGCCTGGATGTATGGGCCGATGAACAATGCCAAGTTGTTGCCGTTCGGGCTATATGACCAGTGGGTGCCGGCGTTTGCGGCGCTATTTCGTGAGGTGGGTGGGGATTGGGTTCGGTTTTACGCGCGGGTCGAGCATTTGGGGCGGTTGCCGATTGAAGAAAGGAAAGCGGCACTGCAGCGTTTGATGGTTAGCCTTTGAGATTTTGGGGCCGCTTTGCGGCCCATCGCGACACAAGGCCGCTCACACAAAGGCCCTGCTTACGCCGATCGATGTGGGAGGGCCGGCTGCAAAGCAGCTCTGCTGGCCCTCAAGCCTTGCTAAAAGCCTGATGCAAATCGGCTACCGTGGCGAAGTGGAAAGCGGGTTCTTCTGCCATCAGCTCTTCCCGGCTACCAAACCCGTATCCCACCGCCACTGCCTGCAGCCCGTTGCTGCGTGCGCCGATCAGGTCATGCTTGCGGTCACCGATCATCAGCGTCTGTGCAGGGTCCAGCCCTTCTTCATCCAGTAAATGGCGAATCAGCTCGACCTTGTTGGTGCGCGTGCCGTCCAGTTCACTGCCGTAGATCACCTTGAAGTGATGATCGAAGGCAAAGTGCCGGGCGATTTCGCGGGCGAACTCCCACGGTTTGGAGGTGGCAATGTACAACGTGCGGCCCTGCCCGTTCAGGGCTTCGAGCAATTCGGGCACGCCGGCGAACACCAGGTTTTCGTAAAGCCCGGTCACGCGGAAGCGCTCCCGGTAGAAGTTCACCGCATCCCAGGCCTTGGCTTCGTCGAAGCGGTAGAACTGCATGAAAGCCTGCAGCAGGGGTGGGCCGATGAAGTGTTCGAGGCGGGCCAGGTCCGGTTCGTCGATGCCCAGCTTGGCCAGGGCGTACTGGATCGAGCGGGTGATGCCCAGGCGTGGGTCGGTCAGGGTGCCGTCGAGGTCGAAGAGGATGTTTTGCTGGTGCATGTACAGGGTTCCACTTGAGTGCTGCGTGGCCTTCTTCGCGGGCATGCCCGCTCCCACAGGTACAGCGCAGGCCTTGATGGCTCCACTGAACCCGTAGGAGCGGGCGCGCCGCGAATGCGGTCATTCAGGTTGATCGTAGCCTTCGGCCAGGTGCTGGTCCTTGAGCTTCACGTAGTTGCCGGCGCTGTAGGAGAAAAATGCGCGCTCCTTGTCGTTCAGCAGCCGGGCCTGTTTCACCGGGCTGCCCATGTACAGGTAGCCACTGACCAGGCGTTTGCCTGGCGGCACCAGGCTGCCAGCGCCGATGATCACTTCGTCCTCGACGATGGCACCGTCCATGATGGTGCTGCCCATGCCCACCAGGATGCGGTTGCCCAAGGTGCAGCCATGCAGCATCACCTTGTGCCCGATGGTCACTTCGTCACCGATGATCAGCGGGAAACCATCCGGGTTGAAAGGCCCTGCGTGGGTAATGTGCAGCACGCTGCCGTCCTGCACGCTGGTGCGCGCGCCAATGCGGATGCGGTGCATGTCGCCGCGCACCACGGTCAACGGCCATACCGAACTGTCTGCACCGATCTCCACGTCGCCCAGCACCACCGCCGAACGGTCGACGAAGGCCCTGGGCCCAACTTTCGGAGTGTGTTGCTGGAAGCTGCGAATGGCCATGATAGCGTCTCTCATCTGTGCCGATAGGCAGGCTGCCTGCTGCGGTCGGCGTCGATTGTAATTAAGATGGGGCAGTGTTTCTTCTGCCAAGGTATCCAAACCGTGACTGCGAACAACCCGCTTCTGCAATCCCACGATCTGCCGCCCTTCTCGCAAATTCGTGCCGAACACGTGTTGCCGGCGATCGAAGCGATCTTGGCCGACAACCGTAAAGCCATTGCCGAGATCCTTGAAAAGCAGGGCAAGAACCCTACATGGGCCGGCCTGGTGCTGGCCATGGACGAACTGAACGACCGCCTGGGCGCCGCCTGGAGCCCGGTCAGCCACCTTAACGCGGTGTGCAACAGTGCCGAGTTGCGCGAGGCCTACGAGTCGTGCCTGCCGGCGTTGAGTGCCTACTCTACCGAACTGGGCCAGAACCGCGCGCTGTTCGAAGCTTACCAGGCGCTGATCGACAGCCCGGAGGCTGCCGGCTTCGACGTGGCGCAAAAGACTATCCTCGAGCACGCCTTGCGTGACTTCCGCCTGTCGGGTATCGACCTGCCGGCGGACAAGCAGCAGCGCTACGCCGAAGTGCAGAGCAAGCTCAGCGAGCTGGGCAGCCGTTTCTCCAATCAGCTGCTTGACGCCACCCAGGCATGGACCAAGCATGTTACCGACGAAGCTGCGCTGGCCGGCCTGACCGATTCGGCCAAGGCGCAGATGGCCGCTGCAGCCCAGGCCAAGGGCCTGGAGGGCTGGCTGATCACCCTCGAGTTCCCCAGCTACTACGCGGTGATGACCTACGCCAGCGACCGCGCCCTGCGCGAAGAGCTCTACGCCGCCTACTGCACCCGCGCCTCCGACCAGGGCCCGAATGCCGGGCAGTTCGACAACGGCCCGGTGATGCGCGAAATCCTCGACCTGCGCCAGGAACTGGCCGAACTGCTGGGCTACAAGAACTACGCCGAGCTGAGCCTGGCCACCAAGATGGCCGAGTCCAGCGACCAGGTGCTGAGTTTCCTGCGTGACCTTGCCAAGCGTTCCAAGCCGTTCGCCGCCCAGGACCTGCAACAGCTCAAGGCCTACGCTGCCGAACAAGGCTGCCCCGAGCTGGCCAGCTGGGACGCCGGCTACGTTGGCGAGAAGCTGCGCGAGCAGCGCTACAGCGTGTCGCAGGAAGCCCTGCGCGCCTACTTCCCGATCGACAAGGTGCTGGACGGCCTGTTCAGCATCGTGCAACGCCTGTACGGCATCGAAATCGCCGAGCTCAATGGCTTCGACAGCTGGCACCCGGACGTACGTCTGTTCGAGATCAAGGAAAACGGTCAGCACGTTGGCCGTTTCTTCTTCGACCTGTACGCCCGCGCCAACAAGCGTGGCGGCGCCTGGATGGACGGCGCCCGTGACCGTCGCCGCACCGCCGGCGGCCAGCTGCAGAGCCCGGTGGCCAACCTGGTGTGCAACTTCACCCCGGCCGCGCCCGGCAAGCCCGCGTTGCTGACCCACGATGAAGTCACCACCCTGTTCCACGAATTCGGTCACGGCCTGCACCACATGCTGACCCGCATCGAGCATGCCGGCGTGTCCGGCATCAACGGCGTGGCCTGGGATGCGGTCGAGCTGCCAAGCCAGTTCATGGAAAACTGGTGCTGGGAGCCGGAAGGCCTGGCACTGATTTCGGGTCACTACGAAACCGGCGCCGCCCTGCCCCAGGACCTGCTGGACAAAATGCTGGCCGCGAAAAACTTCCAGTCGGGCATGATGATGGTGCGCCAGTTGGAGTTCTCGCTGTTCGATTTCGAGCTGCACGCCAGCCATGGCGACGGCCGCAACGTATTGCAGGTGCTCGAAGGTGTGCGTGACGAGGTGTCGGTCATGCGCCCGCCGGCTTACAACCGCTTCCCCAACAGCTTTGCGCACATTTTCGCGGGTGGTTACGCGGCGGGCTACTACAGCTACAAGTGGGCCGAAGTGCTGTCGGCTGACGCCTTCTCGCGCTTCGAGGAAGAAGGCGTGCTGAACGCCGAGACCGGCCGCGCCTTCCGCGAGGCGATCCTGGCCCGTGGGGGTTCGCGCGAGCCGATGGAGCTGTTCGTCGACTTCCGTGGCCGTGAGCCTTCCATCGATGCATTGCTGCGCCACAGTGGTCTCACCGAGGACGCTGCAGCATGAGTGAGGTAGCTGTGAACAAGACCAAGAAGCGCTTCATTGCCGGTGCCGTGTGCCCGGCGTGCAGCGAGCCCGACAAGCTGATGATGTGGAACGAAGACGGCGTACCGCACCGCGAGTGTGTGGCTTGCGGCTTTACCGACACCCTCAACGAGCAGGGCTTGTCGGTGCCGAAGGAACTGGGCACCCGGGTCAACCACCTGGCGCCGAAAGCCGCGCCGGCCAAGTTGCAGACCGTGCAGTTCTTCCCAAATCCGAAGCTGAAAAAGCCGGCTGAGTAATACGGTCATGCCACCCGGGCGCAATGCCCGGGCAGGCATGGACAGGTGTTAGATAGTCAGGCCACCTGGCACACGCTGGCCATGCAAGCTCTCTTGCTCATTTCTATCAGCAAGGTGATGCACCATGGCCAACCCTCTTCTGCAAGATAGCCATATCCCCGTCGATTACTCTTCCATCACCCTCGAAAACATGCAGGCGGCATTCGCTCACGTGCTGCAGGCACACGAGAACGGTGTCGAACGCATTATCCGTGATCAACGAACCATGCCCACCTGGGATGACATGGTGCTGGCGGTGGATGGGCTGGATAGCCGACTGCTGGCAGTGTTGTATGCCGCCTCACCACTGGTCGGCCGGGATACGGCCTGGGCCAACGCCATCATCGATTTCTACGGCAGAGTGACGGCACGCTTCGAGCAGAAATTCGCCAACACTGGCTTGCATGAGCTTTATGAACGCTTGGCCGGCAGTGACATCGGCAAACAACTGGATACCGGAAAGCGCGCCACCTTGCGTTGGCACCTGGACAAGTTCGCCGCTGGCGGTGCGTTACTCGACTCCACAGGCAAAGCGCGTCTGGCAAACCTTCAGGAGCAGATTGGCACTGTACGCGAGGCGTTCCGCGGCAACATCAACCGGCCTGGGTTCACTGTCACCGATGAAGCCGAGCTGAGCGGCCTCCCGCAGCGCGTACGCGACGAATTGGCTGCAGGAGCGCAACAAGCAGGTAAGCAGGGGTGGCTGATTGCCTGTGACGCGCTGACTACTCGAGAGGTGCTCAAACATGCTGCCAACCGCCAGCTCCGTGAGCGTGTGTACCGGGCTTTCCACGCCCGCGGCATCAGCCATGATCCGCAACAGGACAACGGCACGTATCTGCAGCAACTGGCGCAGTTGCTTGAGGCGAAGGCTCTCCTGCTCGGCTATTCCGGCCATCTTGAGCAGAGCCTGCAGGTGAAAAGTGCGGGTTCGGTAGCCCAGGTGTGCGGCTTTCTCCACGATCTGGCCGATCATGTGCGACCTGCCATGTTGCGGTGGCGTTCGCAGGTGGAGTGTTGGGCTGCCGAGCAGGGCCTGGGCAAACCCCACCCCTGGGATTTCGAGTACCTGCGGCGTGCTTCGCGCAGTGAGTTTCCTGCCGAAGCGCTGCGCGATTACTTCCCGCTGAATACCGTTGTCAGTGCGTTGCAGCAATTGGCGCAGAAGTTGTTTGGTGTAGTGCTGCAGCCCAAAGCGCTGCCTGCTTGGGATGACAGCGTGCAGCCATTCGAGGTGTGGCAGGACAGCGCTTTCATTGGCTTTCTGTATCTGGATGCCGTGCAACACGCAGGCAAGCAGCCAGACGCGGTGTTCACCACTTACGTAAGGAATCGCCGGGTCGATGCAGAGGGTATCTACCAGGCAGCCTCGGTGGTGGTGTTCAGTGATGTACCGCAAGCGCTGTCAGGTTTTCAGCCGTTGCTCGACCATTTGTCACTGCGCAAGCTTTTCCATGAATTCGGCCATGCCCTGCACCACCTGCTGGTGCGTACGACGAACCACGTCATGTCCAACGTGACCGAGTTGGGCACCGATGGTGTGGAGTTGTTCGGCAAGCTGTTCGAGCGTTGGGTCTGGGATGCAGACTATCTGGTGGCGATCTCGGCGCGCACGCAGGACGGCCGCCAACTATCCCGCAAGCAAGCCGATGGCTGCCTGCAGCAGTTACGACAGCAGGGCGTGGAGGAGATCGCGAGTGATCTGTGCCTGGCGTTGTTCGACATGGACCTGCATGGCACACCAAACGATGGCAGGTCCTTGGAACAGCGACTGGGTGATGCCCGCGAGCGTTGTGGTTACTGGCCGCTCGCTGATTTCGAACATCCGGCGCATGCCTTCGACCACCTTGTAAACGGCTACGATGCTGGTTACTACGCCTACCTGTGGTCGGATGTGCATGCCTTCGATGTGTTCACCCGCTTCGAAGCCGAGGGCCTGTTGAACGGAGCCACGGGCCGGGCACTGCAGGAAGCACTGTTCGTCCCAGGGGCATCCCGCCCGTTACGTGAAGGCATCGAGGCATTTCTAGGGCGGCAATCGAGCCAGGCAGCGTACCTCAATTGGCATGGCCTGAATTAGCCAGACCAGAGGTGCTGGAAAGATCCTGGGATGCGTTGTACTGTATATGAATACAGTATTCGGGTGAGCCATGATTCCTCCAGCACCGCAAAAGGGCCGTGGCACGGCACACAACCCACACAACCGCTTTGCCCCTGGTCATTCGGTGGCGGAAGATGACGGCTGGTACCAGGAAGTGCCGCAAACCCAGGGCACCGAGGTGCGGACCGAGACGGCCAAGTCGGTGATCAGCCGCAACACCTCGCCCGACCTGCCCTTCGATCGCTCCATCAACCCTTACCGTGGCTGTGAGCATGGCTGCATCTACTGCTATGCCCGCCCCTCACACGCCTACTGGGACCTTTCTCCCGGCCTGGATTTCGAGACCAAACTGATTGCCAAGACCAACGCCGCCGAGGTGCTGGCACAGCAATTGAGCAAACCGGGCTACGTGTGCGCGCCGATCAATCTCGGCTCCAACACCGACCCCTACCAGCCGATCGAGCGGGAACAGTTATTGACCCGGCGCTTGCTTGAAGTGTTACTGCGTTTCCGTCACCCGGTGACCATTGTCACCAAGGGTTCACTGGTGCTGCGCGACCTCGACCTGCTGGCCGAGATGGCCCGCCAGCGCCTGGCACGGGTGATGATCAGCCTGACTACGCTGGACGATGGTCTCAAACGGGTGCTCGAACCCCGAGCGGCTTCACCCGGTGCAAGGTTGAGGGCCATCCGGGTATTGCGTGAAGCGGGCGTACCGGTGGGCGTTTTGTGTTCGCCGATGATTCCGATGATCAACGACAGTGAGCTGGAGCGCCTGCTGGAGGCGGCCAGGGAGGCTGGCGCACAGAGTGCGGCCTACATGATGCTGCGCTTGCCGCGCGAGGTGGCGCCGTTGTTCGAGCAATGGTTGCAGGACCATTACCCGCAGCGGGCGGCGCATGTTCTGAGCCTGATCCGCCAGAGCCGCGGCGGCGAGCTGTACGACAGCCGGTTTGGCGTGCGCATGCGTGGTGAAGGGGTGTTTGCCGAGTTACTGGCGCAGCGCTTTGCCAAGGCAATGAAGCGGCTGGACTTCGAAGGGCGCGAGGCGCAGGCGCTGGATTGCTCGGCGTTTTGCCCGCCGGGTGGGCAGATGGCGCTGTTCTGACATGAACCCGCCCCCACAGGGGCTGCGCATTGCTCACAACGCAACTAATAACAACCAATAATTGTGCTAATACATATTGGCAACTGATGTTTTTTTGCTATTATCCAACTCCCGCCTTTTTCTCTGGAACGCCCGTTCTAGAGCCTTCTAATTAAGTTTCAGTTAAGTTTTCCCCGCTAGCGTAGGTAATAAGTCCACACCGACTGTGATCTATGGCCCGTGCGTGTCATCTAAAACCCTGCATAGCCTGAATCTTTCACCGGTAAAATGGATTTACCTACACACCGTCAAGAGGATGAATCATGCCCGTCAAGGACCCATCCAAGGTCGTACCGCAGGTCCCCGCGGAAAGCGCCGATGCTGCCCTTAAGCACATCGTCGACGGCTTCCTGCGCTTTCACCATGATGTTTTCCCGGATCAGCAAGAGCTGTTCAAGAAGCTCGCCACCGCGCAAACACCACGCGCCATGTTCATCACCTGTGCCGATTCGCGCATCGTTCCCGAGCTGATCACCCAGAGCTCGCCAGGCGACCTGTTCGTAACCCGTAACGTGGGTAACGTGGTACCGCCTTATGGCCAGATGAACGGGGGTGTTTCCAGCGCCATCGAGTACGCCGTGATGGCGCTTAAAGTGCACCACATCATCATCTGTGGCCACTCCGACTGTGGCGCCATGCGTGCGGTACTCAACCCGCAGTCGCTGACCAAGATGCCTACCGTTGGCGCCTGGTTGCGCCACGCTGAAGTGGCCCGCACCGTGGTCGAGAACAACTGCTCCTGCGGCAGCGAACACGAGACGATGCAAGTGCTGACCAAAGAAAACGTCATCGCCCAGTTGCATCACTTGCGCACCCATCCTTCGGTGGCTTCGCGCCTGGCGGCCGGTGAGCTGTTCATTCATGGTTGGGTGTACGACATCGAGACCAGCAAGATCGAAGCCTATGACGCTGCCAGCGACAGCTTCCTGCCCTTGGCCGCGGGTGAACCCGTGCCCTGCGCCACTCCGAGAGGCCGCTACTAAGCGACCCGTCCGCCGCTAGAACCTTGATAGCCGGCTGCACCCTGTGGGGTGTGGCGCGGCCTTCGGCTGCCTTGAATTCCCTGACTGCCCTGCCGGCAAGCCCGCTGGCGGCCTGCGCTTGCGCGCTCTTCAGGGGCAAATGTGCCCACGGCCAGGGGAATGGCCGTGTGTTTAGAGAAAGGAGAAACACGGTGAACATTACACAGTTGAAAGCGGCCCTGCCGCGTGAGTTGCTGGCGTCGGTGGTGGTCTTCCTGGTGGCCCTGCCGTTGTGCATGGGCATTGCGATCGCCTCGGGCATGCCACCGGCGAAAGGCCTGATTACCGGAATTATCGGCGGCATTGTCGTGGGTTTCCTTGCCGGCTCGCCGCTGCAGGTGAGCGGTCCGGCCGCTGGTCTGGCGGTATTGGTGTTCGAGCTGGTGCGCCAACATGGTATGGCCATGCTTGGGCCGATCCTGCTGTTGGCCGGCCTGCTGCAGTTACTGGCCGGGCGTCTGCGTCTGGGCTGCTGGTTCCGCGTCACTGCGCCGGCGGTGGTGTACGGCATGCTGGCGGGGATTGGCGTGTTGATCGTGCTGTCTCAGGTACATGTGATGTTCGACACCGCGCCGCAACCGTCAGGTCTGCAGAACCTGCTGGCGTTCCCGGCAACCGTGGCGGCAGCCCTGCCACAGGAAAGCGTTGGCTCAGGCTGGATGGCCGGTGCGCTGGGCTTGGGGACCATCGCCATCATGTGGGGCTGGGAGCGCCTTCGGCCGCAGCGGCTGCGCTTCGTGCCGGGTGCCCTGCTCGGCGTCGCAAGCATGACCGCCATCAGCATGTGGCTGGTCCTGCCGGTGAACCGCGTGCAAGTGCCGGCAGACCTGACCGAGGCCATTGACTGGATTCGCCCGGGTGACCTGATGCAACTGGCTGACCCTGCTCTGCTGGTCGCTGCCTTTGCCCTCGCTTTCATCGCCAGTGCCGAAACCCTACTGTCGGCTGCAGCGGTCGATCGCATGCACAGTGGTCAGCGCTCGGATTTTGACCGCGAGCTTTCAGCCCAAGGCATTGGCAACATGCTTTGCGGGGTGCTGGGTGCTTTGCCGATGACCGGGGTGATCGTGCGCAGCTCGGCCAACGTCCAGGCGGGGGCGCAAACCCGGGCCTCGGCAATCTTCCATGGCTTGTGGTTGCTGGCCTTCGTGGTAGCGCTGAGCAGCGTGCTGCAGCAAATCCCGGTGGCGAGCCTGGCGGGGGTGCTGGTGTTTACCGGGGTCAAACTGGTCGACTTCAAGGCGTTTCGCGGGCTGGGCCGTTATGGGCGCATGCCGATGTTCACCTATGCGGCGACTGCGCTGGCGATCATCTTTACCGACCTGCTGACCGGTGTACTGCTGGGCTTTGCCCTGACCTTGCTGAAGCTGGCGTTCAAGGCGGCGCGGTTGAAGATAAACCTGGTGAGCCTGGCCAAGGATGGGCATATGGAACTGCGCCTCAGTGGCGCGGCGACCTTCCTGAAGGTGCCGGCGCTGACCCAGGTGCTGGATACCGTACCGGTGGGCACCACGCTGCATGTGCCACTGGGGAACCTGAGTTATATCGACCACTCGTGCCTTGAATTGCTGGAGGACTGGAGCCGCAGCAATTCTGCCAATGGTTCGCGCTTGTTGATCGAGCAGCGGCGCCTTAAGCGGCGGATCGAGGGGCGGTTGCGGACTACGGCGGGGGTTGGGGCGTAGGAGCGGGTTTACCCGCGAATACGGTAGCGGCGGCAACGGTGAACGGTGGGTGGAAATTGGCCAGCAGGGCCGGCCCTTTCGCGGGTGAACCCGCTCCTACGACGGCCTGTGGCGAACCACCGATGCGTGTGTAGGGGCGGGTTTACCCGCGAATACGGTAGTGGCGGCAACGGTGATCGGTGGGTGGAGATTGGCCAGCAGGGCCGGCCCTTTCGCGGGTGAACCCGCTCCTACGACGGCCTGCGCCGAACCACCGATGCACCTACGCCGTGACAGGTATATCAGGCCGGCTGACCCAGCTCGACACCCAGTTGGCGCGACAGGCACGGCCAGCGCTTCCACGCTGCGCCAGTTGCCGGGCTGCTCAGCTTCTCTCGATAGGCCTCCACCGATTCAACCGCAAAGCTCTCGTCATTGAGCATTTCGTCGACCGAGTGGTGCACCACTTCATCCAGCTGGTTGGCAAAGCTTTCGCCAATCAACTGGTGGGCAATCAGGTTGGCGACAGTGGTATCGACCGGGATCAACGGCTGCTGGAAGTGGCGAATGTACAAGTCATTCACCTCTTCCACCAGGCGGTGCGCCAGGTAGGCTTCATCCAGAAGGCAGTCCAGGCCTACATGCCCTTGCATCAAGCTGGGCGGCTGCAGGAAGTAGGCTTCGGCAATTTTCAGTACAGGTTTGATCTGCGATTCGATCCCGGCTTCGCGGGCGACCTCGTGGGCGGCCTCCAGCAATTCCGGAACCTGGTCGATGTAGGCGCTGACGAAGCGCGCCAAAGTACCCTGGGCGTCCTGCTCAGGCAGTCGGATCGAGGGGTGCAGGTGGGGCAGTTGCAGCTCGAGACGCTGTTTCAATTGGCCGGTCTGGCCTTCATGTTGATGGGCTTGGCTTACCTGCTCGCGTACAGCAGCGATGTTCATGACAACTCCAGGGACATTACGTTTCAAACGGAAGACACTAAATTAGCTCGGTATACAGAATACCTAAGACGTATTTGTTATAAGCCACGCAAACGTGTGCGCTATCAGGCATATGGCTCTGCCATTATTACGCCATGCCCTATCAAGCACGCGGTTTTCAGGCCATTCAGCCATTTCATGAAGTTCATTTCACAGGCTTCATTGCGTGCCATTGGTCGCTGTCTATACTCCCGTTGAACGTGATTCGTTGATGAGGCCCGACTGCTTTTAGCAGGGGCTCGGTCGTCGAAGCCATGCAGTCTTGACCGCCGTTCCCTCTTGCCGCAGGCCACGCCTCCGGGACAACAAGAATTAGAAGGGGAACCCGCAATGATGCGACATCCACATGTCTGGATGGGCCTCCTGTTGTGGTCGGTTTATGGCCAGGCGAACGCCGCCTGGACCGTGAACATGCACCCAGGGGCGACGGAGGTCTCCAACGCCGTCTTCGACCTGCACATGACCATCTTCTGGATCTGCGTGATCATCGGCATCGTGGTGTTTGGCGCGATGTTCTGGTCCATGGTCATCCACCGCCGCTCCACTGGCCAGCAGGCCGCGCATTTCCATGAGCACACGTGGGTGGAAATTCTCTGGACGGTGGTGCCCTTCCTGATTCTGGTGGTGATGGCCATTCCGGCTACCAAGACCTTGATCGACATCTATGACGCCAGCGAGTCAGACATCGACGTCCAGGTCACCGGCTACCAGTGGAAATGGCACTACAAATACCTGGGCCAGGACGTGGAGTTCTTCAGCAACCTGGCCACCCCCACCGACCAGATTCACAACAAGGCGCCCAAGGATGAGCATTACCTGCTGGAAGTCGACCAGCCGCTGGTGCTGCCGGTGGGGGCCAAGGTGCGTTTCCTGGTGACCGCCGCCGATGTCATCCACTCCTGGTGGGTGCCGGCCTTCGCGGTCAAACGCGACGCCATCCCAGGCTTTGTCAACGAAGCCTGGACCCGTATCGAAAAGCCAGGCATCTACCGCGGCCAGTGCACCGAACTGTGCGGCAAGGACCACGGCTTCATGCCGGTGGTGGTCGAGGTCAAGTCCAAGGCCGACTACGACACCTGGCTGGGCGAGCGCAAGGCTGAAGCCGCCAAGCTCAAGGAGCTGACCAGCAAGGAATGGACCCTGGAAGAGCTGGTGGCGCGAGGCGACAAGGTCTACCACACCGCCTGCGTGGCCTGTCACCAGGCCGAAGGCCAGGGCCTGCCACCAATGTTCCCGGCGCTAAAGGGCTCGAAGATTGCCACCGGGCCGAAGGAAGACCACCTGAGCATTGTCTTCCATGGCAAGCCCGGCACGGCCATGGCCGCTTTCGGCAAGCAGCTGTCGGAAGTCGACATCGCTGCTGTGGTCACCTACGAACGCAATGCCTGGGGCAACAACAAAGGCGACATGGTCACGCCGAAGGACGTGCTGGCGCTGAAGCAGGCAGAAGCCAAGTGAACCGGGTTACTCGCGGCAATCAATGGATTGCAGGAGACAGGACATGAGTGCAGTGATCGACGACCACGCCCACGGCCACGACCATGCGCACGGCCCGGCCAAGGGCCTGATGCGCTGGGTGCTGACCACCAACCATAAAGACATCGGCACGATGTACCTGTGGTTCAGTTTCATCATGTTCCTGCTGGGTGGCTCGTTCGCGATGGTGATCCGCGCCGAGTTGTTCCAGCCTGGCTTGCAGATCGTGGAGCCGGAGTTCTTCAACCAGATGACCACCATGCATGGCCTGATCATGGTGTTCGGCGCGGTGATGCCGGCCTTCGTCGGTCTGGCCAACTGGATGATCCCGCTGATGGTCGGCGCGCCCGACATGGCACTGCCACGGATGAACAACTTCAGCTTCTGGCTGCTGCCGGCGGCCTTCCTGCTGCTGGTATCGACCCTGTTCAGCCCGGGCGGAGGGCCGAACTTTGGCTGGACCTTCTACGCGCCGCTTTCCACCACCTATGCGCCAGCCAGCGTCACCTTCTTCATCTTCGCCATCCACCTGATGGGTATCAGTTCGATCATGGGGGCGATCAACGTGATTGCCACCATCCTCAACCTGCGTGCCCCCGGCATGACGCTGATGAAAATGCCGCTGTTCGTCTGGACCTGGTTGATTACCGCGTTCCTGCTGATTGCGGTGATGCCGGTGCTGGCCGGCGTGGTAACCATGATGCTGATGGACATCCACTTCGGTACCAGCTTTTTCAGTGCCGCAGGTGGCGGTGACCCGGTGCTGTTTCAGCATGTGTTCTGGTTCTTCGGTCACCCTGAGGTGTACATCATGATCCTGCCGGCCTTCGGCGCCGTCAGCTCGATCATCCCGGCGTTCTCGCGCAAGCCGCTGTTCGGTTATACCTCGATGGTGTATGCCACCGGCGCCATTGCCTTCCTGTCATTCATCGTCTGGGCCCACCATATGTTCGTGGTCGGTATCCCGGTGGTCGGCGAGTTGTTCTTCATGTACGCCACCATGCTGATTGCGGTGCCCACCGGGGTGAAGGTATTCAACTGGGTCAGCACCATGTGGGAAGGTTCGCTCACCTTCGAAACGCCGATGCTGTTCGCCATCGCCTTTGTCATCCTGTTCACCATCGGTGGTTTCTCCGGGCTGATGCTGGCGATCGCCCCGGCGGACTTCCAGTACCACGACACTTACTTCGTGGTGGCGCATTTCCATTACGTACTGGTACCTGGTGCAATCTTCGGCATCTTCGCCTCGGCCTACTACTGGCTGCCGAAATGGACTGGCCACATGTACGACGAAACCCTCGGCAAACTGCACTTCTGGCTGTCGTTCGTCGGCATGAACATGGCCTTCTTCCCCATGCACTTCGTAGGTTTGGCCGGCATGCCGCGGCGCATCCCCGACTACAACCTGCAGTTCGCCGATTTCAACATGGTGTCGTCGATCGGCGCGTTCATGTTCGGCGCCACGCAGATCTTCTTCCTGTTCATTGTCATCAAGTGCATCCGCGGGGGCGCGCCGGCACCGGCAAAACCCTGGGATGGCGCCGAGGGCCTTGAGTGGTCGATACCTTCGCCTGCGCCCTACCACACCTTCCAGACACCCCCGGAAGTGAAATAGGAACCCGCCATGAACGGCCTGTCGGTGAAACGCCTGGTAACGCGCCTGTTGATGCTGACGGTGGTGATGTTCGCCTTCGGCTTCGCGCTGGTGCCGATCTACGACGTGATGTGCAGAGCCTTCGGTATCAACGGCAAGACCGGCGGCCAATACGAAGGTAGCCAGGTCAGTGACCCGACCCGTGCGGTGCGGGTGCAGTTCATGTCGACCAATGCCAGCGACATGGTCTGGGACTTCTACTCCACTGCCGACCAACTGGAGGTCAACCCGGGGGCGGTGAATCAGATGATCTTCATTGCCCACAACCCGACCGACCGGCCGATGAGTGCACAGGCAATACCCAGCATTACCCCGGCCGAGGCCGCGGCCTACTTCCACAAGACCGAGTGCTTCTGCTTTACCCAGCAGGTGCTGCAGCCCGGCGAACGTATCGAGATGCCAGTGCGCTTTATCGTCGACCGCGACCTGCCGGCCAGCGTGAAGCACCTGACGCTGGCCTACACCTTGTTCGACATCACCGCTCGCCACCCGCCGGTCGCGCATGTCGCGGCCCAGGACGTCCAGGGCGCCCGTTAAGGGAAGGAGAACAGCAATGGCAAGTCATGAGCATTACTACGTTCCGGCGCAGAGCAAATGGCCGATCATCGCCACCATCGGCATGTTCATCACGGTATTCGGCCTGGGCACCTGGTTCAACGACATGAAGGCGGGCCACCCGGATTCGCACGGGCCGCTGATTTTCTTCGTGGGTGCGTTGTTTCTGGCCTACATGCTGTTCGGCTGGTTTGGGGCAGTGGTCAAGGAGAGCCGCGCCGGGTTGTACAGCCCGCAGCTGGACCGCTCGTTCCGCTGGGGCATGAGCTGGTTCATCTTCTCCGAAGTGATGTTCTTCCTGGCCTTCTTCGGTGCGCTGTTCTATGTACGCGTACTGGCGGGACCTTGGCTGGGTGGCGAAGGGGCCAAAGGTGTTGCGCACATGCTGTGGCCAACCTTCGAATTCACCTGGCCGCTGCTGCACACCCCCGACCCCAAGCTGTTCCCTCCCCCCAAGGAGGTGATCGACCCGTGGCACCTGCCGCTGATCAACACCATCCTGCTGGTCAGCTCCAGTGTGACAATCACCATTGCCCACCACGCCTTGCGCCGTGACCACCGCGGTCCGCTGAAATTCTGGATGGCGCTGACCATTGTCCTGGGCATCAGTTTTATCGCGCTGCAGGCCTTCGAGTACTACGAGGCCTATACCAAGCTGGGGCTGACACTGGGCTCAGGAATCTACGGTGCGACGTTTTTCATGCTGACCGGCTTCCACGGTGCCCACGTGACATTGGGCACGATCATTCTGATTGTGATGTTCGTGCGCATTCTGCGCGGGCATTTCAACCCGGAAAAACACTTCGGCTTCGAGGCGGCCAGTTGGTACTGGCACTTCGTCGATGTGGTGTGGGTGGGGTTGTTCATCTTTGTCTATGTGTTGTGAATACGAAAACCCTGTAGGGGCGGGTGAGAACTTCAGAAAGGGGCTTGGGAGACCAATTGACCGCTGATCAAGCCCCAGGCGACCAGGCCTATGGTCAGGGCTGCCAGGGTCACCCGTACAGTCAGGGCCTTTAGCAGACGGGTCGAGTTTTCATCATCTTTGACCAGAAACACCAGGCCACTGAACAGGCTGGCAATGGTGGCCAACAGCATCAGGACAATCGCGGCCTTGAGCATGGCGTTACTCCGGGGGGATGCGGTGATGTGGATAAGTATAGCGAGGCGCCTGTGAGGCCGTTTCGCCCAGGCTGGGTACCGACGCTGGTGGTGCTTGCACTGCTGCCGGGGTTAATTGCGCTTGGTTGCTGGCAACTCGGCCGTGCCGAGGAAAAGCGCGTGCTGCTGGCCACCTATGCAGAACGGCGGATTGAAGCGCCGATCGCCGCCGCCCAGCTCCTCTCACAAGAAGACAACGCCTTCCGCCGCGTGCACCTGTATGGGCGCTTCGACGCCGAGCACAGCGTGCTGCTGGACAACCGCATGCGCGACGGTAAAGCCGGTGTCGAGCTGCTGCAGCCCTTTCACGACCAAGCCAGCGGCCTGTGGTTGCTGATCAATCGTGGCTGGCTGCCATGGATGGACCGCCGGGTGCCGGTGCACTTCGAAACCCCTGCCCAGGCCTTGGCGCTGGATACCTCTGTGTATGTCGCGCCTGGCAGCACCTTCCAGCTGCACCCGGACCCCATCGGCGGGCAATGGCCACATCTGTTGACCGCTATCGATGCAGCGCTGCTATGGCAACAGCTTGATCGTGAAGGCTTCGCCCAGGAATTGCGCCTGGAACCGGGCCCGGCGAGCTATCGCCTGGACTGGCCGGTTGTCGCCATGAGCCCCGAAAAACATGTGGGCTATGCCGTGCAGTGGTTTGCCCTGGCGACCGCTCTGGTTCTGCTCTACCTCTACTTCGGCTGGCACCAAAACAAGGAGAAACGCCATGGCCACCGCCACTCCACTGGACGCGCCTGAACGTAGCAAACCCAGAGCCCGTGGGCGTTTGCAGCTGTTGCTTATTCTGCTGGTGGTGCTTGGGCCGATGGTTCTGGCTACCAGCATGTACAAGCTCAAATTCTGGGTGCCGGAAGGCCGCAGCTACCATGGCGCCATGATTGGCAATGGGGAAAGCCGTGCCGATCTCGGCGTGGCGGGGCAGGACGATCGCTGGCAGTTGCTGGTCAGCGCACCCCAGGCTTGCACCGAAGACTGTCAGCGCCTGGTGTACCTGGCTCGGCAGATTCAGGTCGGGCTGGGGCGTGATGCCAGCCGCGCCAGCCACGCGCTGGCCGCCGCCCAGCCGCTGAGTGCCGACTATCAGGCACTGCTCGGCCGCGAGTACCCGCAGTTGCAGCGCTACCCGCTGGATGCACAACGTTACCAGCAGAAGGTTGCCGAGCCCGGCCCGCAGCTGTGGATCGTCGACCCGCACGGCAACCTGGTGCTGCGCTACGACGGCAAGGTCAACGGCAAGCACGTGCTGGATGACCTGCGCCACCTGCTCAAGCTGTCCAACATCGGCTAGGAGCCTGCCATGGCCAGACCTGGATTTCGCCTTGCTGTGTTCGCCACCCTGCTGGCACTGCTGGTCGTCCTGCTCGGTGCCTATACCCGCCTGACCCACGCCGGCCTCGGTTGCCCCGACTGGCCGGGGTGCTATGGGTTTATCAGCGTGCCCAAGAGTGAAGCGCAGTTGGCCCATGCCGAGCTGCACTTTCCTGAGCACCCGGTGGAAGCTGCCAAGGGCTGGGCCGAGATGGTCCACCGCTACTTTGCCGGTAGTCTGGCCGTGGTGATCGCCCTGCTCGCTTTCCAGGCAATGCGCCGGCATGCCCGTGATGGGCAGCCTTATCGCCTGCCGATGCTGCTACTGGGTGTGGTGCTGGCCCAGGCAGCCTTCGGTATGTGGACGGTCACCCTGAAGCTATGGCCGCAGGTGGTCACGGCGCACTTGCTGGGTGGCTTTACCACGTTGAGCTTGCTGTTCCTGTTGTCTCTGCGTCTGTCCCGGGCCTTTGCGCCCTTGCCGAAACTGCCGCTGAGCCTGCGCCGGATCGCTGCGCTGGCGCTGCTGGTGGTAATCGGCCAGATCGCCCTGGGCGGTTGGGTCAGCGCCAACTACGCCGCCGTGGCCTGCATCGACCTGCCGACTTGCCATGGCCAGTGGTGGCCGGCGGCGGACTTCAGCAACGGCTTCCACCTGACCCAGCACGTCGGCCCCAATTACCTGGGCGGACAGCTGGACAGTGATGCGCGCACGGCCATCCACATCAGCCACAGGCTGGGCGCGCTGCTGGTGACCTGCGTGCTGCTGATGCTCAGCTGGAAGCTGCACCGCTGTGGTCTCCCCGGCCTGGCGCGGCTGGTGCTGCTGGCGCTGGCCCTGCAAGTGGGCCTGGGCATCAGCAACGTGGTGTTCCACCTGCCGCTGGCGGTGGCTGTTGCGCACAATGCCGGCGGGGCGATGCTGCTGCTGAGCATGGTGCTGGTGAACTACCGCATTCGAGTGGTCGACAAGGTTCGAGTGGGTGTCGGCCATGGCTGGCGTCTGCGGCCCGTGGTCGGGGTGGGCATTTCCCATCATATGAGGAACGACTCGTGGCGACGCTTCTAAGCGTACGACGGGCTCGCTGGCGCGATTACCTTGAGCTGACCAAGCCCAAGGTGGTGGTGCTGATGCTGATCACCTCGCTGGCGGGCATGTTCCTGGCCACCCGGGCGGGCGTCAGCTGGAGCGTGCTGTTGTTTGGCAACCTGGGCATTGGCCTGTGCGCGGGTGGCGCGGCGGTGGTCAATCATGTGGTGGATCGGCGCATCGATGCGCTGATGGCGCGCACCCACAAACGGCCTTTGGCCCAAGGCCGAGTCGAGCCACTGCCGGCGCTGTTGTTCGCCTTGGCCCTGGCCCTGTTGGGCATGGTCCTGCTGCTGATGTTCACCAACGCCCTCACCGCCTGGCTGACCCTGGCCTCATTACTCGGTTATGCGGTGCTCTACACTGGCTTTCTCAAGCGCGCCACGCCCCAGAACATCGTCATCGGTGGCCTGGCCGGTGCCGCTCCGCCGTTGCTCGGCTGGGTGGCGGTAAGCGGCCATGTCAGTGCCGAACCCTTGCTGCTTGTGCTGATCATTTTCGCCTGGACCCCGCCGCATTTCTGGGCGCTGGCCATCCACCGCAAGGAAGAATACGCCAAGGCCGATATCCCGATGTTGCCGGTGACCCATGGCGAGTACTACACCAAGCTGCATATCCTGCTGTACACCCTGATCTTGCTGGCAGTGAGCCTGCTCCCGTATGCCATCCACATGAGTGGCCCGCTGTACCTGGCCTGTGCCCTGGCTTTGGGCCTGCGCTTCCTGCATTGGGCCTGGGTGTTGTACCGTAGCAGCCGGCCGCACGCGGCGATCGGCACCTTCAAGTACTCTATCGGCTACCTGTTCGCGCTGTTCATTGCGTTGCTTCTTGACCACTACCTGTTGCTGAACCTATGACCCGAACCCAGAAAACCGTCTTCATCCTCGTTGCCCTGGTCGCGTTGATCATGGGCCTTACCGTCAACAAGGTGCTTAATGGTCGTGACCAGCCTAACCCTGCCGAACTGATCGATGCGGGCATCATCCTGCTGCCGCAGAGCCGCGCCGTGGCCGATGTCACCATGACCAACCAGGACGGCCAGCCGGTGCAGATGGATGCCCTCAAGGGCAAATGGTCGCTGCTGTTCTTTGGCTACACCTACTGCCCGGATATCTGCCCGACCACTCTGGCCCAGCTGCGCCAGGTGAAGAGCGAGCTGCCCAAGGATGCCGTCGACCGGCTGCAGGTGGTGTTGGTGAGTGTGGACCCTAACCGCGATACGCCGAACCAGCTGAAGCAGTATCTGGGCTATTTCGACAAGGACTTTGTCGGGGTGGCGGGGTCGATCGAGGATACCCAGAAGCTGGCCAATGCCTTGAGCATTCCGTTCATCCCTGCGGATACCAGCAAGCCGGGGTATACCGTGGATCACAGCGGTAACCTGGCGATTGTCGGGCCGGATGGGCGACAGCGGGGGTTCATTCGGGCGCCGTTCAACAACCAGAAGCTGGGGGCGCAGTTGCCTGGGCTGGTCAAGCGGGATTGAGTCAGCCCCAAACGCTTCGCGGGTAAACCCGCTCCTACAACGATGTGTGTAGGGGCGGGTTTACCCGCGAAGAGTCCAGCGTGATAGTTCGGCTCAGAACGCCGGAACCACAGCGCCTTTGTACTTCTCGATGATGAACTGCTTCACCTCGGGCGAGTGCAGTGCAGCCGCCAGTTTCTTCATGTCGTCCGAGTCCTTGTTGTCCGGGCGGGCAACAAGGATGTTCACGTAAGGCGAGTCGCTGCCCTCGATGGCCAGCGCGTCTTTTTCCGGGTTCAGCTTGGCTTCCAGCGCGTAGTTGGTGTTGATCAGGGCTGCATCTACCTGGGTCAGCACACGCGGGATGGTGGCGGCTTCCAGCTCACGGAACTTCACGTTTTTCGGGTTTTCGGCAACATCCTTCACGGTCGACAGGATGTTCTTGTTGTCCTTGAGCTTGATCACACCAGCCTTGTCCAGCAGCAGCAAGGCGCGGCCGCCGTTGGTGGCGTCGTTGGGGATGACCACGGTGGCACCGGAGGACAGCTCGTCCAGCTTCTTGATCTTGGTCGAATACACGCCCAGTGGCTCGATGTGCACGCCGGCCACGCTCACCAGGCTGGTGCCCTTGGCCTTGTTGAACTCATCCAGGTAAGGCTGGTGCTGGAAGAAGTTGGCGTCCAGGCGCTTTTCGGCCACCTGCACGTTCGGCTGGATGTAGTCGGTGAATTCCTTGACCTTCAGCTCTACGCCTTCTTTCGCCAGTTGTGGTTTGACGAAGTTGAGGATCTCGGCGTGCGGCACCGGGGTGGCGGCGACGGTGAGGGTATCGGCCTGGGCCGAGAAGGCCGCGACAGCGGCAGCGACAGCAAGCAGCTTCTTCATTGATCACTCCTTGTGAGGGCCGCGACGGCCCCCGAACGGGTCGGCCAGGCCGACCCCATTGGGGTTACTTACGGGAAAAATGCACGACCAGTTTGTCGCCCACGCTCTGCAGGACTTGAACCAGTACCAGCAGCAGTACCACGGTCACTACCATCACATCGGTCTGGAAACGCTGGTAACCGAAGCGGATAGCCAGGTCGCCAAGGCCACCGGCACCCACCACACCAGCCATGGCGGTGTAAGAAACCAGGGTGATGGCGGTCACGGTAATGGCCGCGAAGATGCCCGGACGGGCCTCCGGCAGCAGCGCACTGGTGATGATCTGGCGGGTGGTGGCGCCCATCGACTGGGTGGCCTCGATGATGCCGCGGTCCACTTCACGCAGGGCGGTTTCAACCAGGCGTGCAAAGAACGGCGTGGCACCCACCACCAGCGGCGGGATGGCGCCTGCAACGCCCAGCGAGGTACCGGTGATCAGCACGGTGAACGGGATCATCACGATCAGCAAAATGATGAATGGCAGCGAGCGCAGGATGTTGACCACCAGCGACAGCAGGGCATAGACGCCTTTTTGTTCGAACATCTGCTTTGGCCCGCAGAGGAACAGCAGCACACCCAGTGGCAGGCCTAGCAGCACGGTGAAGAACAGCGAGCCGAACAGCATGATCATGGTATCGACGGTGGCCAGCCAGATTTCGGCCCAGTCGACGTTGGCGAAGAAACTCAGAGCGTCCATCAACGCAGTACCTCCATATGTACGTCAGCTGCCTTGAAGCGGGCGAACGCCGCTTCCATGTCTCCGCCGATCAGGGCGAGAGTGAGCTGGCCATAGGGGACATCCTTGATGCGGTCGATACGCCCGGCGAGGATGCTGTAGTCGACACCGGTTTCGCGGGCTACGGTGCCCAGCAGCGGCGCGTAGGTGGCGTCGCCCTGGAAGGTCAGGCGTACGATACGGCCTGGAACGTGGGCAAAGTCGTCGCGCTGCTCGCCTTCGTCGACCTGCTCGTCTTCCTGGACGAAGCGCCTGGTGGTGGGGTGCTGCGGGTGCAGGAACACCTCGGCCACCGAGCCTTGCTCGACGATCTTACCGGCGTCCATCACTGCCACGCAGTCGCAGACACGGCGGATCACGTCCATCTCGTGGGTGATCAGCACGATGGTCAGCTTCAGTTCACGGTTGATCTCGGCCAGCAGTTGCAGGACTGAGGCCGTGGTTTGCGGGTCGAGGGCACTGGTGGCCTCGTCGCATAGCAGGATCTTCGGGTTGGTCGACAGGGCGCGGGCGATACCGACGCGCTGCTTCTGGCCACCGGACAGCTGTGCCGGGTACTTCTTGGCGTGGTCCGACAGGCCAACGCGAGCCAGTAGCTCGGTGACGCGCTTGTCGATTTCGCTGCGCGACAGCTCGCCGGCCAGGGCCAGCGGCAGGGCGACGTTGTCGGCGACGGTCTTGGAGGCCAGCAGGTTGAAGTGCTGGAAAATCATCCCGACCTGCTGGCGGAAGCCGCGCAACTGGCTGGCGTTGAACGCGGTGACGTCTTCGCCGTCGACGATGATCGTGCCGCCGGAGGGCTCCTCCAGGCGGTTGATCAGGCGCAGCATGGTGCTTTTGCCGGCGCCGGAATGGCCGATCAGGCCGAACACCTGGCCATCTTCGATGGTCAGGCTGGTCGGATTCAGTGCGGGGATTTCCCTACCGGCAACGCGGTAGGTTTTATGTACCTGTTGGAACTCGATCACGTAGCGAACCTTGTGGGGCGCATTGAAATTTGGGTCAGCGGTTAGCTGGGGTCGCGCATTTTAGCCTTTTCCCATAGCTGTTCTTAGCATTTATTTCGTCATGCACCAATCCATCGGGCATATCGCGACAACCGGTAATCCTGATTGAACGCTCGGCAACGCCCTCCAGTCACTACTTGCACAAGCCCTGAACGGGCACGCCTTAAGACTGATGAGGAGAGCCGATCATGCCCAGCAAGAAAACGGATGCGCCCAAGCACAGCGAGGCCGCCGGCACCCAGACCCCCGACCGGGCCAATACCAATGCCAAGCTGCAGAGCCTGGAGGCCGACCGCAGCGATGCGACCGGGCATGCGCTGCGCACCAACCAAGGCGTGCGCATTGCTGACAACCAGAACTCCCTCAAGGCGGGTGATCGCGGGCCGTCGCTGCTTGAAGACTTCATCATGCGCGAGAAGATCACCCACTTCGACCATGAGCGTATCCCCGAGCGCATCGTGCACGCCCGCGGTACCGGGGCACACGGGTTCTTCCAGAGCTATGGCAACCACGCCGAGCTGACCAAGGCCGGCTTCCTGCAAGATCCGGAAAAGATCACCCCGGTTTTTGTCCGCTTCTCGACGGTTCAGGGCCCACGCGGTTCTGGCGATACGGTGCGAGATGTGCGTGGCTTTGCCGTCAAGTTCTATACAGATGAAGGCAATTTCGACTTGGTTGGCAACAACATGCCGGTGTTTTTCATCCAGGATGCCATCAAGTTCCCCGATTTTGTCCACGCGGTCAAGCCAGAGCCACACAACGAGATACCTACCGGCGGTTCGGCTCATGACACCTTCTGGGATTTCGTATCGCTGGTGCCGGAGTCGGCTCATATGGTCATGTGGGCCATGTCTGACCGCGCCATCCCGCGCAGCCTTCGAATGATGGAAGGCTTTGGCGTGCATACTTTCCGCCTGATCAATGCCGAGGGCGTGGCCAGCTTCGTCAAGTTTCATTGGAAACCAAGTCAGGGCGTGCATTCCCTGCTGTGGGACGAAGCCCAGAAACTGGCGGGCAAGGACACCGACTTCCAGCGCCGTGACCTATGGGAAGCCATCGAAACCGGCGACTACCCGGAATGGGAACTGGGCGTGCAGATTGTGCCTGAGGCTGACGAACACAAATTCGACTTCGACCTGTTGGACCCGACCAAGATCATCCCCGAGGAACTGGTACCCGTCACGCCGCTGGGCAAGATGGTGCTCAACCGTAACCCGGACAATTTCTTTGCCGAAGTCGAACAGGTTGCGTTCTGTCCCGGCCATATCGTACCGGGTATCGACTTTACCAACGACCCGCTGCTGCAGGGCCGACTGTTCTCGTACACCGATACCCAGATCAGCCGCCTGGGTGGGCCGAACTTCCACCAGATACCGATCAACCGGCCGGTATCGCCGAACCACAACAACCAGCGTGATGCGCTGCACCAGCACGTCGTGCACAAGGGCCGGGCTTCCTACGAGCCCAACTCGATTGACGGCGGCTGGCCGAAGGAAACCCCGCCTGCGGCGCAAGACGGCGGCTTCGAGAGCTATCAGGAGCGTATCGATGCGCACAAGATTCGCCAGCGCAGTGAGTCGTTCGGCGATCACTTCTCGCAGGCTCGGCTGTTCTTCCAGAGCATGAGCCCGACCGAGCAACAGCACATCATCAAGGCTTACAGCTTCGAGTTGGGCAAAGTGGAGCGTGAACATATCCGTGCCCGGGAAGTGAATGAAATTCTTGCCAACATCGACTTGAAGCTGGCGGCGGCAGTTGCGGCCAACCTGGGCCTCCCTGCGCCGAAAGCGGGTACGGTGCAGGTGAAGGGTAGCCAGCTGGCGCAATCGCCTGCGTTGAGCCAGATGAACCACCCAGGTTCAGTGGGTATCAAGGGGCGCAAGATTGCCGTGCTGGTGGCCGATGGCGTGGACGCTGTCAGCGTGGACAAACTGGTAAAGGCCCTGGAAGCGCACAGTGCCCGGCCGATGCTGCTGGGGCCGACCTCGGCGCCGGTGAAGGCGGCGGATGGCAAGCAACTGCCAGTAGCGGCGTCGATGGAGGGGATGCCTTCGATCATGTTCGACGGGATTGTCGTGCCTGCGGGCAAGGCTTCTACGGATGCGCTGGCGGCTAGCGGATTGGCCAAGCATTTCTTGCTGGAGGGTTACAAGCACCTGAAGGCGCTGGTGCTGACCAAGGAATTGGTGAAATCGTTGGGGCTCAAGGAGGACAAGGGGCTGTTGCTTGGGGATGAGCAGAAGGCAGTGGATGCCTTTGTCAAAGCGGTAGAAGGTCACCGGGTGTGGGAACGGGAGGCGGCTGCTGAAGCTGTTCCTGCCTGATAAGACCTTTTCGCGGGTAAACCCGCTCCTGCTGTAGGAGCGGATTTACCCGCGAAGCTTTTACTGCTGATGCGGGACCAGTACCACCTGTGCCGGCAACGAGCGCTGGATTTCATGCTTCTGCTTCAGCTCGAACCCATCGTCGATCTTGCGCACGCGTTTTTCCAGCAAGGTCTTCAGCCAAGGTGCATCCTCGGTGCGCGGCACCTGGAATACCACCTCACACTGGTAATTCACCACATCCGCGGCAATGTCGTCCAGTTGGCGGCGCAGCCCGCGGCTGTCGGTGGTCTTCAAGGCCACCACGGTGCTCGGCGCTGTCGGGTCGATGATGCGTGCCTTGGGCTTGGCTTCGGCGGCCTTCAGCGCAGCCTCGGCCTTTTCCAGCTCGGCCTTGCGGGCCTGGGTCACGGCGTCCCCGCCGGTCACTGCTGGCGCCTGCGGCATCAGTGCCCGGGCACGGGCCAGCGCAGTAGCTGCCGCGTTCACATCGCCCTTCTGCAGGACGATCTGGCTGCGTTGCAGGTAGGCTTCGGCCAATTGGCGCTGGTATTGCTCCAGGCGTGCATCATCCGGCGACTGGGCCTGCAGTGCTGCAAGCTGGTCTTCGGCGGTAGCCAGCTCGTTGCTGGCGATGTTCTGTTGCAACTGCTGCCAGGCATCTGCTTGGGCAGGTGCGGTGGCCTGGTCGACCGGCGCATTGGAGCAGGCAGCCAGGATCAGGGAAAACGCGGCAACAAGCAGATAACGGGAGGCGAACGGCTTCATTCCTGCGACTCTCTATTTGCGCAAAAAGCGAGCAAGTCTACACCCAGGTGCGCACGCTCGAAAATAGGCCTTACAGACCCTTTACCGGCCAAAGGTTGCAAGGCGTGCCTGCACACGCCCTGCTTTTCAGCGTTTTGGCAGGGCCAGGCTCAGCAAGAATAGCACCGCGGCGCAGACCACGATCGACGGCCCGGCGGGGGTGTCCTTGAACCAGGACATGGCCAGGCCGCCGCAGACCGCAGAGACGCCCAGCAGGCTGGCACCCAAGGCCATCTGCTCTGGTGAGCGGGCGTGCCGCTGTGCCGCAGCCGCAGGGATGATCAGCAGTGAGGTGATCAGCAAAACGCCAACGATTTTCATGGCTACCGCAATCACCACTGCGATCAGCAGCATCAGCGCCATGCGCAGCCCGGCCACGGGCAGGCCTTCGACCATGGCCAGTTCTTCGTGCACGGTAACCGCCAGCAGCGGCCGCCACAGCGCAGCGAGCAGCAGCAGGACCAGTGCACTGCCGCCGAGGATCCAGGCCAGGTCGGTGGGGCTGATGGCCAGCAGATCGCCGAACAGGTAAGCCATCAGGTCGATGCGCACATCGTGCATGAAGCTCAGCACCACCAGGCCCAGCGACAAGGTGCTGGGGGCCAGGATGCCCAGGAGGGTGTCGGAGGCCAGCGGCTGGCGTTGCTGCAATGTCACCAGCAGAATCGCCAGCAACAGGCAGCCCACGGTTACTGCCAGTGCCGGGCTGACGTCCAGGGCAAAGCCCAGGGCCACACCGAGCAGCGCGGCATGAGACAGGGTGTCGCCAAAATAGGCCATGCGCCGCCATACCACGAAGGAGCCCAGTGGGCCTGCAACCAGTGCCAGGGACAAGCCGGCAAGCAAGGCGTAGAGAAGAAAGTCAGCCATGCTTGCAGTGCTCTCCGTGAACATGGGTGCCAGGGGCGACTACCGAGCCATGCAGGTCGTGGCTGTGGTCGTGATGATGGTGGTAGATGGCCAGGCTCGGTGCTGTCTTGCCGAATAGCTCGACGAATGCCGGATCACCGCTGACTTGCTCAGGGTGGCCCGAGCAGCACACGTGGCGGTTCAGGCACACCACCTGGTCGGTAGCGCTCATGACCAGATGCAGGTCGTGGGACACCATCAGCACGCCGCAGCCGTGGCGGTCACGCAGGCGGGTGATGAGGTTGTAAAGCTCGGTCTGGCCGACTACGTCTACTCCTTGTACCGGTTCGTCGAGCACCAGCAACTGGGGTTCGCGCAGCAGGGCGCGGGCCAGCAGCACGCGTTGCATTTCGCCGCCGGAAATAGTCTGGATCGGGCTGTCGATGACTTGCTCGGCACCCACTTCCTGCAGCGCCGACAAGGCTGCCGCGCGGTCTACACCGGGCACCAGGCGCAGGAAGCGCAGCACCGACAGCGGCAGCGTGGCATCAACCTGAATCTTCTGCGGCATGTAGCCAATGCGCAGCTTGGGCTTGCGCCATACCTTGCCACGATGTGGCTTGAGCAGGCCAAGTACGGCGCGCACCAGGGTAGTCTTGCCCGCCCCGTTAGGGCCAATCAGGGTGACGATCTGGCCTGGGGCGACCGACAGGTCGATGCTGTCGAGCACCGCCTCGCCGCCAAAGGTGACGCCGACCTGCTCCAGGCGAATCAGGGCGTCGCTCATGCCGTGCTCCGGCAGCTACCGCACAGGCCGACCACTTCCACGGTCTGGGTCTCGACCGTGAAACCCACGCCTTTGGCGCTGTTGATGATCGCCTCGCTGATGCTGCTCTGCTCAAGCTCGATGGCCACATGGCAGGCCCGACAGATCAGAAACTGGCCTTGGTGCACGTGCTCGGGGTGGCTGCAGCCGATGAAGGCGTTGAGCGACGCGATGCGATGCACCAGGCCGTTTTCCAGAAGGAAGTCCAGCGCGCGGTACACCGTGGGCGGCGCGGCGCGGCGGCCGTCCTGCTCACTGAGCACCGCGAGGATGTCGTAGGCGCCCAGCGGCTTGTGGCTTTGCCACACCAGCTCCAGCACACGGCGGCGCAGGGCGGTCAGGCGCAGGCCCTGGCGGGTGCACAAGGCGTCGGCTTCAGCCAGTGCGCTGTGTACGCAATGGGAGTGGTCGTGAGGACGGTTGGCCAGCGGTGTGATGGACATGGGCAGCGACGGTTCTGGACAGAGACGTTATTATGTTACCTGTTTCTGACGACTCGAGTATTCACCGTGTCCCGATTCCTGGTTCTGTTTGTCGCTTTCATCGCATTCTCCGCGCAGGCCGACGTGCGTGTGCTCACCAGTATCAAGCCCCTGCAGCAGATTGCCGCTGCCGTGCAGGATGGTCTTGGCAGCCCTGACGTGCTGCTGCCGCCCGGAGCTTCACCCCACCATTATGCGCTGCGCCCCTCTGACGTGCGGCGGGTTGGCGATGCCGACCTGCTGTACTGGATCGGCCCGGACATGGAGAACTTCCTTCCGCGTGTGCTGGGAAGCCGCAGCAAGGCCACAGTGGCTGTTCAGGCGCTGCCGGGCATGAAGTTGCGCCACTTTGGCGAGGACAGCCATTCCCATGAGGAAGAAGACCACAGCGACCACGACCATGACCACCGCCCGGGCAGTCTTGATGCACACTTGTGGCTATCGTCGGCCAATGCGCGAGTAATCGCAGCAAAAATGGCGGCTGACCTGGCCAAGGTCGATCCGGCCAATGCGGCTCGCTATCAGAGCAACCTGAAGGCCTTCGATGAACGCCTGGATGCGTTGGATGAGCGTATCAAGGCTCGGGTGGCCGGTATTGCCGGCAAGCCGTACTTCGTCTTCCACGAAGCCTTCGATTATTTTGAGGCTGAGTATGGCTTGAAGCACGCGGGCGTGTTCAGCGTGGCATCCGAGGTGCAGCCTGGGGCGCAACATGTGGCGGCCATGCGCCAGCGTCTTCAGGAAGTGGGCAAGACCTGTGTGTTCAGCGAGCCGCCACTGCGGCCGCGCCTGGCCGAGACCCTGACTGCCGGTTTGCCTGTGCGCCTGGCCGAGCTGGATGCCTTGGGTGGCACCGATCCGGTAGATGGCAAAGGGTATGAGCGCTTGCTCGAGAAGCTGGGCGGTGACCTGGCAGGCTGCCTGGAACAGTTGTAAGCCTGTACCGGCTCCTTCGCGGGTGAGCCCGCTTCCACAGGTACTGCACAGCCCTCAAGGCTGTCGCTATCCCTGTAGGAGCGGGTTCACCCGCGAAGAAGCAGACGCGGTCTACAGCGCGAACGGCAGGTGCAAAGCCACCTGCTGGCGTTGCGCCAGACGTACTTCGAACTCGCTCGGATCGTGGATCATCACATCCATTCCGGCAAACGACTCGGCCGCAATCAGGCGCGACAGCCAGAAACGCACGCAGCCTACCCGCAACATTTCCGGCCACAGCTCGGCTTCGGCTGCAGTGAACGGCCGCAGCGCCGCATAGGCTGCCAGCAGCGCCTGGGCGCGTGGTGCATCTACTGCCCCCTGCTCATCCAGGCACCAGTCGTTCACGGTGATGGCGATGTCATACAGCATCGGCCCGGAGCAGGCATTGTAGAAGTCGATCACACCGGTCAGGTGGGTGCCTTCGAACATCACATTGTCGCGGAACAGGTCGGCATGCAGGTTGGCCCGCGGCAAGGCCAGAATCTGCGCCTTGTGTGCGCTGATTTCGTCCAGCGCCGGCTGCAGCAATGCGGCTTGCTCTGCAGTCAGGCGTGGCAGTAGCTCGGCACCCGAGGCCAGCATCCAGTCCAGACCGCGGTCGGTGCGGCGCTCGATGATGTGCTCGCGGGTGGCCAGGTGAATGTGTGCCAGTAGCTCGCCGACCTGGGCGCAGTGCTGGTTGTTGGGGGCCTTGATGTGCTTGCCCGACAGCCTGGGCTGCAGCAATGCCGGCTTGCCGCACAGCTCGCGCAGGCCGTTGCCGTCGCGGTCACGAATGGCATAGGGCACCGGCATGTCGGCGGCGTGCAGGGTGTCGAGCAGCTCGATGAAGAACGGCATGTCCTCGCTGGGCCCACGCTCGATCAGCGTCAGGACGAACTCCCCCTGTTCGAGGCTGACGAAGAAATTGCTGTTCTCGGTACCGGCGGCAATGCCCTGGAAGTCGAGCAGACGGCCCAGCTCGTACGGCGCCAGAAAGGTTTCCAGCTCAGGCCGGGTCACGGGGGTGAAGACTGACATGATGAAAAATTGCCCATACGGGCACTTCCGCCGGGAAGTGCCGGGTTGATGTGAACGGTGCGCGTCAGCTTACCACTCGAAGATCTTCCAGGACGGAATCAGCATGTCCGGCTGGTCGGATCGAATGAAATTGGCATCAGTGCCATCGGCGCGTACCAGAAAATAAGGCTTGCCGTTTTTCGGCGTGATCTTGATCGCATACAGGAAGCCGTTCTGCCGGTATTCCTGGATGGTTCTATCGCCTTCCGTGCGAATGGTCACCTCGGGATCGGCCGAGGGGGCGTCGTCCGCCGCCAGGGTGACGACAGGCGTGGTTGCCAACAGGCCGAGCAGTAACAGGCGATTGAGTGTGCGCATGATAACCTAGTCCCTTTGTCGTCAATGATTCTGGCTATTCTAGCGCCGGACCCGTCGAAAAGGTTGATTCTGCTCATGAGCCAAGCGCCCCTCGTCCTGGTGGACGGTTCCTCCTACCTTTATCGCGCCTTCCACGCGCTGCCACCGCTGACCACGTCCAAGGGCATGCCGACCGGTGCGGTGAAGGGTGTGCTGAACATGCTCAAGAGCTTGCGCAAGCAATACCCCGACAGCCTGTTCGCCGTGGTGTTCGACGCCAAGGGCGGCACCTTCCGCGATGCCATGTTCGCCGAGTACAAGGCCAACCGCCCCAGCATGCCGGACGACCTGCGGGTACAGATCGAGCCGCTGCACGCCAGCGTCAAGGCACTGGGCTACCCGCTGCTGTGCGTGGAGGGTGTCGAGGCTGACGACGTGATCGGCACCCTGGCGCGCAGCAGCGCCGCCCTGGGTCGCCCGGTGATCATCTCGACCGGCGACAAGGACATGGCGCAATTGGTGGACGGGCACATTACCTTGGTCAACACCATGACCGGAAGCGTGCTGGACGTGGCTGGCGTGCACGAGAAATTCGGCGTCGGCCCGGAACACATTATCGACTTCCTGGCCCTGATGGGTGACAAGGTCGACAACATCCCCGGCGTGCCGGGCGTGGGCGAAAAAACGGCGGTGGGGCTGTTGACCGGCATCGGCGGCGGTCTCAGCGACCTTTACGCCAACCTGGACAAAGTGCCAGCGCTGGCCATTCGCGGCGCCAAGACCTTGCCGGCCAAGCTGGAGGAGCACCGCGACGCGGCATTCCTGTCCTACGAGCTGGCCACCATCAAGGTTGACGTGCCGCTGGATGTGGAGGTCGAGGCGCTGGTGTGCGGTGAACCTGACCGCGAGGCGCTGCTGGCGTTGTACACCGAGATGGAGTTCAAGAGCTGGGTCGCCGAAGTGCAGCGCGATGCGGCCAAGGCCGGTGACGATGTTGCCCCGGCCGTGGAGCCTGCGGCCAAGGTCGAGCCCAAATACGAAACCATTCTCGACCAGGCCCGTTTCGATGCCTGGCTGGAGAAGCTGCGCCAGGCACCGCTGTTTGCCTTCGACACCGAGACCACCGGCCTGGACGCCCAGCAGGCGCAGTTGGTCGGCCTGTCCTTCGCAGTCGAGCCGCATGAAGCGGCCTATGTGCCGCTGGCCCACGATTACGAAGGCGCGCCGGTCCAGCTGGACCGCGAGGCCGTGCTGCTGGCGCTGAAACCACTGCTGGAGGACCCGGCCAAGGCCAAGGTCGGGCAGAACGCCAAGTACGACATCAACATCCTCGCCAATGGCTCCCCCGCCATCGAGATGCGCGGTGTGGCCTACGACACCATGCTCGAGTCGTACGTGCTGAACTCCACCGCCACCCGTCATGACATGGACAGCCTGGCGCAGAAGTACCTCGACCACACCACGATTGCCTTCGAGGACATCGCCGGTAAGGGTGCCAAGCAGCTTACCTTCAACCAGATCAACCTGGACAAGGCCGGCCCCTACGCCGCCGAAGACGCCGATATCACCCTGCGCCTGCACCACGCATTGCAGGCCCGCCTGGCACAAACGCCGAGCGTGCAACCGGTGCTGATGGATATCGAGATGCCGCTGGTGCCGGTGCTGGCCAGGATCGAGCGCCAGGGTGCACTGGTCGATGCCGAGCTGTTGAAGGTACAGAGCGGTGAGCTGGGCGTTAAGATGGCTGAGCTTGAGCTGCGTGCCTACGAGCTCGCCGGTGAGGCGTTCAACCTCGGCTCGCCCAAGCAGCTGGGCGCGATCCTTTACGACAAGCTGGGCATGCCGGTGCTGAGCAAGACTGCCAAGGGCCAGCCATCCACCGCCGAAGCAGTGCTCGACGAACTGGCCGAGCAAGGTTATCCGCTGCCAGAGGTGCTGATGCAGTACCGCAGCCTGAGCAAGCTCAAGAGCACCTATACCGACAAGTTACCGGGGCAGATCAACCCGCGCACCGGGCGTATCCATACCTCCTACCAGCAGGCCGTGGCGGCCACCGGCCGGTTGTCGTCGAGCGACCCGAACCTGCAGAACATCCCGATCCGCACCGCTGAAGGCCGGCGTATCCGCCAGGCCTTCGTCGCCAGCCCGGGTTACAAGCTGCTGGCGGCAGACTATTCACAGATCGAGCTGCGCATCATGGCCCATCTGGCCAAGGACGAAGGCTTGCTGCATGCCTTCCGCAACGACTTGGACGTGCACCGCGCCACGGCAGCCGAAGTGTTCGGTGTGGCCCTGGAAGACGTCACTACCGACCAGCGCCGCAGTGCCAAGGCTATCAACTTCGGCCTGATCTACGGCATGAGTGCCTTTGGCCTGGCCAAGCAGATCGGCGTCGACCGCAAGCAGTCGCAGGACTACATCGACCGCTATTTTGCCCGTTACCCCGGCGTGCTGGCCTATATGGAGCGCACTCGTGCCCAGGCGGCCGAACAAGGCTTTGTCGAAACCCTGTTTGGCCGCCGGCTGTACCTGCCTGACATCAATGCCAAGAACCCTGCCCTGCGCAAGGGCGCCGAGCGCACGGCGATCAACGCGCCGATGCAGGGTACTGCTGCCGACATCATCAAGCGGGCCATGGTCAAAGTGGATAACTGGTTGAGCGAGAGCGGGCTGGATGCCCGGGTGATCCTGCAGGTGCACGACGAACTGGTGCTTGAGGTACGCGAGGACCTGGTGCAGCAGGTGAGAGATGAAATTCGCCAGCACATGAGTCAGGCCGCCCAGCTGGATGTGCCGCTGCTTGTCGAAGCAGGCGTTGGTGCGAATTGGGACGAAGCTCACTGATTGAGCAGGTAAAACTGTGTAGGATCTGCGACGTAGTGACGCGGATCCGTGCACCGCTCAGTGCCGGGGGTGCTTAAGTTTCATGAAACTATCGCAAATAGTTTTATGGGTTTCGGAACTAAACCGGTGAAGCGGAACTCAGAGTAACTGAATGGCTGGTGAAGCCCTTCGATGCTCCTATGTTGTGTTAAGTGTTGGCAGATATCTGGACCCCGCCCTAGCGGTCCGGACTTGGACCCCGAACTTCCCCCTCCCCATACGAAGTCCGGGGTTTTTTTTGCCCGGAATTTGACGGTTGGCTTGTACTGAGCCCCCGTAGGAGCGGGTTTACCCGCGAATGCGATGTCGAATTCACCGCTGCATTCGCGGGTAAACCCGCTCCTACAAGGGCCTGCGCCCAATCACCAAAGCGTGTCCAACCCCGATCAGGTGTAGGAGCGGGTTTACCCGCGAATACGGTAGTGGCGGCAACGATGAACGGCGGGTGGAGAGCAGGCCCGGCCCTTTCGCGGGTAAACCCGCTCCTACGGTTCAGGCGCAAAGCATCAAATGACCGGCTTGTCTTCCAGTTCCATCCAGTCCGCCAGCACTCGGTAGGCGTCTTCCACGCCCAGGCGCTTGGGTGCCGAGAACAGCTGGATAGTAACGCCATCCCCCCAGCCCTTGCGGATTTCCGACTGCACTTTCAGCAGTGTGTTCTTGCCCGCGCCGTGGGTCAGCTTGTCGGCCTTGGTCAGCAGGATGTGCATCGGCATGCTGCTGGCCTTGGCCCAGTCGAGCATCATCTTGTCGAAGTCGGTCATCGGGTGACGCACGTCCATCATCAGGATCACGCCACGCAGGCACTCACGGCTGCCCAGGTAGGCTTCCAGGTGTTTCTGCCAGTGCTGCTTGAGTGGAATCGGGACTTTTGCATAACCATAGCCCGGCAGGTCGACCAAACGCCGTTCATCGTCCAGACTGAAGAAATTCAACAGCTGGGTGCGCCCGGGAGTTTTCGAGGTACGCGCCAGGCTGGCATGAGTCAGGGTATTGAGGGCGCTGGATTTGCCGGCGTTGGAACGGCCGGCAAAAGCCACCTCGTAACCCTGGTCGTCCGGGCATTGTTCGACCTTGGCTGCGCTGAGGGCGAATTTGGCTTTCTGGCAGAGGCCGAGGATGGGGTTCTTGACTTGCATGGGATATCCGATGTGGGTGTTGCCTGACTTTGTAGAGCCAAGCCTGGCAAGCGGTGTCGTTTCCGTTTGGATGGCGGAAGTATATAATGCCCCAGTTTTTGTGTGCTCATTCTCCCAGCGAAGGAGAACGGGCATGGGGTGTCGAACAATAGCTCGCGCAACAGAACGCAGCGCGGCCCCCAACCCTGAAGGTCGTTCCGCATGGCGAAATGGCTGCTTGCTGTCGGTATGTTCCTGCCGTTTTTCAGCGCACAGGCTACACAGGATCCCGAGGTGTTGTACAACCGCACGTGTGCGGGCTGTCACACCGGGCAGTTGCCACAGGCACCCAGACGGGGTGACCGGGCAGCTTGGGAGCCAAGGCTGGCGCAAGGCATGGATGTACTGGTGAAGCACGTGACCCAGGGTTTCAAGGCTATGCCGCCGCGTGGATTGTGCATGGACTGCAGTGCCGAGGACTACCGTTTGGTCATCCTTTGGATGAGCGGCAGTCCCGATACATAACATTTCACCCTTAGCCGTGTTGGATTAGCTGATGAACAAACTAGTCGTGAGTCTGCTGTTGACCTTGGGTGTCGCTGGTGCGGCCACTGCTGCGCAACCTATCAAAGGCGATGCCGCTGCTGGCCAGGCCAAGACCGCCGTCTGTGGCGCCTGCCACAATCCCGACGGCAACAGCCTGGCACCGAACTTCCCGAAACTGGCTGGCCAAGGCCAGCGCTATCTCGAAAAACAACTGCACGATATCAAGTCGGGCAAGCGTACCGTGCTGGAAATGACCGGCATGCTGACCGCATTCAGCGACCAGGATCTGGCCGATATCGCCGCCTACTTCTCCAGCCAGAAAGGCAGCGTGGGTGCCGCCGATCCCAAGCTGGTCGAGCGCGGCCGTGCGCTGTTCAACGGCGGCGACCTGGAGAAGGGCATGCCGGCCTGCACTGGCTGTCACTCGCCTAACGGCGCGGGCATCGCCCTGGCCGGCTTCCCGCACCTGAGCGGGCAGCACTCGCAGTACGTGGCCAAGCAGCTCACTGACTTCCGCGAAGGCAACCGCACCAACGATGGCGATGCCATGACCATGCGCACCATCGCTGGCAAGCTGAGCAACCACGACATCGAAGCGTTGGCCAGCTACATTCAGGGCCTGCATTAACCTTCGGTTAATGTTGTAGGCCAATGATGAAAGGGCGGCCGGGCTGCCCTTTTTTCCGTCCGCAGCCGTTACACTACAGAACTCGAGCCCTTCCCGACCTGTCTCAGTACAGGTCGCGTCGTGGCGACCCATGACTGCTCAGGAGTAAAGCATGCGTAAACTGATTCTCAGCGCTGCGCTGGTCGCCGCCAGCGTATTCGGTATGACTGCCGTTCAGGCCGCCGAGCCTGTTGCTGGCAAGGAATACATCGAGCTGAGCAACCCTGTTCCGGTTTCCGTGCCCGGCAAGATCGAAGTCGTCGAGCTGTTCTGGTACGGCTGCCCGCACTGCTACCACTTCGAGCCGACCATCAATCCTTGGGCTGAAAAGCTGCCCAAGGACGTCAACTTCAAGCGCGTACCGGCCATGTTCGGTGGCCCGTGGGATGCACACGGCCAGATGTTCCTGACCCTAGAAGCCATGGGCGTCGAGCACAAGGTGCATGCTGCGGTGTTCGATGCCATTCAGAACCAGCACAAACGCCTGACCGACAAGAACGACATGGCCGACTTCCTCGCCACTCAAGGCGTGGACAAGGACAAGTTCCTCGCCACCTTCGACTCGTTCGCCATCAAGGGCCAGGTCAAACAGGCCAAGGAACTGGCGAAGAAGTATGAAATCACTGGCGTACCGAGCCTGGTCGTCAACGGTAAGTACCGCTTCGACCTGGGTACTGCCGGCGGACCGGAAGGCGTGCTGAATGTCGCCGACCAGCTGATCGACAAGGAGCGCGCCGCCAAGTAGGCGGCATAACCCATGCCCCGCTTCAGAGCTACGCGTGGCATTGGCCTGCACGAGCCGCAGGTCAACGAACATCACCTGCAGGCCCCGGGCCTGCCTGAGGATGGCCGCCTGCGGCTACTCAGTTTCAACATCCAGGTGGGCATAAGCACCGAGCGCTACCGCCATTACCTGACGCGTAGCTGGCAGCACCTGCTGCCGCATAACGGGCGTGCCGGCAACCTGCAGAAAATCGGCAGGCTGTTGGGC
Source organism: Pseudomonas sp. yb_5 (assembly GCF_043103865.1). Classification (NCBI taxonomy): domain Bacteria; kingdom Pseudomonadati; phylum Pseudomonadota; class Gammaproteobacteria; order Pseudomonadales; family Pseudomonadaceae; genus Pseudomonas; species Pseudomonas sp. yb_5. The sequence continues at coordinate 270,861 of NZ_JBICKE010000084.1, forward strand.
GACTTCGACCTGGTGGCCCTGCAGGAAGCCGATGGTGGCAGCCTGCGCTCGGGCTACGTCAACCAGGTCGAACACTTGGCCCACTTGGGGGCTTTCCCCTATTGGTATCAGCAGCTCAACCGCAATCTTGGGCGTTTTGCCCAGCACAGCAACGGCGTGCTCAGCCGCCTGAAACCGCAACTGCTCGAAGACCATCCGTTGCCTGGCCCGGCCGGGCGTGGAGCGATCCTGGTGCGGTTTGGCGAAGGCGACGATGCGCTGATAGTGGTGATGATGCACCTGGCATTGGGGGCCAAGACCCGCGCCCTGCAGCTGGGTTATATCCGCGAGCTGATTGGCGGTTATCGTCACCAGGTGCTGATGGGGGATATGAACACCCACGCTACCGACCTGCTGGAGCACTCGCCGCTGCGCGACCTGGGGCTGGTCGCCCCACAAGTCGAGGCCACCTTCCCCAGTTGGCGACCGCAGCGTTGTCTTGATCATATTCTGCTCAGTTCAAGCCTCACGCTGGAGCGTGTCGAGGTGCTGGCGCAGCCAATTTCGGACCACCTTCCCGTTGCAGTCGAGATTCGATTGCCTGATGCATTGACTGTGGATACGCTGCCGGTTTTGAGCTAATTGCCATCACCGTTTGCGGACCCGGGCATGACTGAAGACGCTGAGCGCTGGAAAGAAAAATACCTTAAAAGCATCGAGCAGCAAGAAAAGCTCGAACGCCGTTGGGATGCCCGTCTTGACCTGCTGCGTCGGGGCCTGGTGCGCAGCACCCTGGCTGCTGAAGGCAGCGACAAGGTGGTAGACGAGTGCATGAAAGAAATGCGCGACGTCATTCGCAGCCGCAACATGGACGCCGGCCTCGCCGGCTTGATTCCGCGCCTTGAGAAAGCGGTACTGGACTCCGAACAGCGTCGCGAGACCCGCATGAATCAGGTCAGCGATGCGCTGACCGCACTGGTTGGCCAACTGCAAGGCCTCCCGCTACCCAGCGATATCTCGCGGTCATTGAAAAAGCTGGCGAAGAAGCTTGACGGTGGGGTTGCCCAGTCACGCGAGCTACCGCCGCTGTTGAGCGAGTTGAGCGGCCTGCAGGGGCGCGCGCTGTCGGCCCTTGGCAAGCCGGGTGAAGAAGCCCGACCAGGTTTTCTGCAGCGGTTGTTCGGAAGCCGCGAGGAAGATGCACAGGCAGGAGCAGCGCTTGCGCCGGTAGCGTTGCCTGCTGCCGAGATTGTGCCCCATACAGCCGGCAGTACCGAGCCCTTGCGGCCCGATGACGTCGATGCGCTACAACCGCTGCCGGCCCCTGCTGCTCTGGCTGCCGAGGTAGCCGAAGCGCCCGAGCTTGAGCTGGAGGCATTTGGCCCGGCGCTGATCGAAACGGCCGAAATACCGCCAGCCCCTTTGCCACAGGATAAGGCGCCAGTGGCGGATGCTGCAGTTGCCGCCAGCGAGCCGTTGGCTGAGGCAGAACCCTTACAAGCTCTTGAAGAAACCTTTGGTGAAGACGGCCCCTATGCACTGCCCTACGCAGTGGAGCCGCCTTACAGCCAGGTTGCCGCGCACATCGAGCAGACCCTGATCGGTCTGCTCGATGACCTCAGCCTACCCGAGCGACACAAGGCTCAGGCGCTGGAAATGCGCGAGCGGGTTGCCCGCGGCTTGAACTGGTATGAGCTGATCCCGGTGCTGGATGACTTGGCAGTACTCATGCTGGCGATCACCGACAGCGGCCAGCACGAATTCGAAACCTACCTGCAGCAGCTCAATGAACGCCTGGAAGGTTTCCAGAGCCATCTGCACGAAGCCAGCGCCGGCCACGCGGACAACAGTACCGCTGCCCGCGAGCTGGATAGCCAACTGCGTGAGCACGTCGACGGCCTGCAGAGCAGTGTGCAAGGTGCCGCCGATGTAGAAAGCCTCAAGCACATTCTGGAAAACCGTCTGGAAGGTTTGCTGGTGACCATGGACGAGCACAAGCACGAGCGTGACCGCCGCGAGCAGGAACTGGCCGGTCGCCTGCAAGGCTTGTCGGAGCGGGTGGCGAGTATGGAGCATGAGGCGCTTGGCTATCGCGAGCACCTGGAAGAGCAGCGCCAGAAAGCCCTGCTGGACCCGCTCACCGGCCTGCCCAACCGTGCGGCCTGGAGCGAGCGAGTGGAACGCGAAATGCTCGACTGGAAGGAAAACGGCGGCCACCTGGCGATGGCGATTCTTGACCTGGACCATTTCAAGCGCATCAACGACAACTATGGGCATCTGGCTGGGGACAAGGTCCTCAAGATCGTTGCCGACCAGTTGCGCAAGCGTCTACGGGGCCGTGATTTCATTGCCCGTTTTGGCGGCGAGGAATTCGTCCTGCTGCTGCCGCAGACCACGCCGGCAGTCGCCGCGCAAATGGCCGAGGGGTTGCGCGCCACAGTCGAAGCCTGCCCATTCCACTTCAAGGGTGAGCGGGTGGTGATCACCACCTCCATTGGCCTGGGCGCGTTCCGTTCTGGCGATCGCAGCGACCAGGTGCTCAAACGAGCCGATGCAGCGCTGTACCGGGCAAAGGAGCAAGGGCGTAATCGCGTCGAGCAGGGCTAGCCAGCCGCCGTCTCCTCGGCAGGCGCAGCGCAGTTGAGCACGTTATACTGTAGCGCTCATACGCTGAGGCCACTGACGTGCTTTCCACGCTAAAAAAAACCCTGATTTCCTTATTGCTGTTGTCTGTCGCCGGTTGCTCGACGGGCCTGCGCATCGACCGCAGTCATCCTTCTGCCAATCAGGACAACCGCATCCAGTTCGTTGTCCTGCATTACACCAATGCTTCGCTGGAGCGGTCCCTGGCGCTGCTTACCCATGGTGAGGTCAGCAGCCATTATCTGATCGGCGATGGCCCGGCCACGGTGTATCAACTGGTGGATGAAAACCGTCGTGCCTGGCATGCCGGTGATAGCCAGTGGCAGGGGCGCACCTGGCTGAACTCTTCGTCCATTGGTATCGAGATCGTCAACCCGGGCTTCACCGATACCCCGAACGGCCGGGTCTGGCACCCTTACAGCGAGGCGCAGATCCAGTCGCTGATCGCGCTGCTCAAGGACATTGTCAAACGCAACAACATCGAACCACGCCATATCATCGGCCACAGTGACATCGCCCCGCTGCGCAAGCTGGACCCGGGACCATTGTTCCCGTGGAAGCGCCTGGCCGATGCCGGGCTGGGTGTCTGGCCGGATGCCAGCGCCGTGGCACGGCAGCAGGCCTACTTCAGCGTCAACCCGCCAAGCGTTGGCTGGTACCAGCAGGAGCTGGCACGGTTTGGCTATCAGATCGATCAGACCGGCGTGCTGGATGTAGCCACACGCCATGTGATCGCCGCGTTCCAGATGCGCTTCCGCCCGCAGCGTTTCGACGGTATGCCGGATGCGCAGACAGCGGCGATGCTGCAGGTACTTAATCGCATGCGTTGAGTCACGGCGGGCGGGGTACTTGTTGCAGCAGCCTTGCGCTGCGAAGAGGCGTTTTTAGTCGACGCAATTGTATTGACTTTAACGGTCTCACCGCAGCCACAAGGCTGCTTCTATAAAGAGTGTGGGTGGATTGCAGCGAAGCGCCAAACGGTGAGGGTGATTATCGATTCAGTTGCTATACCTTTGTTATCAACTGGATGCCTTTGATGTCAGCCTTCTTCGCCTTGCTGCGCCAAATTTTTTACCGTCCCTGGATGCTGGCCACTTTGGCAGCGCTGGCCAGCGCCGCGGTGTTGCTCTCTGCCAGCATCGGCATTGCCCTGCAACAAATGAAGCAAAGCGAAAGCGAACAGATGAATGCCCAGGGCGAGCGTTTTCTGGACCGGCTCGAACAGGTGTTCGGCCAGTTGCGCGAAGGGGTCGACTTGTTGCAGGCCCAACCCTTGCGCGGCTGCAGCCCGGCGATGCTGGCAGCCTTGCAGCAAGTTGGCCTGAACTCGCGGTTCATCTATGAAGCGGCTTATGTGGATGGCAATGTTGCCTGCTCCAACCGCGGTGATGAGCGAGCGTTCGTTCCCCTGCGGGCGCCAGATATCCAGGGGCCGACGTACAGCTACTGGCTTAACACCACCACCGAGCCGAACGAGAACCTGGCAGCACTGATGCTGGGCCGTGGCAAGTTTCTGGTTTCCACCTCCCGTGGGCATTTGACCGATGTGGTGGACCTGCCCCCGGGCGGCAGCCTGGTGGTGGTGCTGGACAACGGCGCCCGGGCCATTCCGGTGCTCGGCCCGCCACAGGTTTGGCCACCGCCCTCGGCCTGGTCGACCAGCCACAAGTCGCTACTGGAACTCAGCGACCGGCTGATCTACCGAATGCCGACCAAGTCGCCGGATTACCAGTTGGTGTTGATCGCCCCCAGGGCCAGTCTGCCGCTGAGGATGAACGGCATGCTCTGGTTGCTGTTCCCCGGTAGCGTGCTGGCGGCCTGCTGCATCGGTTGGTTGGTACTCCAGTTGATTTTGCAACGGCGGTCGATGAGCTCAGAGTTGCAGAATGCCTTGCGTCGTGGAGAGCTGCAGGTGCTCTACCAGCCAATCATCGAGCTCGACAGCCGGCGCTGTGTGGGCGCCGAGGCCTTGGTGCGCTGGCGTCGCCCGGACGGCACCCTGACCAGCCCGGACCTGTTCATCCCGCTGGCGGAAAATACCGGGCAGATTCGCCAGATCACCGACTTTGTCCTGCAGCGTGTGCTTGAACAGCTAGGACAGCTACTGCGCTCGCACCCCAAGCTATACATATCGATAAACCTGGCGGCCTGCGATGTCATGGTGCCACGTATTGGCCGGGTGGCGGCGCGCTTGTTGGCCTTGCATCGAGTGGCACCCAGCCAGATTGCCTTCGAGGTGACCGAGCGCGGCCTGATCGACGTGGTGGTCGCCCGTGACAACCTGCAGGCGCTGCGCGCTGTGGGGCACCAGGTGCTGATTGACGATTTCGGTACCGGTTATTGCAGCCTGGCCTACCTGCAAACCCTGCCAGTGGACTGCCTGAAGATCGACAAGGCATTCATCGACGCTTTGGGCCACGATGCCGCCAGTAGCGGTGTGGCCCCGCATATCATCCGCATGGCCCATGACTTGCACCTGCGGGTAATTGCCGAAGGTATTGAGTTCGAGGACCAAGCGGAGCTGCTGAACAGCGAGGGGGTCAATTATGGCCAGGGCTGGCTGTTTGCCCGGCCGTTGAACGCCCGGCAGTTTGCCGAGTTGGTGACTCGCGGACACCTGCCGCGGCGGCTGTAGGCGCGGTAAAGCAGTCAGACCGGCAGTGCCATGTAGAACTGGGTCCCCTGCCCCGGCCGGGAAAACACGCCCATGCGACCTCCGTGCAGCTGCACAATCTCCTTGCACAGCGCCAGCCCCAGCCCAGCGCCGCCTTTCTTGCGCCCTACCTGCACGAAAGGCTCGAAGATACGGCCTTGCTGCCCATAGGAAATGCCCTCGCCGTTGTCCTCGACGCTGATGATCACCCGTTCTGCGTGCCGTCGGGCATGCAGGCGTATGCGCCCGCCGTTGGCGGTATGGCGAATGGCGTTGTGCAGCAGGTTGTCCAGCACACGGTCCAGCTGGGCGACGTCGGCCTGGATGCGCGGTAGCGGCAGGTCCAGTTCCTTTATCAGCTCGATCTGCTTGTGCGCAGCCTGTTCGGCAAAACGCAATTGCGCGTGCTCCAGCAGTTCGTCGATGGCACAGGGGGCCAGCTCGAGCTTTTGCAACCCGCTCTGATAACGGGAGAAGTTGAGCAGGTCGTTGATCAGTTGGGTCAGGCGCTGCATTTCTTCGCCGATGGTCTCCAGCAGGTCGTACTCGCGGGCCTCGGGCGGGAACTTGACCCGCTCGCGCAGCAGGCCGAAGGCCATGTGCATGCCGGTCACCGGGGTACGCAGTTCGTGGGATGCGCGCAGCACGAATTCGCTGCGCACCCGTTCGAATGCCCTTTGCTCGGTCACATCGTGCAGGACCATCACCGCGCCGAGGATTGGCCCCTGCGGGTGGCTGACCGGGGTCAGGCTGTAGGTGAGTAGACGTGACTCTTCATCGACCTCCATGTTCAGGTCGTCCGGTGGGCGGTCGAGGCTGCCCCCGCGCAGAACCTGGCGTAGTTGTTGCTCAAGCTCGGGTCGCTGCAAGGCTTCGACCAGGCTGCTGCCCACGCGGCTGTCGTTCCAGGCCAGCTGGCGCTGCGCCACTGGGTTGAGGTGCTCGAGGCGACCCTGGCGGTCGATGATCAGCAGGCCGTCGTCGATGCTGTCGAGTACGGCCTGTAGTCGCTGCTGGCCGGCCAGCAGCTCGTCAATGTTGGTGGCCTGGTGCTTGCGCAAGGCATCGGCCATCAGACCAAAGCTGCGGGTCAGCTGGTTAAGCTCGGCGGCCTGGGTGACAGGCAAGGTAACGTCGAAATTGCCCTTGCCCAGTTGGTCGGCCGCCTTGGCCAAGGCTTCGATCGGCTGGCCGATACGCCGGGCGATGTTGTGCGCGGTGATAAAGCCCAGTACCAGCACCACCAGCCCCATCAGGCCGAGTACACCACTGACCAGCAAGGCACGGTCACGGGTGCGTTCCTCGCTACGGGTAATCTGGTCCAGTGCCTGTTTGTGAGAATCGATGAGGTCGGTGCGCACCTGGTTGAACGCGGCCCCTAGTGGCTGATCGGCACCCATGCTGCGAGCGGGTGTGGCGCTGCCGCGATAGGTCTGGAGGAAGGCCTGGTAATTGCTGCTGGCCTTGCTGAAACCCGTGCGCTCACCGCCTTGCTCCAGCCCCTGGTTGAGCAGGTCCTGGAAGTTTTCCTGCAGCAGCCGCAGGCTTTCCGGGGCAGTGTCCTCATCGAGAATAAGCATCAGCTGTTCGCCCAGGTTCTGGCGCAGCTTAAGCCCCACCTCCAGGACGTGGGTGGTATCACGCACCAGTCGCTGTTGCACTGTCGCCATCTGCAGCATGCTGACCAGGCCCAGCAACAGCCCTAGCAACGCCACGGTGACGAGCGCCGAGATGCTGAGGAAAAGCCGCGTGCGCAGCTTCATGGGCGGCCACTTCATAGGTTGTACTGCTTGCGCTTGCGGTACAGGGTAGAAGCATCGATGCCCAAGGTCTTGGCGGCTTGGTCGAGGGTATCGCTGGCAGCCAGTACGGCACCGATATGGGCACGTTCCAGCTCATCCAGGCTAAGCGCCGCACCTACGCGTGGGGCATTGCCGGCGGGTTGTTCACCCATGCCCAGGTGGCTGATTTCCACGCGTTCCTGCGGGCAGATGATGCTGGCCCGTTCCACTACGTTGCGCAGTTCGCGAATGTTGCCAGGCCAGCGGTAGTTGAGCAGGGCGGTGCGCGCCTCGTCACTGAAACCGCGCGCGGGTCGGGAGTACTCCTTGACGAAACGGGCGAGGAAGCGGTCGGCCAGGATGAGGATGTCTTCGCTGCGCTCGCGCAGCGGGGGCAGGTGCAGGGTAATCACGTTCAAGCGATATAGCAGGTCTTCGCGGAAGCGGCTTTCGCGCACCATCTCTTCGAGGTTGAGGTTGGTGGCAGCCAGGATACGCACATCGGCACGTCGGGTAACCGGGTCTCCGACGCGTTCGTATTCCTTGTCCTGGATGAAACGCAGCAGTTTGGGCTGCAAGGTCAGCGGGAAATCGCCGATCTCGTCGAGGAATAGTGTGCCCCCGTCAGCCTGGTTCACCCGTCCCAGGGTGCTTTCGCTGGCGCCGGTGAAGGCGCCGCGGGTATGGCCGAATAGCTCGCTTTCCATCAGCTCGGCGTTAAGCGACGGGCAGTTGATGGTCACACAGGCTTTGCGTGCACGCTTGCTCCAGCCATGGATGGCCCGAGCCAGCTCGCCCTTGCCGGTACCCGATTCGCCAAGGATGAGGATGTTGGCGTCGGTGATGGCGACTTGGCGGGCAGTTTCAAGCACCGACATCATGGCCGGGCTATGGGAATCCAGGCCGTCCTTGGGCTTGCGTACTTCACCTTCCAAGGCTTCCAGGCGCGCAGAAAGCTGGCGCACCTCCAGTTGCTTGGCGGTGGCCAGGCGCAACTGGTCGGGGCTGCACGGTTTGACCAGGTAGTCGGCAGCGCCGGCCTGTATGGCGTCTACTGCGGTGTCGATCGCCGAGTGCGCGGTGACGATCACCACCCGCATCCACGGGGCCTGGATGCGCATCTGTGCAAGCACATCGAGGCCATTGTCTTCACCCAGGCGCAAATCGAGGAAGCACAGATCGAACACCTGGCGCTGCAGCAGGGTTTCCGCCTGTGCGGCGCTGTTGGCGGTGGCCACGCTGTAGCCCTCGTCTTCCAGGCAGTAGCGGAAGGTGCGCAGGATCGCGGACTCGTCATCCACCAGCAGAATGCGGCCTTGGTTGTCCTGGGCTGATTCCATTTCCTGTGCTCCTTAGGGAAAGATCTTTATTTAGTGTGGGAAAAATCGGGCAAGTTGCATGGTCAATTCTGAAGGATTCTGTCCTTTGCACGCTAGCCAATGGCCAGACGATGTTTACAGGCCGTGATTCTTCAATGATTTGCTTAGAGACACGCGCTGGCACATTGGTTGCGATGATTTTCAGATTTTGCCCACGAAGGAGGCACTGTCATGCCCTTTTCCCTGCGTACAGCCGTTTTGGTCGCCACCCTGCTGCCAATAGTTACCCCGGCATTCACCGACCCTGTGCAGGACGCCCGCCTGGAAGGCGCCCTGCAAACCGCTTTGTCAATGAACCGCATGCTTGATTCATTTCGTATCAAGGTTGAAGTGGACGGCAAGCAGGCGCGGCTTTCCGGTGAGGTGGAGAACGAGGTCGAGCGGCAGTTGGCCGGAGACGTGGCCCGTGCTACCCGTGGCATCGAGCAGGTGGAAAACCGGCTGCAGCTAAATGCCCAACTGGTGGAGCGCCCGCAGGAGCTGCGTGCTTACGCCCAGCGCCTGGAGGACGTGACCCTGGCAGCGGTGATTCGTGCTCGTCTGTTATGGAGCCGCACCACCGAAAAGGCACCTATAGAAGTACAAAGCAGTGAAGGTGTGGTGACGTTGCGTGGCAAGGTCGACAGTGCTGAAGCCAAGGAAATGGCGGGCGTGATAGCGCGTACCACCGACGGCGTGTATTTGGTCAACAACCTGGTCAGCCTAGATAGCGCCGCCATGGCCAAGGCGCGGGAAACACCGGCGGGGGCGCCAACCGGGCCGCAACCAAGCGACAGCTGGATCATCGACAAGATCCAGACCAGCTATCGCTTCAGTCGCAACCTCGATGGCCTGAACCTGAAAGTGGCCAGCGAAGCAGGCTTGGTGCGGCTCTCGGGCGAGGTGGTTAGCGCGGAGCAGAAAACCATCGCTGTGGAGATCGCCCGACAGATCATCGGTGTACGGGGAGTGGATGCTGACCTGCTGAAGGTGGCAACCAAGGTTGAAGGCTGATCGTGCAATTCGCACGACCACACGGGCGTCATCGTGCAGGATACGTCCTTGTGGTGTGCTTGCATGTTTTATAAATTATTGATTTATAAGGATTTTATTTAAATCAAAAGGCTGGCATGCAGGCTGCAATTACCTGTTCAGGTTTGAACAAAAATTACAGCAGGAGGAGCCAGCATGAACCGCCAATCCGTCAACCGCTCGCAGAGCGCCGCACTGCCATTGCGCCAGATGCTGACACTCGGCATGGCGATGCTGCTCACCTTGGCCGCTGGCCTCTTCTATTACAGCTTGCAGACGGCGCGTCTGGCTGAGCAGGTCGCCGCTCAGACTGCCCTGTTGACGCAGATTCAGGCAACTCGTGCCAACACCTTGGTCAAGGCCGCTGACTCCCAGCCAACTGGCCAGGCCATTGCCTCACCGGCCACCCTGGAAAAAGTTGTTCCCCAGGAACGTTGGGTTTTCTGACCTGGCGGCCGGATCGATTCCGCAAAAAGAAAGGAGAACTACCATGCTGAGTTGGGCTATCACTTTTCTCATCATCGCCATTGTCGCCGCCGTACTGGGCTTCGGTGGTATCGCGGGCGCTGCGACAGGTATCGCCAAGATCCTGTTCATTGTCTTCCTGGTGTTGTTTGTAGCCTCCTTCTTCTTTGGCCGCGGACGAGGTTGAAGAAGATGAGCAGGAAGCTTCGTTCAGCCGTGGCTGCTGCCCTGTTGCTGGGCGGCAGCGCGGCGGCCATGGCGGCCATGGCGGCCAATGACGGCCAGTTTCGGGTCGACCAACTGCTCGGCTCGGACCCGGAGTACCGGGAAACCTGGCAGGACACCATCGAAGGCGAGGAACGCCTGCCCGAGTGGGTGCTCAATCTGACCGGCAGTGCCCAGCAGCAGATGTCTGCAGTCACGGAAGACGGCGACAAGTACTTGGTCGGTCCGCTGTGCGAAAAGCAGGACAATTGCACCTATAAGCGGCTGATCGTGGCGTTCAGCTGGGACAAGGATGATGCCTACGGGATGCTCGTGGAGGTGCCCGAAGGTTTGCCGAGCGACAAGTCGCCCACCCGTCATGCGCAGTACCGCTGGCTGGGCAAACCTGACGACGGCATGAAGGCAATACTGCAGGAGCAGCTCAAGCGTGACCCGAACTGGTACTGAGCATTTATTGCCGGCACGGATGAAAGGTCACTCACTGTCACGTAATAGAAGCTGAAGCTTTCTATAGTTCAGCCTTCTATGATGCGCCGCCCCGAGGAGGGGTAGCACATGACCAAGGGGCCGGGCTGCTCTGATTGTTCCAGGATCGGAGAGGCCTAGGGGTACAGGGAGTGCCTCCAGTAATGGGCCGGGTCAGGAAAGGCGAAATCGGAAGTTTCAGGTCGGCGGTGTCACAGGGATGCCTTGCCAGACCTGACTTCCGAGGAGCCATGTAGGAAACGTCGCTTCCCTTGCGCGTTTTTTCCCCTGAGACACATTTTGTCTCGACCGTACATCAATTTTTTTTCGGACTTCTCGGCGCTTCTACAAGTGGCATTTCTGCCATTCGGATTGTCGAACAGGCCATCTTTCGTGTCCTATCTGCACCGCCAAATCTGCCGAAAAATGGCGGGTTGGTCTTGTTCGGGATTCCGAATGTTATAAATCAAGCACTTGCGAAGCTGCCGGCTAGGTCGAAAACAGTATGCGTGAACGGCATGGGTCATGCGTTTCAGGCATTAGCTTTCGCCCCTTGCCGTCGCAATAGTTGCCGCCTTTTTCGCTGGCCAGAGCGCCTTGTCGCTCGCCTGCGGTGTCCTTACATGACGTCGCCTGACGTGAAGCCTTTACTGCCCGTGACCTTGCCTATGGCTCTGTTACGCGTGCTTGCGCCAGGTGCCATGACCACTAAAACAAAGGGTAAAGACATGAAGAAGGCAAAACTGAGCCTCGCCTGGCAGATCGTTATCGGTCTGGTTCTGGGTGTTGCAATCGGCGCGCTACTGAATCATTTCAGTGCAGAAAAGGCATGGTGGATCAGCAACGTCCTTCAGCCCGCTGGTGACATCTTCATCCGCCTGATCAAGATGATCGTCGTCCCGATCGTGATTTCGTCGCTGATCGTGGGTATCGCCGGTGTTGGCGACGCGAAGAAACTGGGCAGCATCGGCCTGAAGACCATCATCTACTTCGAAGTGGTGACCACGATCGCCATCGTCGTAGGCCTGGTGCTGGCCAACCTGTTCCACCCGGGCGCCGGCATCGACATGAGCACCCTGGGCACTGTGGACATCTCCAAGTACCAGGCGACAGCGGCTGAAGTACAGCATGAGCACGCGTTCATCGAAACCCTGCTCAACCTGATCCCGTCGAACATCTTCGCAGCGCTGATGCGTGGCGAAATGCTGCCGATCATCTTCTTCTCGGTGATGTTCGGCCTGGGCTTGTCGAGCCTGCAGGCAGAGCTGCGTGACCCGCTGGTTCGTACCTTCCAGGCCGTTTCGGAAACCATGTTCAAGGTCACTCACATGATCATGAACTACGCTCCGATCGGTGTGTTCGCACTGATTGCCGTGACCGTGGCCAACTTCGGTTTCAGCTCGCTGCTGCCGCTGGCCAAGCTGGTGGTGCTGGTGTACTTCGCCATCGCCTTCTTCGCCTTCATGGTGCTGGGCCTGGTTGCCCGCCTGTTCGGCTTCTCGGTGATCAAGATCATGCGCATCATGAAAGATGAGCTGATCCTGGCCTACTCCACCTCCAGTTCGGAAACCGTGCTGCCGCGGGTGATCGAGAAGATGGAGAAGTACGGTGCGCCAAAGTCGATCTGCTCGTTCGTGGTACCGACCGGCTACTCGTTCAACCTCGACGGTTCTACTCTGTACCAGAGCATCGCGGCGATCTTCATCGCCCAGCTGTACGGTATCGACCTGTCTTGGAGCCAGCAGCTGCTGCTGGTACTGACCCTGATGGTCACCTCCAAAGGTATCGCTGGTGTGCCGGGCGTATCGTTCGTGGTACTGCTGGCCACCCTGGGCAGCGTGGGCATCCCGCTGGAAGGCCTGGCCTTCATCGCCGGTGTGGACCGCATCATGGACATGGCCCGGACTGCGCTGAACGTTGTGGGCAACGCCTTGGCTGCGTTGGTCATTGCTCGCTGGGAAGGCATGTACGATGCGGCCAAGGGCGAGAAGTACTATGCCTCGCTGATGGCCGCGAAGCGGGAAGCTGTAGTGGTTGGCGAAACCGCCAAGCGCTGAGCCTGATGGCTGTTTGACCAAGAGCCCCGACTTGTCGGGGCTTTTTATTATCTGCGAGAACTTGAGCCGCGCCTGCAAAGGCTCGCGATCCCCAGTCACAGGCTGCGATACGCTATTATTCGGGCACTTTTCAGGGGGAACATACGGATGCTCAACGGCCTTTGGCTCGGCTTTTTCCTGGTGGCGGCGGTGTCCGCCCTGGCCCAATGGCTGGTAGGTGGCAACGCTGGCATCTTCGCTGCAATGGTCGAAAGCATCTTCGCCATGGCCAAGCTGTCGGTCGAGGTAATGGTGTTGTTGTTCGGCACGCTGACCCTATGGCTGGGCTTTCTCAAAATCGCCGAAAAGGCCGGCATCGTCGAATGGTTGGCCAAGGTGCTGGGCCCGTTGTTTGCCCGTCTGATGCCGGAGGTACCACCCGGCCACCCGGCCCTGGGCCTGATCACCATGAACTTCGCTGCCAACGGCCTGGGCCTGGACAATGCCGCCACGCCGATAGGCCTGAAGGCCATGCGCGCGCTACAGGAGCTGAACCCCAGCAGCACTACGGCAAGCAATGCGCAGATTCTGTTTCTGGTGCTCAACGCCTCGTCGTTGACCCTGCTGCCGGTGACCATCTTCATGTATCGGGCCCAGCAAGGTGCGGCAGATCCGGCCATGGTGTTCCTGCCAATCTTGTTGGCTACCAGCGTCTCGACATTGGTTGGCCTGCTGTCGGTGGCAGTGATGCAGCGCTTGCGCCTGTGGGACCCGGTCGTGCTCGCCTACTTCATTCCCGGCGCCTTGCTGCTGGGTGGCTTCATGGCTTTTCTTGGCACATTGTCGGCGGCAGCGCTGGCAAGTCTGTCGTCAGTGCTGGGCAACCTCACGTTGTTTGGCGTGATCACGCTGTTCCTGGTAATCGGTGCCCTGAGACGCGTGCAGGTATATGAAGCTTTTGTCGAAGGCGCCAAGGAAGGCTTTGACGTGGCCAGGAACCTGTTGCCCTACCTGGTGGCGATGTTGGTGGCGGTAGGTGTGCTACGCGCGTCAGGTGCCCTTGAGCTGGCCTTGGAAGGCATTCGCCATGCGGTGAACTGGATGGGCATGGACACACGCTTCGTCGAAGGCTTGCCGACGGCGCTGGTCAAACCGCTCTCTGGCAGCGCTGCACGGGCGATGCTGATCGAGACCATGCAGACCCACGGCGTGGACAGTTTCCCGGCGCTGCTGGCGGCGACTATCCAGGGCAGTACCGAAACAACCTTCTATGTGCTGGCGGTGTACTTTGGTGCCGTGGGCATCCAGCGCGTGCGCCATGCAGTGGGCTGCGCACTGCTGGCCGAGTTGTCCGGCGTGATCGCGGCGATCTTTGTCTGCTATTGGTTCTTTGCCTGAACCTTCAGTTGTGCCTGATTGGCCTGGGTGATGGTCCAGTTCACGACTTGCCCCACCAGTTGGTCGCTGGCCTGGCCGAAGCCGGCGACCACTGCTGATACCCGTGTATCGTCCAGCGGTTGGCGGATTTCGAAGCGCTTGCTGGCCAGGATGCGTTGGTTGCGGCCCTGGACCAAGCGAGCGTCATAGCGGATCACCACCTCCACTCCCCCATCTGTGCGGTATTCACTCTGAAATGCCTGCAGCTCGCCGGCCAACTCGTAGTCAGCCTGCAGGTTGCTGTCGTCGGCGCTCAGGCGCTGTACCTGGCCCTCTCGCTGGAACCCATCGAGCAAGCGGTTGCGCAGCAGTACCGGGGCCGCATCGCTCCAGCGCGCGCCCTTGTAGCTGCTCACCACATTGCCTTGGGGAATCACGGCAATCCTTGGCCCCGCCAACACTTCACTGGCCAGTGGCTTGTTCAGGCGCAATGACCAGTCCAGCGCCGGTGCCGTGCGGCTAGGTTGATTTACCGGCAGGCGATAAAGGTCCACAGGTTCGCTCTTCGGCAGGATCGAGCAGGCACTGGCCAGGCTCAGCGAGGCCGCCAGGGTCAGCAGGCGCAGCGACGGATTCATGGCTGGAACTCCTTGTTGTTGTCGCGGCCAAGCAGGTAGCCGCTTGGGTCGGCCTCCAGTTGCCGGGAAATGCCTTTGAGTGCGTTAAGGGTTTCGCGCAGTTCACGAATGGCCGGGGCAAGCTGGTTCAGGCTCTGGGCGCCGTCACCAATAGCCTCGCTGTTGTTCTGGAGCAGGTTATTGATGGTTGCCGTGCTTTGGGCCAGTGACTGCATGGCCTGTTCGGCACTGCCGATCGCCTGTTTGCCTTCGCTAGCCAGCAGGCCGTTGGCATTGCGCATCAGCGCCTGGGTTTCGGCCAGAGTGGCGCTGGCCTGCTTGCCCACCTGCACCAGCTGTGCGATGGCCTCGGCGATGCTGCCGTGCTGCCCGGCAAAGGCGCCGGTGGTCTTGTCGAGGTTGGCCAGGGTGTTACTGAGGTGGCCTATGTTGTCCTCGGAGAACATCTGGTTGGCGTTGTGTAGCAACAGGTTGATGTTGGTCACCAGGTCGCTGCTGTCGTTGAGCAGGCGCGAAATTGGCGATGGCGACGCGATGATCACCGGCAGCTTGCCGTCCTTGCCTTTAAGCTCGGGGCTTTGCGGGGTGCCACCGCTGAGCTGGATGAACGAGTTGCCGGTGACGCCGGCCAGGGTCAGTTTGGCCTGGGTGTCTTCCTTCACGGGGGTATCGGCGCTCAGGCGCACCCGTGCCAATACCCGACGCGGGTCTTTCGGGTCCAGTCGCAGGGTGGACACGTCGCCCACCTTGATGCCGTTGTACTGCACCGTGCTGCCGGGGGAAAGGCCGGACACGGCTTCGTTGAACACCACTTCGTAATCCTTGAAGGCGTCGTCGACACTGGATTTGGCCAGCCACAGGCCGAACAGCATGGCCCCGGTCACCACCAGAACGGTGATCAGGCCGATGAGGACGTGATGGGCTCGGGTTTCCATTGCTCAGCGCTCCTGCCCGGCACGGGTGGCAGCCTGTTCGGCTGCGCGCCCGCGTGGGCCGTGAAAGTATTCTTGGATCCAGGTGTCGTTGGTCTTCTCGACCTCGGCCAGCGGGCCGGCCACCAGGACCTTCTTTTGCGACAGCACCGCGATTCGGTCGGTGATGGTGTACAGGGTGTCGAGGTCGTGGGTGATCAGGAACACCGATAGGCCCAGCGCATCGCGCAGGGTAAGGATCAACTGGTCAAATGCTGCCGCACCGATTGGGTCCAGGCCAGCTGTGGGTTCGTCGAGGAACAGGATGTCCGGATCCAGGGCCAAGGCACGGGCCAGCGCTGCGCGCTTGATCATGCCCCCCGACAGCGAGGCCGGGTACTTGTCGGCAGCCGAGATCGGCAACCCGGCAAGGGCCAGTTTCACCCCGGCCAGGTGCTCGGCATCACTACGAGATAGCCCGGCGTGCTCGATCAGCGGCAAGGCCACGTTCTCGGTCACCGTCAGCGAAGAGAACAGCGCGCCCTTCTGGAACAACACGCCAAAGCGCCGTTCGACCAGTGAACGCTGTTCTTCGCGCAAGCCGGCCAGGTCCTGGCCGAGCACCTTGATCTGCCCTTGATTGGGGCGGCGCAGGCCAATGATGCTGCGCAGAAGCACCGACTTGCCGCTGCCTGAGCCCCCTACCACGGCGAGGATTTCGCCACGGTACAGGTCAAGGTCAAGGTTTTCATGTACCACCTGGCGGCCGAAGCGGTTGCAGATGCCGCGGGCTTCGATTACGCAATCCTGGCCACTCACCAGCCCATCTCCATGAAGAACAGTGCTGCCACCGCATCCAGCACGATGACCACAAAAATCGACTGCACCACTGCCGAGGTCGTGTGTGCCCCCACCGACTCGGCGCTGCCGCTGACCTTGAAGCCTTCCAGGCAGCCGATGGCGGCGATCAGGAAGGCGAAGAACGGTGCCTTGGCCAGGCCTACCAGGAAGTGCTGCACGCCAATGTCGCTTTGCAGCAGCGACAGGAACATGGCCGGTGAAATATCCAGTGTCAGGGCGCATACCACCGCACCCCCAACGATGCCGCAGATCATCGCGACAAAGGTGAGCAACGGTAGCGAAATCAGCAGGGCCAGTACCCGCGGCACCACCAGCAGCTCCATGGGGTTGAGGCCCAGCGTGCGGATGGCGTCAATTTCTTCGTTGGCCTTCATCGAGCCGATTTGCGCGGTGAACGCGCTGGCAGTGCGGCCGGCCATGAGAATGGCTGTCAGCAGCACGGCGAACTCGCGCAGGAACGAGAACGCAACCAGGTCGACGGTAAAAATGGTCGCGCCGAAGTCGGCCAGCACCGTGGCGCCAAGGAAAGCGACTACGGCGCCCACCAGGAATGTCAGCAACGCAACGATGGGCGCGGCATCCAGCCCAGTCTGTTCAATGTGTGCCACTACAGGAGTGAAGCGCCAGCGATGTGGCTGGAAAGCGCGGCGCAGCAAGGTTTCGAGAATCACACCGACGAAACCAAGCAGTTGCATGCTGTCCTGCCAGAGCGTGCCGACGGCGCGGCCGATACGCTCCAGCAGCTGCAACAGCACATTGCGCTCGGCCTCCTTGACCGGGATGCAGTAATCCTGGACCGAGCAGTAGACATTCTTCAGCAGCGCCCGGCTGGCCTCAGGCAGTTCGTGGGTGCAGCGCGACAGGCGCTCGGAGCCTAGCAGTTCGGCCAGCAGCGAAGCGCCGGCGGTGTCCAGGCGGCCCAGCTGGCTGAGGTCGGCGACGGTGTCGGCAGCGCACTGCGTGCGCAGGCGCTCGCTCTCGCGCTTGAGGTTGGCGTAGTGTGCCAAGGTCCAGTCACCGGTAATACGCAGGCAGGCCGGTTGGCTGCTGGTGTCCAGGGTGGCGCTGGGGGTGGTCATAGGCTCCATGCAATTGACTCGGCGCTAAGGCTTAGGGGCTGATCATAGCGCAGGGGGCAGGGGCTGTTTGGTGATTATGTGCTGTGTGCACGCTTGGCAACAGTGACCTGGAGCAGCCTCGAGTTGCGAAGCGGTCGTGAGCGCCCACGGAAGTGGCGTGCTGTACCGACCCTTTCGCAGCACAAGGCTGCTCCGGCGCTAGGCAGGGTGTCAATTACCCGCTGGTGCATCATTGACCACCTTGAAGCGCAGCACGCCGATCACTTGCCCATCCTCGGTCAGCACCCTCACCTGCCACTTGCCTACCGGGTTGGGTGGGAAGTTCTGCTTGTGGGTCCAGGCCCGATAGCCTTCCTTGCGCCCGCCGTGGATGTCCAGGGCAATGCGGTCGACCTCCTTGCCGTCCTTTTGCCACACATGGTAGATCCGTTCGTTCAGGCCGCGTGGTGCGTTGATGGCGGTATAGGCATACAGGCCACTGCCGTGGATGCGGCTGGCAGCAATTTCGTCCAGTGAGTCGCCGGGTTGGCGGTTCAGCACTTCGGTACTCACCGCCACCTCGGTCATCCACAGGGTTGCCGGCGGTACCCAAGAGCGCAGCAGCCAGCCCCCGGCACCGACCGACAGGGTAACCAGCACCAGTGCCACCGCGCGGCGCCAATTGTTGATCGGGAAGCTGCTGGCCAGGCTGGGGAACGACAGGACCATGGCCGCGATCAGGGCCAGCTTGAAGCTTTGTGCGGTGGTCAGGTGCAGGATGATCGGGAGCGCGGTCAGCAGAGCAGCGAACAACGTCAGGGTATGCAGCGCCAGGAACAGCCAGCGCCGCGGTGCCAGCCACTTGTAGTACAGCGGGTCGATGATCGAAACCAGGCCGGCTGCGCCGAGCAAGCCGGTGAAGACCAGCTGACCGCTGTTCCAGGTGGTTGTGATGAAAAAGAACGGCAGCACGAAGAACAGCGTTTCCTGGTGGATCATCTGCGTTGCGTAGCGCAACAGCGGCTGAGGGATCTCGCGGTTGAAAGTGCGCGCGAACAGCCCGGTGAGGGTGTTCTCCAGCATCAGCCAGACCCAGCTGACCAGCATGAGCACAGCGACCCAGCTGGCCAGGCCGGCTTGGCGGTCGACCAGGATGAAGCTGCCGATACCAGAGAGGAAACCGCCGAGCGCGATGATGCCGGGGTAGCGCTTGAGTAGTTCGATGATGCGCTGGACGATATGGGGGATTTGGGGCATTGGGGGCTACAACAGAAAAGTGAGGTGGCTGTGCCAGCTTCTGCGCGGGCAACCCCGCGAAAGGGCAAGTACTGGCAAAAGGATACCGCCGATTCACTGCCGCCGTGTAGCACCACTGGGCCGTTCAGGCCCTTGCCGCCGCCAGCGCAACAGCCCCGCCGCCAGGACCAGCCCTACAAGCAAGGCCATCAGTCCGTAAAGCTCGTCATAGCCTAGCAACGGCTTTTCGATGCGCACATAGCCATCTTCCTTGAGCAGAGCCTTCAGCGCCTCGTTGGCCTGTTCCAGGCTGACCTGGCGCAGCTTGCGCACCGGGTTGGCAAAGCGCCCTTCGGTATAGTCGTTCAGCGCCCCCCAGTAGTAGTCGGCCAAGGCACTGTTGCCTTGGGTGCTCCAGCTTTCCTTGCCGATGCTGGCTTCCTTGATGCGGGCGAAGGTGTCCGGGTCCAGCCCTTCCTTGCGCAGGTGGTCGAACATGCCCTGCATCACCTTGATGGCCTTGTCGATGTCATCGCGCTCAAGGTCCGCATTGAGGCTGAGCAGGCCGGTGTCGCCAAAGCTCTCACGCTGCACGGAGGGGCCGTAGGATAGCTCGTTGCGCAGGCGCAGCTGGTCGTACAGCGCCCAGTCCAGGTAGCGCGACAGCAGGTCGAGTGTGGCTTGGTGGTCGTTGTCCAGCACCGGCTCGATGAACAGCCAGTGCAGTTTGACGCCATCGCCCAGCCAGCCGCGGGTCAGGTTGCGACGCTGCTCGGCCTGTCGGGTGATGCTTTCAAGGTTGCGACGCTCTTCTGGTTCAGTGGCGGGCAGTTCGCCAAACGACCGCTCCAGATAGGCCGGAAGCAGGCGGTCGAGGCCACCGACCATGATCAGGGTCATGTTGTTGGCCGCGTACCAGCGGTCACGCAAAGCCTGTACTTGCGCCAAGGTCATGTCGTCGAGGTTGGAGCGCTCCGGGCATTTCAGGCCCAGCTCGGTGGCCAACTGGTCGCTGGCGGGGTGGCCGATATCCTGGCGATCGAGCCAGCGCTGCAGGTGGCCATAGTGGCCGCCATCTTCGCGCTCTATGATGCGCTTGGCGGTGGCCAAGGTCTTGGCGTCGATGCGGGTATCGCGGATGACTGCCAACAGCAGGTCGAGGACCTTACGCTGGTTGCGCGCCGGGGCCTCGATGACAAAGGTGGTGTCGGCACTGCTGGTATAGGCGTTCCACTCGCCGCCAAGCGCTTGCAAGCGCTCTTCCAGCCCGCCTTCGCCTGTTTCGTCGATACCACTGAACAACAGGTGCTCAAGCAGGTGTGGCAGCTCTTTCTGCTCGCAGTCGAAATCATCCAGGCCCACGCCGACCACCAGACGAATCGCCACATGGTCACGTTCGTAACCGTTTTTCAGGATGACCTGCAGACCATTAGGCAACAGGTAGCCTTCAACCCGCGAGCGGTCGAGGGCGAACGAGGGCAGGCTGCAGATCAGCAGGCAAACGAACATCAGGCAACGCATGGGCGAGCGAGGGTCCTCAGCTAGGAGAAATCACGGCTGGCGGGCTTCATCGGGCACACTGTCGAGCATCAGCCCTCCGGTGTCCGAGCCGCCCAGTACCACATAGGCACTGCTACAGAACAAAGAGTTCAACCGCTTCATGTCGGCGATCAGCTCCAAGTGTAGCGAACTGGTTTCGATACTTTGCACGACCTTGCGCTGCAGGCGGCTGACATGGGCGTGGGCGAGGCGCCGTTCCTGGGCACGGAACCGGCGCTTTTCCCGCAGCAGCAAGCGGGCGCTTTCCGGGTCTGCACTGAGGAACACTGACAGGCCCAGGCGCAGGTTGGCCAGCAATTGCTCCTGAAGGCCGGACAGCTCTTCCAGGCCTACCCGGGAGAATTCCCGGCGCTGGCTGGTTTTCTGCTGCTGGACCTTGCGCAGCATGCGTTCGATCAGGTCACAGGCGAGTTTGAGGTTAATTGCCAGCTCTATGATTTCGGCCCAGCGGCGGTTGTCCTGCTCGCTGAGGTCTTCCCGTGACATCTGCGCCAGGTACAGCTTGATTGCGCTGTACAGGGCTTCGGCGTCTTCGCCCAAGGCGCGAACTTGCTGTGGCAAGGCGGTCTGGGTACCACGCAGGGCTCCAAGCATGGCTTCGAGCAGGCTGTCGACGATGTCCCCCAGGCGCAAAGTCTCGCGGGCGGCGTTGGCCAGGGCCAGGCTGGGCGTTTCCAAGGCCGAGACGTCGAGGTGGCGCGGACGCATCTGGCCATTGCCGGTTTCCCGTTCAGGCAGCAGGACGTTGCACAGTCGCCCCATCGGTTTGACGGTGGGCAGCATGATCAGACAGCGCAGCGTGTTGTAGAGCAGGTGAAAACCGATGACCAGTTCCTGAGGGCTGAAACTCAGCGAGTCCATCCATTCCACCAGCGGGTGCAGCACAGGGATGATCAGCACCAGGCCGATCAGCTTGTACAGCAAGCTGCCCAAGGCCACCCGACGCCCGGCGCCGTTCTGCATGCTGGTACTGATGAAAGCCAGCAGCCCGCTGCCGATGTTGGCGCCGACCACCAGCCCAATGGCTACCGGCAAGCTGATCAGTTCGGCGCCGGCCAGGGTTGCGGTGAGCAGAACCGCAGCCAGGCTGGAATAGGAAATCATGGCGAACATTGCCCCGACCAGAGCGTCGAGCATGATGTCGCCGGTCAGTGAGGCAAACAGCACTTTCACGCCCTGGGCATGGGTGATTGGCGCAGCTGCCTGCACGATAAGTTCAAGTGCCAGGATGATCAGGCCAAGCCCGATGCCCACCCGACCCAGTTGGCCGGCCCGTGTCTGCTTGCGCGAAAGGAAGAAGATCACGCCAAGGAAGATCAGCAGCGGCGACAGCCAGGACAGGTCGAAGGTCAGTACCCGGGCCATCAGTGCGGTACCCACGTCGGCACCCAGCATGATCGCCAAGGCCGGGGTCATGGCCATCAGACCCTGGCCGACGAACGAGGTGACCAACATGGCCGTGGCGTTGCTGCTTTGAACCATGGCCGTGACCAGAATTCCGGCGATGAATGCCAGCGGGCGCTTGTCCATGTTCTGGCTGATGATGCGCCGCAAGTTTGAGCCGAATACCCGGAGGATGCCGGTACGCACAATGTGGGTACCCCAGACCAGAAGCGTCACGGCCGAGAGCAGGTTGAGCAGGGTCAGCATGGCGAAGGCCCCCTGTTGCAAAGGCCCATCGGGCCAAGAAATGAAACGTGAGCGTTTGAAGAATTTTCAGTGCTCACTCAAAGCTTTAGTTGTTTTGCCCAGCTGTCGCCAGCTTCGCATGGCAGTCATTTATTTGAAACAGATCTGAAATGAATGATTGCCTGTGCGGGTCGCTTCGCGAGCAAGCCCCCACAGTGATCACGCACAGAAAAAAAACGGGCATGAAAAAGGGCCCCGCGAAGGGCCCTTGCTGTACTGCGCTTCCTTGGCCTTATTGACCCGGAATGTCCTTGCGCAGTTTCACCGGTTCATGATCTTTGCCTTCCTTGCGGGCCATGGCGGTGCGCATGCGTATATTGATGGCTTCCACCCCCAGCGAGAAGGCCATGGCGAAGTAGACATAGCCCTTCGGCACATGCACATCGAACGCTTCGGCGATCAGTACGGTACCGACCACGATCAGGAACGACAGCGCGAGCATCTTCAACGACGGGTGCTTGTCGATGAAATTGCTGATGGCGCCGGCGCACAGCATCATCACCAGCACGGCCACGACGATGGCGGCGATCATCACCGGCACGTGGGACACCATGCCCACTGCGGTGATCACCGAGTCCAGCGAGAACACGATGTCGATGATGGCGATCTGGATGATGGTGTAGAAGAACTTGCCACCTGCGCCTTTGGGCTCCTCTGCGTTCTCGTCCTCGCCTTCCAGGCCGTGGTAGATCTCCTGCGAGCTCTTCCACAGCAGGAACAGGCCACCGAAGAACAAAATCAGGTCACGGCCCGAGATGCCTTGGCCGAATACCACGAACAGGTCGGCGGTAAGGCGCATGACCCAGGTAATCGACAGCAGCAGCAGGATACGGGTGACCATGGCCAGGGCCAGGCCGAAGATCCGGGTGCGTGGCTGCATGTGCTTGGGCATGCGGCTGACCAGAATCGAGATCATGATGATGTTGTCGATACCGAGGACGATCTCAAGCGCGGTAAGGGTGAAAAAGGCAACCCAGATTTCCGGGCTGGTCAGCCATTCCATGTATTTTCCTTCGAGCGGTAATGGCAACGCGCCCCGGTCAGGGCGCGTCGCGTACGTGATACGGATGTATTAAAGACTACTGAACAGCGGGAAAATCCCCATCAGCAGTGCGCCGAGCATTATGCACAGGCATACCAGCACTGCCCACTTGAGCGTGAAGCGCTGATGATCGCCGAATTCGATACCGGCCAGGGCCACCAGCAGGTAGGTGGAGGGTACCAGCGGGCTGAGCAGGTGTACCGGCTGCCCGACGATCGACGCACGGGCCATTTCCACGGGGGTGATGCCGTAGTGGCTGGCGGCTTCGGCCAGCACCGGCAGCACGCCGTAGTAGAACGCGTCGTTGGACATGAAGAAGGTGAACGGCATGCTCACGATCGCGGTGATTACAGCCAGGTATGGGCCTAGCGCTTCAGGGATGACCGCCAGCAGGCTCTTGGACATGGCGTCGACCATGCCGGTGCCGGACAGGATACCGGTGAAGATGCCGGCGGCGAAGATCAGCCCGGTCACGGCCAGCACGCTGCCGGCGTGGGCGGCGATGCGGTCCTTCTGCTGTTGCAGGCAGGGGTAGTTGACGATCATGGCGATGCTGAAGGCAATCATGAACAGCACTGGCAGCGGCAGTACACCGGCGATCAGCGCGGCCATCAGGGCGGCGGTCAGGGCACCGTTGAAGTACAGCAGCTTCGGCCGACGTGCGTCCGGGTACTGCGAGACGGTGATTTCGCTGTGGTCGATGTCGTCGGTAGGCAGATGCAGTTCGCCCAGGCGGGCACGTTCGCGCTTGCCATACATGTAGGCAATGGCCAGGATCGCCAGCACACCGAACAGCATGGCCGGGATCATCGGCACGAAGATGTCTGACGGGTCTACGTGCAGGGCGCTGGCAGCACGCGCGGTCGGGCCCCCCCACGGGGTCATGTTCATCACACCGCCGGCTAGGATGATCAGGCCGGCCATGATCCGCGGGCTCATGCCCAGGCGGCTGTACATCGGCAGCATGGCGGCGCAGCAGATCATGTAGGTGGTGGCGCCGTCACCGTCCAGCGAGACCACCAGGGCCAGTACAGCGGTGCCGACCGAGACTTTCAGCGGGTCGCCCTTGACCAGCTTGAGGATCTTGCGCACGGCCGGGTCGAACAGGCCGGAATCGATCATCAGGGCGAAATAGAGGATGGCGAACATCAGCATCACGCCGGTAGGTGCGAGCTTGCTGATGCCCTCTAGCATCATGGGGCCGATCTTGGCGGAAAAACCACCGAACAGGGCGAACAGGATCGGTACCAGAATCAGCGCGATCAAGGCCGACAGGCGCTTGCTCATGATCAGGTACATGAACGTGATGACCATGGCAAAGCCGAGGAAGGTCAGCATGGCAATACTCCAGGCGTGGCGCGGCGAAAGGACAGTCGATTCGGGCGTATCAGCGCGTAGCGCGCTGTGCGGGGAGCATGCGGAGGGGGACTACGAAAAGGCGGGCACAGGAATACATCAGAATCACCATTGTTGTTGTTGATTGGGCCGGGCGCGGTATTGACCGGGTGCCCTGGCTGACCGGTCTTGTGCCGGTAGTGGGCGCTATCCTAAAAGGGCAAGCTTTCAGCCAGCTTTCGCTGAAGCAAAGGTGACGAGAGGTAGGTGATGCAGGATGTAACCGAAGGTGGCTGTCATTGTGGTGCCGTGCGCTATCGGCTGGAGGGCAACCTGACGGACATTGCCCACTGTCATTGTTCGATCTGCAGGCGGGTCAGCGGTGGACTGGTGGTCACCTGGCTTACCCTGCCCCGTTCCGGGTTCCAGTGGTTAACGGGCGAGCCGAACTGCTATGTGGCGCCAGCCAGTTGCAGCCGCTACTTCTGTGGGCAGTGTGGGGCGCATGTGGCGCTGGTGACCACGCATAGCCCGCAGACGATCGATGTGACGGTGGCGACGCTGGATCACCCTGAATGGGTGCGAGCCAACCGGCATATCTGGGTGGGCAGCCGGTTGCCCTGGTTGCATCTGGATGAGGATTTGCCCTCGGAAGACGAGGAGAGCCTGTAGGAACGGGCTTGCCCGCGAAAGGGCCAGCCCCTGCATGCATCACAACTGCAGACCGCCAGCAGCCTTGTGCAACGCCCGCAAGTGCTCGCCGATCTGCTTCACGTTGGCCTCGACCGCTGCAATTTCCTTGGCTCGCGACGGCTCCAGCAGCGCCCTCACCTCTTTGTCCAGGCTGGTGCTCAAGCGCAACAGCTGTGCCTGCCGCTCTCTGCTCACCTGCTCGAGGTGCTTGCGCTCTTCTGGCTGCGGCAGCCCGTAGCCTTTGGAGTCGAGCAACTCTGCCGGGCGGCTTAGAAAACCGCTGTTGGCAAGCATTTGCTTGAGCGTGGCATCGGCTTTGTTGATGCTGCCATCTTTCAATGCTGCGGCATTCAGGTAGCGCTGCTTGACCTCGTCCTGGGCCAGCAGAAGCTGCCGGCGCAAGCTGGCCTGCTCAAGCAGAAGCAGCGCCGCGCTGGTGCGCAGGTCAGCCTTGGTGAACCAGCTACGGCGCTGCTCGGCATCGAGGGCCAGCCAGTCCTCGACCAGCGCTTGCTTGATTGGCAACTGCTTTCTCAGCACCTCGAACATCGCCTGGTAGCGGTCGCGATAAGAATCGAAGCGGTAGCCCAGGCGTAGCGCTTCGCGTGGGTTATCAAGCACGCTGGTGTCTGCCAGCCCCCTGCCCTTGAGCACGGCCAGCAAACCGTTGGGCATGATGCTGTCCAGGTCGTTGAGGCGCGGATTGGCGGTGCCGCTGCGCAGCAGCTTCAATGACTCCACTGCACAGTTGTTGGACAGGAACCAGTAGTTGCCGTCATAGCTCCAGTGCATCTCGGCGGCCTGGCGCACCAGGTTCTCGATTTCGTCGCGGTTGAGCTTCAAGGGCACCGAGGCCAGGCTGCGCAGCTCGGTCTTGGTGTATTCGTCGATCACCTGGCCCAGCGGCAGCACGAATAGCCGCGACGGGTAGTTGCCGACCAGGCCGTCCCAGCTGGACAGTTGCACGTCGTTAACGAAGGCGCGGTACGACAGCACCAGGCTTTGGTCGAGGTCCAGGCGGCAATCTGGTCCGCGTGGGCGGCCCGGCTTGCAGATCACCAGGCGCAGCATGCTGTGCCCCCAACGGCTGGCCAGGTTCTGATTGGCTTCAGCCAGCAGGTAGTCCACTTCGTAGACCCGCTCCGGGTCGATTTCACCTAGCGGCTGGCGGGCGAAGTCACTGCCGGCATTGATGAAGGGTAAGCCTTTGGCACAGGTGCTCTGTTGCGGTGCCCAGCCGAAGTGTTCGTGAAGGTATTGGTACAGCGCCGGGCGACGGCAGCTGTAGCTCGGGTCGAGGAGGAAATACTCCATGTTGACCGCGATGTATTCCTTGGGGCTGCTCAACTCATAGCTGTCGGGGCTGCGCACGAATTGGCCATTGTGCTGTTCGCGCTCGCCACGTCGGCCCACGTACTGCTGCCACCCGGCCAGGTCGAGCAGGCGTGGGTCGTCGCTCAGGGTGAAGCGGCGGTCGGCCTGGCCGCGGCATTCTTCCGGCAGGCCAACCTTGCCTAGCGTACCTTGCTGGCGCTTGCAGCGTGCAATCACTGATTTTTCGGCGCTGGGCCACAGGCGGGCACGGTCGTAGAGATGGGTGAGCTCGTGCAGCACGGTGGCCAGCAGCTCTTCACGCACCGTGCCATGTGGGCGATTGGTGCGCTCGCTGGCGGCGCTGCCATCGGTGAGGCTGGGCAGCAAGCGGCGGTTGAGCTCGAGGGTGGATATCAGTGATGCCTGCCCGTAAGTGTCGGGCGGCATGCTGTCGCTCCAGCTGACCCGCACGCGGCGGTCCAGCTGCTGCTTGAAACGCGGTGGCAGCTTGCCCATTGCCTCGTCGAGCAGGGCTTGGGAGGCTTGTGCTTGTTGCGGGTCGAGGCCGGAGGCCTGCAGCTCAAGCTGCAGGTCGGCCAAGGCGGGCGTGCCGAGCAGCGTCAGGGCGCAGCCGAGCAGCCAGGCACGCACGCGCTTCACAGTGCGAGTATGGCTTCAGCCAGTACCTGGTCGCTGGCGCTGCGCGCTTCCGGTACGCGCTCGCGCAGGGTATTGAAGGCGGCCTCGAGTTGGACGCCGCGGATGTCACCGTTGCTGGCGACGAAGCTTGCAGCGTCGTCGTGGGCTTCGCGCACCACTTTGGAGTCGCGGATCGATGTGGTGGTGTCCGAGGTGAAGTCGATCGAACGGCCAAAGGCACGCACGATGATGTTGCTGGTGGCCACCAGGGTCTGTGCCTGGGCCAGGTCGGCCAGCAGCAGCATGCCGAGGGAAGCGGCAATCAGCGGTTTGCGCATGGAGCATCTCCGAAAAATACAGGGAGTCAGGTGTAGTTATTGGACGAGAATTGCCTGCGCCAGTTCCAGATCGCCGACGGCGTGTCGTGCGCAATTGTGGCGTAATGATTCCAAGGCGGCTTCCAGGCGTGCACCACGGATCTGCCCGTCGCTGGCAACGAATGCGGCGGCATCGTCGCGGGCCTGGGTGACCAGTTTGCGATCGAACGGTGCGGTTGTGACCTGGCTGGTGACATAGCCGGTGATGACCAGGCTTTGTGTGGTGGTATCCATGGCATGGGCGCTGGCCATGCCTGCGGTGGCGAACAGCAACGGCAACAGATAACGCATGAGCTTTCTTGAAGGCTGGAAAAATGAACGGCGAAGCCTACCTCAGGTGCGAGGGCCGAAGCCAACGCACCTGTTGTGCATGGCGCGTATCAGAGGGCCAGGATGGCCTGGGCCAGTTGTGCATCGCTGGCTTGCAGGGCCGGCATGTTCGAACGGATGTGTACAAAGGCGCTTTCCAGTCGGGCGCCGCGGATAGCGCCCTGAGTGCCGACGAAGCTGGCAGCGTCATCGCGGGCTGCCTGGACAATCTTGTCGTCGCGGAACGAAGAGCTCACGTCGGAAGTGGCGTCGGTGGAGGCAGCAACGGCGCCCACTACCGCGTCGGTGGTGACAACGAAACTGGTGGCGTTGGCAGTGCCGGCCAAGCCTAGCAGCAGGACGGCGCCAAGCAGGTGTTTACGGTTCATGATTGTGGACTCCTGGGTAGGTCAGGTTGGTTCTGCTGTATCGGACGTTTGCAGGGCGCGTCACGGTACGTTTTCATCAACTGGTTCTAGCAGACGGTTAGGCCAAGCGTACCACGCAGTGCTGCCTAGAGATGACAACGACCGCAATGCCAGGTAACTGTTATGGCTTATTTAAGTTTCTGTAAAACTGTACCTGTCGCAATCTGAAGCACGCTACTGCGCGTCTGTCGGGCAATAAAAAACCCGCTGCAGTCACCTGCAACGGGTTTGAGGAATTCACGGTGCCGGCGAAGCCGGCAAGCCGGGAGCTTAGCGCCAGAAAGGCTTGCTCAGCTCTTCGTAACGCTGCGACTCGCTGATACCGGCATCTGCAAGCAGGCGGGAGTCCAGGCGAGCCAGTTGACGACGGCTGGTCATACGACGCTGCCACAGCAGCAGGGTCGACAATGCGCGCAGTGGCATCGAGGCGTTGGATTGCTGGGCGTTGCTTTCAAAAACCAGACCGGAACTGAGGGTACGTTCCATGATGCTTCATCCTTCCGCTTATGGCGGGATTAGGTAGTGATTTAACTGATGCCAATGATCCTCCTCTGTCGTCCATAACAGTAGATACAGTTCAGGTGAAAGACGATGGCTCAGTTAACTGTGTAACCCTACTGTTGCACTCGAAATAGGCGCAACTGTACCGGTCTGCACACATATGGTGCGCTTTTCTGCGGTTGAGGTTTTAGAAAGGCGGAGAAGCGTTAAAATACCAGTACAGTAGAACAGTTTTAAATGTTAACTGCGTGGCACAGATTTGTTGACCCGGTCGCGTGTCGTGACAAGGTCGGAAGTGGAATCGAGAATGTCAGCAATACAGCGGAGATTGCAGGGGGCTGCTGTGCAGCCCATCGCGACACGCGGCCGCTCCTACAGGTCGCGTTAGCGGAACAGCGGGGGGAAAGCCGCTGTTCTTGCTACGACTGGATCAGCTAGCCAGCATGCGCCCGGTTTCTTCCAGGTTTTCGTGCCAGCTCAGGGCTTCACGCAGGATGTGCGGGGTATGCCCGCCACGCTGGCAGGCGCGGTCGAAGTAATCGTTCAGTGCAGCGCGGTAGTCTGGGTGCACGCAGTTGTCGATGATCGCCCGCGCCCGCTCGCGCGGCGCCAGGCCACGCAGGTCCGCCAGCCCCTGCTCGGTGACCAGTATGTCCACGTCGTGCTCGGTGTGGTCGACATGGCTGACCATTGGTACCACGCTGGAAATCGCGCCACCTTTGGCAATCGACTTGGTGACGAAGACCGCCAGGTGAGCATTACGGGCGAAGTCGCCGGAGCCACCGATGCCGTTCATCATCCTGGTGCCGCAGACGTGGGTGGAGTTGACGTTGCCGTAGATATCGAACTCCAGTGCGGTGTTGATACCGATGATGCCCAGGCGACGTACCACTTCCGGGTGGTTGGAGATCTCTTGCGGGCGTAGTACCAGCTTGTCCTTGTAGCGCTCCAGGTTACCGAATACATCGGCATTGCGGCGCGTCGACAGGGTGATCGAGCTGCCCGAGGCGAAGCTCAGCTTGCCGGCGTCGATCAGGTCGAAGGTGGAGTCCTGCAGTACTTCGGAGTACATGGTCAGGTCTTCGAACGGTGACGCGATCAGGCCGCACATCACCGCGTTGGCAATGCTGCCAATGCCGGCCTGCAGCGGGCCAAGCTTGTTGGTCATGCGGCCTGCGTCCACTTCCTTCTTGAGGAAGTTGATCAGGTGGTCGGCGATGCCCTGGGTTTCGTCATCTGGCGGCAGCACAGTGGACGGCGAGTCCGGCTGATCGCTGATGACGATACCGACGATCTTGGCCGGGTCGATCGGGATCGCGGTGCTGCCGATGCGGTCGTCGACCTTGACCAGCGGGATTGGCGTGCGGGTCGGGCGGTAGGTTGGGATATAGATGTCGTGCAGGCCTTCGAGGTTGGTGTTGTGCGAGAGGTTGATCTCCACAATCACTTGCTTGGCGAAGATCGCGAAGCTGGCCGAGTTGCCCACCGAAGTGGTTGGCACGATGTGGCCTTGCTCGGTAATGGCCACGGCTTCGATGACCGCGATGTCCGGCAGCTTCAGCTGCTGGTTGCGCAGTTGCTCGACGGTTTCCGACAGGTGCTGGTCGATGAACATCACCTGGCCGTCATTGATGGCTTTGCGCAGGGTGCTGTCGACCTGGAACGGCATGCGGCGGGCCAGTACACCGGCCTCGGTCAGTTGTTTGTCCAGGTCATTGCCCAGGCTGGCGCCGGTCATCAGGCTGATTTTCAGTGGCGATTGCTTGGCACGTTCGGCCAGTGCATGCGGTACGGCCTTGGCTTCGCCGGCGCGGGTGAAGCCGCTCATGCCGACAGTCATGCCGTCCTCGATCAGACCAGCGGCATCAGCCGCACTCATTACCTTGCTGTGCAGGGAGGACAAGCGGATACGATCACGGTACATGGATTGTTATCTCGGGCTACTGAAACTACTGCAGCGCAGTCTAGAGATTTCGCCCATTGCCGTCCCGCGACCATGGTCGTATGAGAAGCCTTGTATTTGAGCCGTTGATCCGGATCAATAAAAGAAAAGCCCCGGCAGATTCTGACCGGGGCTTCCTTTATATCAGCGGGTTTGTAGCGACTGTTGTCACTCCACCGCCTTGACCATGTCCTCGATGACCTTCTTGGCGTCACCGAACACCATCATGGTCTTGTCCAGATAGAACAGTTCGTTGTCCAGGCCGGCATAGCCACTGGCCATGGAGCGTTTGTTGACGATGATGGTCTTGGCCTTGAACGCTTCGAGGATCGGCATGCCGGCGATTGGCGACTTGGGATCGTTCTTCGCCGCCGGGTTGACCACGTCGTTGGCGCCCAGCACCAGCACCACGTCGGCCTGGCCGAACTCGGCGTTGATGTCTTCCATCTCGAATACCTGATCGTACGGCACTTCAGCCTCGGCCAGCAGTACGTTCATGTGCCCGGGCATACGGCCCGCCACCGGGTGAATCGCATACTTCACGGTCACCCCGTTGTGGGTCAGCTTCTCGGTCAGCTCTTTCAGCGCGTGCTGGGCACGGGCCACCGCCAGGCCGTAGCCCGGGACGATGATCACGCTGTCGGCATTGCTGAGCAGGAAGGTGGCGTCGTCAGCCGAGCCGGACTTCACCGGCCGCTGTTCTTGCGAACCCTGCGCCGCGCCAGCGTCGGTATCGCCACCGAAGCCGCCGAGGATGACGTTGAAGAACGAACGGTTCATCGCCTTGCACATGATGTACGAGAGGATGGCACCGGACGAACCTACCAGGGAGCCGGCGATGATCAGCATCGAGTTGTTCAGCGAGAAGCCGATGCCGGCCGCTGCCCAGCCCGAGTAGCTGTTGAGCATCGACACCACCACTGGCATGTCGGCGCCGCCGATCGGAATAATGATCAGCACACCCATGATGAAGGCCAGGACCAGCATCAGAGTGAAGGCACTGTAGTGGCCAGTGAAAGTGAACAGCAAGCCTAGGGCGATGGTTGTAAGGCCGAGGATCAGGTTCAGTTTGTGCTGGCCAGCGAACTGTACCGGTGCGCCCTGGAACAGGCGGAACTTGTACTTGCCCGACAGCTTGCCAAAGGCGATCACCGAGCCGGAGAAGGTAATGGCACCGATGGCAGCGCCGAGGAACAGTTCCAGGCGGTTACCGGTAGGGATCGGGTCGCTGATGGCAGCCACAATGCCCATCGACTGCGGCTCCAGTACGGCGGCGATGGCGATGAATACCGCGGCCAGGCCGATCATGCTGTGCATGAAGGCGACCAGTTCGGGCATCTTGGTCATCTCGACGCGCTTGGCCATGATCGAGCCGGCGGTGCCGCCGACCAGCAGGCCGACGATGACATAGCCGATACCGGCAGTGGCAAGTTCTGCCCCCAGCTTATAAATGAGGCCAACCGTAGTGAGGATGGCGAGCCCCATGCCGATCATGCCGAACAAATTGCCGCGCCGCGAGGTGGTCGGGTGCGACAGGCCCTTGAGCGCCTGGATGAAGCACACCGAGGCGACGAGGTAGAGGAGCGTTACCAGATTCATGCTCATGCTTACTTCTTCGCCTCGTTCTTGGTTTTCTTCTTGAACATCTCAAGCATGCGGCGGGTGACCAGGAAGCCACCGAACACGTTGACTGCGGCAAGGGCTACGGCCAGCGTGCCCATCAACTTGCCGGCCGGGGTCACGGTCAGGGCTGCGGCCAGCATGGCGCCGACGATCACGATTGCCGAGATGGCATTGGTGACCGCCATCAATGGGGTGTGCAGCGCCGGGGTGACGTTCCACACCACGTGGTAGCCCACATAGATGGCCAGCACGAAAATGATCAGGTTATAGATGCCGTGGGAAATCAGCATGTCTTCCATTGTCGTGCTCCTTAGCCGTTTTTGCGGACGACTTGACCATCACGGCACATCAGGCAGGCCGCGACGATGTCGTCTTCGAGGTTGATGGTCAGCGCGCCGTCCTTGTCGAACAGCAGCTTCATGAAGTCCAGCAGGTTGCGTGCATACAGTGCCGAAGCATCGGCACCCACCTGGGCCGGCAGGTTGGTCGGGCCGACGATGGTCACGCCATTCTCCTGCACCACCTGGTCTGCGACGGTCAGCGGGCAGTTGCCGCCTTGGGCGGCAGCCAGGTCGATGACTACCGAGCCAGGCTTCATCTGCGCCACGGTTTCGGCGCTTAGCAGGGTCGGCGCCTTGCGGCCAGGGATCAGCGCGGTGGTGATGACGATATCGGACTGCTTGGCGCGCTCGTGCACGGCCTGGGCCTGGCGCTGCATCCAACTGGCCGGCATTGGTCGGGCATAGCCGCCAACGCCTTCGGCGCACTCTCGCTCCTCGTCGGTCTCGTATGGCACGTCGATGAATTTTGCGCCCAGTGATTCGATCTGCTCTTTCACAGCAGGGCGAACGTCGGATGCTTCGATCACCGCACCCAGGCGCTTGGCTGTGGCGATGGCCTGCAAGCCGGCAACGCCGGCACCCAGGACCAGCACGCGTGCCGCCTTGACGGTACCGGCAGCGGTCATCAGCATCGGCATGAAGCGTGGGTAGTGATGGGCTGCCAGCAACACGGCCTTGTAACCGGCGATGTTGGCCTGCGACGACAGCACATCCAGGCTCTGCGCCCGCGATGTTCGCGGCGCGGCTTCCAGGGCGAAGGCGGTAATACCGCGTTCGGCCATCTTGCCGATCAGTTCCCCGTTGAAGGGGTTGAGCATGCCCACCAGAAGGCTGCCGCTGTTGATCAGGGCCAGTTCCTGGTCGTTGGGGGCGACCACTTTGAGTACCAATTGGGCGCCGTAGGCATCGGCAGCGCTCCCAATGGAAGCACCCACGGCTTCATAGGCACTGTCCGGAATGGCGGCGTTGAGCCCTGCCCCCCGTTGAACGGTGACCTGATGGCCCTGGCCAATCAGTTTCTTGATGGTTTCGGGGGTCGCAGCGACCCTTGTCTCACCGGTCTGCGTCTCGAGAGGAACACCAATGTGCACGACTATTTCTCCTGCGGTGACCTTTTGTCTTTGTAGAAGCCAGCACACTTCGGATGGTGCGCTGGGGCGGCTGTGGAGCGCCAACCCGCCGGATCCCGGGCGGGGCGAAGCATTTTGCAGACGAACCCAGAGGCCTTCAACCGGTTCTGGAGCGAAACGAAGTCAAAACTACAAGTCACCCTGTGACCGCTTGTCGCAGTGATAGGGCTGCAGCCCGTCAAGCATGGGCCATTGGCAGATTAGGAGAAAAAATCAAAAAAAAATCGGCCAATTCGCTTACGACTAGTTGGATGTCGCAAAATAACTCGCTAAGCCGCGTACTTAGCAGGGTTAAAGGGTATTTTTGTGCTTGCGTTACAGTTTGCGTATATGCGACATATACATATATCTGTAGGTGTTTAAAATAATTGACTACAGAGTCAATTTGTCGCGCTTGTCCCTGTCTTATTGATGTAGGCCTGAGCCTGGCTCACAAGCCAGTCGCGAAAAGCTCGTAGCGAGGCCGACTCCACCTTGCGCTCTGGAATCATCAGATAGTAGGCCTTGTCGCTACTCAGGGCATGCCTGTTAGCGACCACCAGCCTACCCTCCTCCAACTCCCGCTGGATCAGGAACGGTGGTATCAGGGCAATGCCCATGTCGTGCATGGCCGCCTGGGCGAGCATCGAGAATAGTTCATAGCGCGGGCCTGTCATGTCGCGCTCAACGTGCATGCCCACACTGCCGAACCATTGCCGCCAGGCATACGGGCGTGTGCTCTGCTGCAGCAATGGTAGTTGCGCGATGTGGCGTGCTTCGAGCACGCCTTGGCCGTTCAGCAGTGTCGGGCTGCAAACCGGTACCGGGTTTTCGCCCATCAGTTGGTGCGACTGGGTGCCTGACCAGTCTGCATCACCAAAATAGATGGCTGCATCGAAGGCAGTGTCGGCAAACAGGAAGGGCCGGGTGCGGTTGGTAAGGTTGACCGTGACCTCCGGATGGCGCTGCTGGAAGTCCTTGAGCCGTGGTAGCAGCCATTGAGTGCCAAACGTCGGTACTACCGCCAGTTCGATCACATTGGCGCCTTGCTGGCGCATCACCGACAAGGTATCGCGCTCCACGGCATCCAGTTGGGCCGCCACCTGGCGACTGTAGGACAGGCCGGCTTCAGTCAGCGTCACGCCGCGGCGCGAACGGCGGAACAGTTCCACATTGAGGAAGGCTTCAAGACCGCCGATCTGCCGACAGACGGCACCCTGGGTCAGTGCGAGTTCCTGGGCAGCCTTGGTAAAGCTCTCGTTACGGGCTGCCGCCTCGAAGCAAATCAGGGCGGCGGTACTGGGGATCTTACGGCGCATGTACGTCAACCTCACTTGTAAGGCTGTCAATAAGGCGTTTTGCCGATTTACGGAGTGACAAAATATCACTAATCGGTGCGCAATCCTCGTTTGTCCCCGCCGCCGATCAGGCCTAGGCTCAAAGGCACAAGAAACTGCCCCCTATTTCGAGGATTTGCTCATGGCCGGTAAAGCAAGCTTCAACTGGATCGACCCGCTGCTGCTGGATCAGCAGCTCACTGAAGAAGAGCGCATGGTGCGTGACAGCGCTTATCAGTTCGCCCAGGACAAGCTGGCGCCGCGTGTGCTCGAGGCCTTCCGCCACGAGCAGACCGACCCCGCGATCTTCCGCGAGATGGGTGAAGTCGGCCTGTTGGGTGCAACCATCCCCGAGCAATACGGTGGCAGCGGCCTGAACTATGTGTGCTACGGCCTTATTGCTCGCGAAGTGGAACGTATCGACTCGGGTTACCGCTCGATGATGAGCGTGCAGTCGTCGCTGGTGATGGTGCCGATCAACGAATTTGGCACCGAAGCGCAAAAGCAGAAGTACCTCCCCAAACTGGCCAGTGGCGAGTGGATTGGTTGCTTCGGTCTGACCGAGCCTAACCATGGCTCCGATCCTGGCTCGATGATTACCCGGGCGAGGAAGGTCGATGGTGGCTACCGGCTGACCGGCAGCAAGATGTGGATCACCAACAGTCCCATCGCCGATGTGTTCGTGGTGTGGGCCAAGGATGATGCAGGCGATATCCGTGGCTTTGTACTGGAAAAAGGCTGGCAAGGTCTCAGTGCCCCGGCCATTCATGGCAAGGTTGGCCTGCGCGCCTCGATCACTGGTGAAATCGTCATGGACAATGTGTTCGTGCCGGAAGAGAACATCTTCCCGGACGTGCGTGGCCTCAAGGGCCCGTTCACCTGTCTGAATTCGGCTCGCTATGGTATTTCGTGGGGGGCGCTGGGTGCCGCTGAAGCCTGCTGGCACACCGCCCGCCAATACACCTTGGATCGTCAGCAGTTTGGTCGTCCGCTGGCCGCCAACCAGTTGATACAGAAGAAGCTGGCCGACATGCAGACCGAAATCACCCTGGCGCTGCAGGGCTGCCTGCGTCTGGGGCGCATGAAGGATGAAGGGACGGCTGCGGTGGAGATCACCTCCATCATGAAGCGCAATTCCTGCGGCAAGGCGCTGGATATCGCCCGTATGGCGCGTGACATGCTGGGCGGCAACGGCATCTCCGACGAGTTTGGTGTGGCCCGTCATCTGGTTAACCTGGAGGTGGTCAACACCTATGAAGGTACCCACGACGTGCATGCACTTATCCTGGGGCGTGCGCAGACTGGTATCCAGGCGTTCTATTAATAAGGAGCAAGCCATGGGCGCGCTATCACATCTGCGGGTGCTAGACCTTTCGCGCGTGTTGGCCGGCCCGTGGTCTGGTCAGATTCTGGCTGACCTTGGCGCCGACGTGATCAAGGTCGAGCGCCCTGGCAGTGGCGACGATACCCGCTCATGGGGGCCGCCTTTCCTAAAGGATGTCGAAGGTGAGGACACCAGTGAGGCGGCTTACTACCTGTCGGCCAACCGCAACAAGCGCTCGGTGACCATCGACTTTACCCAGCCAGAGGGGCAGCGGTTGGTGCGGGAGCTGGCGGCGAAGTGCGATATCGTCATAGAGAACTTCAAGGTGGGTGGGCTGGCTGCCTATGGCCTGGACTACCAGAGCCTCAAGGCGGTAAACCCGCAGCTCATCTATTGCTCCATTACCGGCTTCGGTCAGACTGGGCCCTATTCCAAGCGCGCTGGCTATGACTTCATGATCCAGGGATTGGGTGGGCTGATGAGCCTGACCGGTCGTCCGGAGGGTGAAGAAGGCGCGGGGCCGGTCAAGGTGGGTGTGGCGCTTACCGATATTCTGACCGGGTTGTATTCCACGGTCGCCATGCTGGCTGCTCTCGCCCACCGGGATCAGACAGGGATCGGCCAACATGTCGACATGGCATTGCTCGATGTGCAGGTGGCCTGTCTGGCGAACCAGGCAATGAACTACCTGACCACGGGCACCCCTCCTCGTCGGCTGGGCAATGCACACCCCAATATAGTCCCCTACCAGGACTTTCCGACGGCAGATGGCGATTTCATTCTTACTGTGGGTAATGACAGTCAGTTCCGTAAGTTCGCCGAGGTGGCTGGGCAGCCGCAATGGGCGGAAGACCCGCGCTTCGTTACCAATAAGCTGCGGGTGGCCAACCGGGCCGAGCTGATACCATTGATCCGTCAGGCTACGGTATTCAAGACCACGGCTGAGTGGGTGGCCCAGCTGGAGGCTGCTGGAGTGCCATGTGGGCCTATCAATAACCTGGCGCAGATGTTCCAGGACCCTCAGGTATTGGCGCGTGGGTTGGCGGTGAGTATTCCGCATCCATTGGCGGGTAATGTGCCGCAGGTTGCGAGCCCGATACGGTTGTCGGAGACGCCAGTGGAGTATCGCCGGGCGCCACCACTGCTGGGCGAGCATACCGAAGTGGTGCTGGGGGAAGTATTGGGGCTGGATGCCGGCGAGGTACAGCGTCTGCGTGTTGCGGGTGTGCTTTAGATGAAAAGCGGGGAGGCCGACAGGCCTCCCCGCTTTGCTTTTCTGCGCTATCAAGGTTTATTGAAATTAAAGGTTGACGCCCTCTCGAATCCCCTTATAATGCGCCCCACTTCCAGCGACAACGGAACGACAAACTCCTTGAAATTCAATGAGTTAGACAATTCTGAAGGTGCTGTAAGGGCTACGATCAAATGATCGAAAGCGGTTGAAAAGGTGGTTGACAGTGCTTCTAAGTGCTGTATGATTCGCCTCCCGCTACGAGAGATCGCGGCGAGCCAAGTGTTTGAAGCTAAACGAGTTTCTCGCAAAAAACTTCAAAATAAACGCTTGACAGGCTCTGAGGAAAGCGTAGAATGCGCGCCTCGGTTGAGACGAAAGGCTCTTAACCAAACGCTCTTTAACAAATCGAATCAAGCAATTCGTGTGGGTGCTTGTGAGTACGGA